>NZ_AODQ01000096.1 GCF_000348925.1 Cesiribacter andamanensis AMV16 | reverse complement strand
CATCATTAAAGGTAATGGCAATGGTTTCACCGGGGCATACATAATAGAAAGGAGGACAGGGCCAGCTCGCCCCCGTTCTCATCATCGGTATCCCATACGGTAACATTCCCCCTATAGAATTTGGAAGTACACTCTACCGTATTGTTGATAATGGGGTAGGCCTCTACTACATAGTTGCAGTCTTCGCCCCCTTTGGGGTAAGTATGTTTAATATTTTTGATTTCATACACCCAACTTGTACCATCTGCGTTCAGGCTTGCACTTGCCGGAAAGATCTCCGGAGCGCTTCCATCAGCCCAGCTTACCTTGATTTTGAAGTTGGCTATGGCCGGCTGGCTTGCCGGAGAAAAGAAGCGCGCCTGCAGGGTAGCCACAACCGGAGCGCAGCGCTTGTCGGGAAAAATATCGCCTCCCGCGCCGGTGATCATGCTGCAATCCTGAGCATTAGCTGCGCTATACCCCAGCAGCAGCACAAGCACCCAGGTCTGTAGGAGTATGGTAAACGTTTTCAATATGCAGTCTCCTTTTAAATAATGGTGTAAGCCTGATGCAGGCTTTTTCACTATTTTAAAGGTAGGGAGAGGCTGCCTCTAAAATTTGCAAAAAGAGGGGGGCACCTTACACCCATAATGTAAAGCCCAAAAAGAGGAGAAATTGAATTTTTGCAACAGCTGTTTTGCCCTCGAATAATTCTATTTGTAGAAATAATCCACAGTCTATTTCTCCTTCTTTGCCCTACTCCCCCATCTTTCTCACCGCCCCTTGGCAGAACACTATTTACACCGTGCCAGCCCTATTTGTACTTTTACAAATGGGAGCTGCCTGCCCGAGCCGGGGCCTGCTGCCAGATAAAAAAGAAAAGCCTTTTACTTTATTCGGCGGAAAAAGCTACCTTTGTACCCCGTAAGTCGTGCACCATCTATACTTGAATGGCATCAGCTAAATATATCTTCGTTACGGGCGGAGTAACTTCTTCCTTAGGAAAAGGCATCATTTCAGCCTCTCTGGGCAAGTTGCTACAGGCCCGCGGCTTTCGGGTAACCATCCAGAAATTCGACCCCTACATCAACATCGATCCGGGCACCCTCAATCCCTACGAGCATGGCGAGTGCTATGTGACCAATGATGGGGCCGAGACCGACCTGGACCTGGGGCATTATGAGCGCTTTCTGGGCATCAGCACCTCACAGGCCAACAACATCACCACCGGCCGCATTTACCATAATGTAATCACTGCCGAGCGCCAGGGTAAATTCCTGGGCAAGACCGTGCAGGTGGTGCCCCACATTACTGATGAGATCAAACGCAATGTGTACCTGCTGGGCGAAACCGGCGAGTATGATTTTGTGATCACCGAAATAGGCGGCTGCGTGGGCGACATTGAGTCGCTGCCCTTCATAGAAGCGGTGCGCCAGGTAAAATGGGAGGTGGGCCCAAATAACTTCCTGGTGATCCACCTGACGCTGATCCCCTACCTGAAATCGGCTGGCGAGCTTAAGACCAAACCCACCCAGCACTCGGTAAAACAGTTGTTGGAAGCGGGTATTCAGCCCGATATTCTGGTATGCCGCTCAGAGCACCGCCTGCCGCAGGACATCCGCAAAAAGCTGGCCCTGTTCTGCAACGTAAACATCAACTCGGTGATTGAGGCCCTGGATGCCGAAACCATCTACGATGTGCCCCTGCTGATGCTCAAAGAAAAGCTGGATGAGCGCGTGCTTTCCAAAATGCGCATGCCCCATAAGCAGGAGCCGGCCATTGAGCACTGGAAGGAGTTTCTGGGCAAGCTCAAAAACCCTACCAGCGATGTGTGCATAGGCCTGGTGGGCAAATATGTAGAGCTGCCCGATGCCTACAAGTCCATCATCGAGTCGTTTGTACATGCCGGTGCCCACAACGAGTGCAAGGTGCAGCTGAAGCTGATCCACTCTGAGGAGATCACCGCCGACAATGCCGCTCAGATGCTGGGCCATCTGGATGGTATTCTGGTAGCGCCCGGCTTTGGCGACCGGGGCATTGAGGGCAAGATCGAGACTGTACGCTTTGCCCGCGAGAGCGGCATCCCCTTCCTGGGCATCTGCCTGGGCATGCAATGTGCCGTAATTGAATTTGCGCGCAATGTGCTGGGCCTAAAAGGTGCCAACTCTACCGAAATGGACAAGGACACCCCCCATCCGGTAATTGCCCTGATGGAAGATCAGAAAAACCTACAGGAAATGGGCGGCACCATGCGCCTGGGCAGCTATGCCTGCGAGTTGCGCAAAGGCAGCAAGGCCGCGCAGGCCTATGGCAAACTCAAGATCAGCGAGCGCCATCGCCACCGCTATGAGTTTAACAACCAGTATCTGAAAGAATTTGAAAAGGCTGGCATGCTGGCCTCGGGCACCAATCCCGATACCGGCCTGGTGGAGATGATCGAGCTAAAGGACCACCCCTGGTTTGTGGGCGGGCAGTTTCACCCCGAGCTGCAGAGCCGGGTATTGACCCCTCACCCCCTCTTTATCCGCTTTGTGAAGGCGGCCCAGGAATACAAGGAAAAGAAACAGAAGGATTAACACGCGAAAATGGACAAAGACAAAATAACGGGTCTGGTGCTGATCAGTATACTGTTTATGGTATACATGTTCTTCTTTGCACCGGAGCCCCCTGCCCCGGCCCCGCAGCAGCAGGCGCCTACCAGCCAGGCGGCTGATGCTCAGGCATCGGCACAGCCTGCCGAAGCAGCCCTGCCCGACTCCCTGCGCCAGGCCCAGATGAGCCAGCGCTGGGGTGCCTATGCCGCCGCCATGCAGGGCGATGAGCAGGAGATAGTGCTGGAGAACGAACTGGTGCGCATAGCCCTAAGCAGCCGCGGGGGCATAGTGAAAAGCGTATTGCTGAAAGAATACAAGACCTATCATCAGCAACCCCTTTACCTGGTAGAAGAAGGCAAGGCCCAGTTTAGCCTGCAGACCCAGACCGAGCGGGGCCCGATAGACCTGCACAGCCTGTACTATAGCCCCCAGACCCGCACTACCGAGGCCGGACAGCAGGTAGTCTTTAGCCTGAATCTGCCCAATGGCGCCCAGGTGCAGCATGCCTATACCCTGCCTGCCGATAGCTACCAGCTGCAGTACGATCTGAAGACCAGCGGCATGAGCCAGCAGGCACCCCTGGAGTACCGATGGCAGCAGCGCCTGCGCAACCTGGAGCGGGATATTGACGACAGCCGTACCCGCACCACCCTCAACTACTACACCCTTGGCGAAGACTACGAGGAGCTGGACCGGCATACCACTGGCCTGGAAGAAGAGCAGATTGGCGAGCCCATCAAATGGGTAGGGATTAACCACCGCTTCTTTACCGCAGCCCTCATTGCCAGGGATGGTAGCTTCAGCAGCGGCGCCATCTCGGCCAATATACCGGCCAATGATACCAGCTTTGTAAAACATGCCGATATTCGCCTGCAGCTCTCTGATAGCGTAGCACAGGCCGGCGGAAGCTTTACCTACTTCTTCGGCCCCAATAACTACTACATGCTGCGCAAGGTAACAGATGGCTTTGGCCAAAACGTGCACCTGGGCTATTTTATCCTGCGCCCCATCAACAAGTGGCTGATCATCCCGGTTTTCCACTTCCTGGAGCAGTTTATCAGCAATTACGGCATCATCATCTTCCTGCTGGTGCTCTTTATCAAGCTGCTGCTTTTTCCGCTCACCTATAAGTCCTATATGGGCATGGCCAAAATGCGGGTACTGAAGCCGCAGATTGATGAGCTAAAGGAAAAGCATGGGGACGACCCCATGAAGATGCAGCAGGAGCAGATGAAGCTTTACTCGCAGCTGGGCATTAACCCCATCAGCGGCTGTTTGCCCATGCTGCTGCAGATGCCCATTCTGTTTGCCATGTTCTACTTCTTCCCCAACTCTATTGAGCTGCGGCAGGAGCAGTTCCTCTGGGCCAATGACCTCTCTACCTACGACAGCATTGTAACGCTGCCCTTCAAGATCCCCTTCTATGGTGATCATGTAAGCCTATTCTGTTTGCTGATGACGGTATCGACCATCATTTATACCCACCGCAACCAGCAGATGTCGGCTGCCGTGCAGGGCCCCATGAAGACGCTGAGCTACATCATGCCCATCACCTTCCTATTCTTCCTGAACTCCTTCCCCGCTGCGCTTACCTACTATTACTTTGTTTCCAACATCGTAACCTTTGCCCAGCAGGATCTGATCCGCCGTTTTGTGGATGACAACAAGATACTGGCCATGCTGGAGCGCAACCGCCTGAAGAACAAAGACAAGAAAAAAGGTGGTTTTCAGGCTCGACTGGAAGAAGCCCTCAAGGCCAGCCAGGAAGCCCAGCGCCAGCAAAAAGACGAGAAACAGGCCCGCAAGCCTAAAAAATAGGCTGGCTAAGCATGCTGCTGCTCCCTTTGGCAGTGCTGCCCTGCAGATAAAAATAAAGAAGCCCCGGCCAATGTGGCCGGGGCTTCTTTATGGTAGTGCCGACAAGCACTAGAGCGAGATGGCCTCGCCCCGCATGCGCTGGCGGTAGAGCTGAAAATTCTCATCATCGAAGCACACAAAGCGAACTTCCTTCACATTGGTACACTGGGCCTCCTGCAGGCAGTAGCGCACCATGCCGATGGCAATCTCGGCCGCTTCTTCTTTGGGGTAGCCGTATACGCCAGTGCTGATGTTGGGAAAGGCCACCGAGCTCAGGCAATGTTCGTGGGCCAGCAGCAGGCTGTTCTGGTAACAGTCGGCCAGTACCTTGCCTTCCCGTTTAGAGCCACCTTTCCAGATGGGACCGGCCGTATGGATCACAAAGCGGGCCGGCAGCTGGCCGGCAGTTGTAAGCACCGCCTCGCCGGGCTTGATGCCTTTATTGCCCCGTTTGGCCACAATTTCCCGGCAGGCCTCCAGTATGGAAGGGCCTCCGGCGGCGTGGATGGCGCCATCTACCCCACCCCGCCCTGCAGCTTGGTGTTGGCAGCATTTACCAGCGCATCCACCTTCTGTTTGGTCAGATCTCCCTTAACTAATACAATTTGCGCCATTAGAGCGTGTTAAGCAGTTTATTGGAAAGGCGTCCAGGCCCGTACACCCGGCGGTACTCTACCTTACGCTCGATGGCTTCGCACAGGGGTGCCGCAAAGTTGTACTCCATCATGTTGTTGATATCGGTAAGGCCACCCGGGCTAAAGATATTGGTTTCCATGAGCTTTTTGCCGGCAATGTCCAGCCCGCAGATAAACACCCCATCCTGCACCAGTTTGGGACGTACCCAGCTGGCCAGCTCCCGGATCTCATCGGTTAGCTTGGCTTTCTTGATCTTGCCCCCGGCCGATACGTTGTTGCGGGCATCGCCGGTATCGTTAAAGCGGTGCATGGCGGCCAGCTTGCCGTCCGGCTCAAAGATCTCGCCATTGATCATAAACAGGCGAATATCGCCCTGGGCTGCTTCGGGCAGGTATTCCTGCACAATGATGTAGCCATCGCGCAGGTTGGCTTCGATCATGGAATTAAGGTTGGCTTCGTTCTTTTCATTCACCAGAAATACCCCCTGTCCGCCGGAGCCCTGCAGGGGTTTCATCACTACGCCGCCCTTTTTTTCTGCTCCTGGTAAAACTCCTTGATCTCCTTTGGATCGCGGGAGATAACGGTCTTGGGCCGAACCTCTTCCGGAAACTGCTGAAAATACATTTTATTTACACTATCGGAAAGGGTAAAGGGGTCGTTGAGCACAATAACCCCATCCTGGGTGGCTACCTGTCCGAATACGGCGCCGGCTGTCTGGGCCCACTGCTGTCCCTGCTGGCGGGAAGGGTCATTGCGCACAAAGATCACATCCAGCTCGGCTCCTGAGATGGTTTGCGGCGCAGTGCGCTTATCTTTTGCGCTTTCGATGATATCGCGTATGTATTCTTCCTGCGTTTTGTAGCTCTTTTTAGACGCTACATAGGCATGGGCGCCCATATGCCCGTCGGCATGATAGGCCATGTTGCGCACATCGGACAGTAGTACCTCATGCCCCTTATTGTGCATGTGGTGCGCCAGTAGAACGGTGGTGTTGCGCTCATATTCGGTAGCGACATCATCCAGTACAAAAAGTATTTTCATTGGGTTAAAAAAATAAGCATTTAGGTAAGAAGCGAAAGTACATCTACCTTGTTGTGTAAACTTTTAAGCCGCCTCATGCTTTCCGGATCCTGAAAATAGCGGGGCATGATGGGGGCTGGTCTGAGTATTTTGCGTTGTATCAGTTCATCAATAATGGGCAGATAATCCTGTCGTATCTTGCCAATGAGCAGGGGGGCCAGCTCATTGCCTTCTGCAAGATGGTTGAGCAGGTGCAGCAGGCCCCTCAGGTACACGGCATCTTTGGTCATACCGCCGCCGCGGTACACCCGTTCGGTAATGCTGTAGGCCGTATAGGGGGTAAATCCCTTGTCTTTATGCAAGACCCGGAAAGTCTCGGCAAAATCGGCCTCCTTTAGCAGGCAGCTTACGGCAATAACCCGACCGGCCAGCGTACGCAGCCTGCCCAGTGTTAACCCTCCTACCAGGTATTCTGAAAGCACCGCCAGTCCTTCCTGCAGATCCTCATACCCTGGAGAACCTACGTACATCTGGCGCAAGGGTTGTGCCTTGCCATTGTAGAAGGTAAGCACATGGGTGCCCACCTCGTGCTGAATAAGGGCCTGTGCCCGCCGGCTGTTGGTGGTAAATCCTTCTCCGATGAGCAACTGTCCGCGCGAAACCATCAGGCCGGTGATGTCTTTGCGGATGTTTACGGTGGCATCCAGCGCCTCATACTGCTGTTTCATCCAGGCAATTTCCTGGCGGGCCATCTCGGCAAAGGCTTCCGTGCTGATGGGGTGCGTCTGATCCTCGTCGGCCTCGTCCAGCACAGCCTCCTGCTGATAATCCAGGATCTGGTTGGCCTTGGCTACGAGTTCTTCTTCGGCCCCGCCAAACACCTGTATGCTGGAGAGCCTGAAATCAGGGGTATTGCGCTCTTCCAGCATGTTGAGCAGGCGCTCCAGCTCCTTGCGCTTATCCCGGAACACAAAGGCAAGGGTTGGATCATCCAGCTCCTCAATGGGCACCTGGTAGAGGCGGCGCTTTAGCAGTTCGGGATCTACTGGTATGAGCCGGTACAGAAAGGTGGGCGCCTGGTTGTAGCCGCTCCTTTTAAATTCCTGCCAGGCTTCCTGGTGATTGACCACTGAGGTGAGCAGCAAAAAATCAAAACTGCTGCTGATCTCCACCAGCTCCTGATCGATCTCCCATACCAGGGCCCCCTCATGCTGGCGGCCCAGGCTGTGGTAGTGGGCCACCTCCATGCGCGTCTGCACCCGGGCAAAGTCATAGAAGAACTTGCGCAGGGCTATGGAAAGCTCCCGGCGAAACTGCCGGAAGATAACTGGAAACAGGCGCCTGGTACGGCTACTCAGATAAAAGGGGGCTATAGCCATGCCCAGGGCCCGCACGGTTTCTTCTTCCAGCAGGCTGCGGGGCAGCAGGGGCTCAAATCCCTTTGGAAACTTGTCCGTGGTTTTTACCTGCTGGGTAAGGGCCAGGGGAAACTCGGCCAGCTCCTTTTTAAGGGTGTCCACAAACTGCTTATTGGTGTCATCAGCGCTTACCAGCCCAAAACCCTGCTTTTGGTCGGAGCGCCAGACCTCCAGCAGCAGAAAGGCGCCAAAGCGCTTGCGCATGCTTTCGGCCAGCTGGCACAAAAAGGCCTCGGCTTCCTCCCGGTCTGCCTCCTGCAGCAGCAGGTAAGCCGGCTGGGTGGTTACCAGCATGCCCTCCGACGATTTGCTGACGCCTTCCGGATAGCGGTAGAGGCACAGGAACGGCACAGGCCGGTCTATGTGCAGCAGACTACCCCCGGGCAGGGTCTCATGTACGCTCTTGTCGTTCTTTATCTGGTCTAGTAACGGCTTGGTTTGTGCTGTAGGTCCCTCGATCATGTACGTCTGGTCGTTGAATTAATGTGGCTGCCCGCTCCAGTACAGGGGCTGCAGTTGCTTTAAGTGCCTGCCCGATGCGGTGCAGGTGATTCTGATCCAGTTCATTGGTCCACTCATCCATAAAGGTCTTTTTAAACTCAATGGATAGGCTGCAGGCCTTATTGCCGAAGCGCTCATGGACCCAGTGCATAAAATGGCCCCCTTCAAATTTTACGTTCTCGCGTATGTCGGGTTTTTCAACCCCCGGGTAGTTGCTCCGGTAGCTGGCCGTAAACGTATCGATCACCGGGCGCCAGCGGCCCAGGTCTATGTTGCCCAGCCCCAGGTTGATCTCCGGGTTCTTCTCTTCACTGGCCGGGCGGGCCTGCGGGCCACCGCGGCGGTGGTTGTAGGTATGCAGGTCATAGATAAAAACAAACCCCCAGCGATCTATTTTCTTTTGGAGCAGAGCTTCGGCGGCCGCATAGAAGGCATCATAGTTTTGCAGAGATTCTTCTACTTCATCCTTAGGGATGGACTGCCGCCATACATGCAGGCCCCAGGCATCTTCCGGCTTCAGGTAAATGGCCTTGTTGCGGGGCCGGTTCAGGTCGGTCTCAAAACGGGAATAGTGGCCGATGATATGGGTAGGAAACAGGCGGGCGAGGGTGCCGGTATGGGGGTCTTCTTCCCGCAGGCGCTCCTCTTTGCTCAGGCCCATATAGGCATTGATGGAAGGGCGCAGGCGGTGTCCGTCATGAATGGCGGCTGCCAGCAGCGGCCCCTCCCCCTCCTCTATTGTATAAAAATTGGTATTCATCTCTCCTCTGGTTGGTAAGGTTCTAGGAAGAGAACACCGTAGGAGCGCTTTGGTTACCTTATGGCTGGTAATTCTCGCTGATATCAATATTGGGCTGGCTTAGCCACTGCCAGCTGCCAAGCTCCAGGGCAAGCAGCCTGCCCTGCCGGGGATTGCCGCGGTACACACAGCCGGCATCCAGCGAAATATCCAGAGCAGTAGTATCCTCAAGTGTTTTTATGATCTGCTCCAGGTCGGTGGGGGTATGGCCATGCAGCACCCGCCTGCCTCCGGTCTGGCGGGTATCTACCGTATACTCCCGTAGCGTAAGCATGGCCTCTCCGGGCTGGTACGGATCCTGGGCTTCAAAATCAAAGCCGGAGTGCACCAGCAGCCACTGATCCAGGCTCAGGTACCATTTCAGTTCCTTAAAAAAGTGGATGTACTGCTCGGGGATATCGGCCGGGTGGTCTATGCCAAAATTGGCCAGAAAGGTGCCGCCCCCTTTTTCCCGCAGGCTGGTGAGGTCCGACTTGCCGGCCAGCACCTTCAGGATCTCCTGCTCATGGTTGCCGCGCAGCAGCTCCAGCTGGTAGCCCTTCTGACGCAGGTCCATAATATAGTCCAGCACCTGCCGGCTAAAGGGACCTTTATTGATGTAGTCGCCCAGCAGGTAGAGCGTATCCTGCCGGCTAAGCCTGATCTGCTGCTCCAGCAGGGCTTTAAAGGTGTGGTAGCAGCCGTGGATATCGGTGATCACCCACCGCCTCATGGTGCCAGTGGGCTGCTCATGGGGCTGTTCTGCGGTTCATCCTTGAGGGCCGCTTCCTGGTTGCGGGCATGTTCTTCGGCCAGCAGCAGCTCCTGATAGCCGCTTACGCCGCCCGATACCACAAACTTCATCACATCACCACTGGGCAGGTGCAGCAGGCTTACCCGCTCCCGGGGCACAATGTAGAGGTTGCCCGAAAAGTTGTAGGAGTGCGGCAGGTATACGGCCACCTTATCGGCATGGCCCATGATGCGCATGTCGTCCTGGGTCATAAAGCCTACTTTGTAGAGCTGGCTTCCCTCCTGCATCTCCACAATTACCGGCTGGTTAAATTTTTTCTTATCCCCTACAAAGGCTGCCAGCAGGTCTTTGATGCTGGAGTAGATCATGCTGATGAGGGGTACTTCCATGATGAGCTCTTCTACCAGCTCAAAAATGGGTTTGGCCATAAAGGTAGAGGCCAGGTAACCGATCAGGGTAATGAGGGAGGCTACGATCAGCAGGCCCAGGCCGGGTATTTCGGCCGGCACCAGGCTATCGATCCAGGCCAGGGTTACTACAATGATGTAGACCGTTAGCGCTATGGGTACCAGAATAAGAAGGCCCCTAAGGAAAAAATACAACAGGCGCTTGGTGGTGAATTTACTCATGAGGAAAAAAGCAGATTTCAGGCTGGGCTCCCCTGCTTATGAGGCAAATGGGCCCGCTACACAAACAGTACGCAAAACAAGCAACTTTTGGTTTATCCTCCGGAAAAAATATAAACAAAAAGCCCTGCCGGAGAGGGGCAGGGCTTCTATAGATCAATCGGGATAAAAAGCGAATCAGTCAATGTAGTGGATACCGGCAGAGGCCGATTCCTGGGGCGCTACTATCTCGGTGGTATTCTCAGTGCCCGGAATGGCCGTTTCATCCTCATTCTCATTGCCCAGCTTAATGCCCATGAAGGACATGAAGCCCAAGCCCATAAGGCCGGTAATGATCATGGTAATGCCCAGTCCCTTGAGGCCGTCGGGTACATTGGAGTACATCAGGCGCTCCCGGATGGCCGCCAGCGCAATAATGGCAATAAACCAGCCAATACCGGAGGTAAAGCCAAACACAGCCGCTTCGGTAAGGGTATAATCGCGCTGTACCATGAACAGGGACGAGCCCAGAATGGCACAGTTTACCGCAATCAGCGGCAGGAAGATACCCAGTGAGCCATAGAGGGCGGGCGAGAATTTCTCAATCACCATTTCCACCAGCTGCACCATGGCCGCAATAATGGCAATGAACATGATAAACTGCAGAAAACTAAGGTCTACAGTGGCCAGGTCGGCGCTCAGCCAGCTAAGGGCTCCCTCGCTAAGCACATACTCCTGCAGCAGCCAGTTAACCGGCACAGTAATGGTAAGTACGAAGATAACCGCCAGACCAAGACCAAAGGCAGTACTTACTTTTTTGGAAACGGCCAGATAGGAGCACATTCCCAGAAAGTAAGCGAACACCATGTTCTCGATAAAGATGGATCTTACACCTAAGCTAATCAGTTCCATAATGGCTTATTTTTCTACGTAACCAGTTTTTGTTCTTTGTACCCAAATGATGATGCCCAGGATAAGGAAGGCACCCACAGGGGTTACCATCAGACCATTATTTGGGAAATCAAGGCCAATGGCCTCAAACACCTTCATGCCGTATACCGCACCGGATCCGAGCAATTCGCGGAAGAAGGCCACGGTTAGGATGATCCAGGCGTAGCCAAATCCACTGCCCAGACCGTCCAGAATGGAATCATAAGGCTTATTGCCCATGGCAAATGCCTCCAGACGGCCCATGATGATACAGTTGGTAATGATAAGGCCTACAAATACCGACAGCTGCCGGGAAATGTCATAGGCATAGGCTTTCAGCACCTGGTCTACCAGAATTACCAGCGAAGCAACAATTGCCAGCTGTACAATAATGCGGATCCGGCTGGGGATGATGTTCCGCATCAGGGAGATGATCAGGTTAGACATTACCACAACCACAATAACCGCAATGGCCATGGTGGTAGTAGGCAGCATCTGGCTTGTAACCGCCAGGGCCGAGCAGATGCCCAGTACCTGTATGGTAATGGGGTTATCGTCGTTCAGGGGGTCTACCAACAGCTTGCGGCGGCGCTTCGACAGAAGCGCTTCGGCAGGCTTTTTGGCCACTTTTATCTCTTGGGTTTCTGCTATTTGCGCGCTCATTGTACCTCCTCCGTTTGTACGTTTTCTTTCATGGGCTGCTGGTCTTCAATTACCTCATCAACCTGCTCGGCCTTGCGGATCTCGTCCTGATCGGCAGAGTCAATGGTTTTAAAGTAATTGGAGTAGTAGCGGAAATATCGCATCAGCATATCGTTTACGCCATTGGCTGTCATGGTTGAGCCTGACATACCATCCACATGATACTCATCGTAAATAGAAGCATCACCGGTCTCGGCTTTCATCATCTGTACAGACACCAGATCGCCTACATTGTTATAGATTTTCTTGCCAATGTAGCGGTCCTGTACCTCGCCATCGGTGATGCGGGCGCCCAGACCAGGGGTTTCGCCCTTGTGGTCAAAGCGTACGCCCTTAATGGTTACCAGGTCTTTTTCTAGGGCCACAAAACCCCAGATACGGTCCCAAAGGCCATTGCCGTATACAGGAATGATGTAGTTTTGAATCTCTCCGTTGTCGCCTTTGAACTCGAATACGGGAAACAGACGCTCCTGTGGAGACTTCTTGAATTCCTTTCCTACATCGATTGACTCGGCAATAACGGCTGTGCCATCGTCCAGGCGCTCTACCACATCCCCATCGATGTCGACCACCAGGGATGAAATACGCTCTTCCCAGATCTGGTTTACATCATCCCCTTCCTTTATCTCCATTACGGCACTCAGGATCTTGGTGCGGGTATCCAACTTCACTGCCTTTTGCTGGGGCTCTCGTAAGCCTACCGCTGCTGCCGCCAGCAACCCACCGATGATTACGGTAAGGATGGCTGCAAATCCGATTACATATGCATTAGACTGTCGCACGGGCTACTCGTTTTAGTCGTCTGTTCTTATTGGCTTGTACTACATAGTGGTCGATCAGCGGAGCCAGTACGTTCATCAGAAGTACGGCCAGCATGATGCCCTCGGGGAAGGCCGGGTTAAACACCCGGATAATTACCGTAAGCACGCCGATGAGGAAACCATAGATCCACTTGCCCGTCTCGGTATGGGTAGCCGAAACCGGGTCGGTCACCATAAAGGCCGCGCCAAAGGCCAGACCACCGGTGAGCAGATGGTAATACCAGGGCCACTCCATGTAGGTGTTTACCGCCATAACGTTATTGAGCAGGCCCATGAAGGCGGCGCCCAAAAAGGTGCTTAGGATCAGTTTCCAGCTGGCTACTCCGGTCAGCAGCAGAATGCCAATGCCTACAAGGCACATCAGCACAGAAGAAGCGCCGATGGAGTCGGGGTACCCGCCCAGAAAGAGGTTCCAGATGCCAAACAGGTCGCCATTCTGGCCCAGCCAGCTGGCATCCATGGCCTGCACCACGTTTACCTTATCAATATTAGCCTGGGCCGCCACCGCAAGGGGGGTAGCACCGGTATAGCCTTCCACAGCAACTTTGTCGCCATAGTAGGTCCACACATCGCCGGATATATCGGTTGGATAAGCAAAGTAAAGGAAAGCACGGGCCGTCATGGCCACGTTGAGTACGTTCATGCCGGTGCCGCCAAAACTTCTTTGGCAATCAGTACGGCAAAGATGGTGGCCAGCGCCACCTGCCAGAGCGGAATGGTCACCGGCAGGATCAGGGGAATAAGCATACCCGTTACCAGGAAGCCTTCGTTGATGGGGTGCTTGCGCACTACGGCAAAAACGGCCTCCACTATGCCACCGGCTACGTAGGATACCAGTACAATAGGCAGCACCAGGGTAGCGCCCAGCACTACGGATTTCCAGAACTCAGGCTCCTCTCCTACTGCCAGGTAGTGCTGATAGCCGCTGTTCCAGATACCAAAAAGCAAACAGGGGATCATGGCGATCACCACCGTCATCATAAAGCGCTTCAGGTTATTGGCATCCCGGATCTGTGCCCCTTTCGCCCCCGTTACATGGTTGGGCGTAAACATGAAGGTTTCTCCTGCCTCAAAGAGGTAGTAGAACTTTTCAAACTTACCCCCCTTCTCAAACATGGGCTTCTGTTTGTCCATTAAATCGCGTAATGCTTTCATTAGCTATATTGCATTAAGGTAAGTCCTTCTCTCAGAATGGCCTGGAAGTCGTGCTTCGATACATCGATGAATTCGCACAGGGCCAGATCTTCTTCTATCACTTCATAAATTCCCAGCGCCTCCATGCCGTCATAATCCTCAGCCATGATGGCCTTCACCAGGTACTCGGGCATAATGTCCATGGGCACTACTTTTCCATAGGAGCTGGTTTGCACAAAGGCCCGCTCCTCACCCTGCAGGTTGGTATCTACCACAAAGGGTTTGTTGGGCCGCAGGAAGGACAGCAGGCCAAAGGAGCGATGGAAGCTCAGCTTGTCGGCCGTAGGCTTAAGCCAGCCCAGGAAATCGTAGTACTTGCCTTCAGGAATAACGGTTACCATATTGTCATGGAAGCCAAGATAGCCCTCACGGCCCACATTGGTTCCGGTAAGCACGTTGCCGCTAATGTAGCGCAGCTCACCTGCTTTTACACCATTGCCTATCAGCTTGCCTACCTGGGCACCAGACCAGGTTTTGATGTACTGGGGGGTGGTAAGCTCGGAGCCGGTAAGCGCTACCAGCTTGGAGCTGTCGTAGCGGCCATCTACCAGCAGCTTGCCAATCTGCACCACCCCTACCGGGTTGATGGTCCAGACAATATCGCCTTTGTTGATGGGATCGATGTGGTGGATCTGCACGCCCACATTGCCTGCCGGGTGCTTGCCGCTGAACTTGTGCAGGGTAGCGCCTTTTACATCGGCAAATACAGGCGAAAGCTCCGCATCGGCATGGATGCCCAGGTGCACCGGGCCATCGGTAAGCCGCTTGAGCATGTCAATGCCTGCCTGGAAGTACCGCTCCTGCCCTTTGAGCAGAAAATCGTACTCCGGAGCCAGGGGGTGGGTATCGAAGGTGGAGATAAAGATGGCCCGTGGCGTAACATCCGGACTGGCAATAATGCCATAGGGACGCTGTACCAGGTGTGGCCATACCCCGCTTCGGGCAAGAAGCTCAACGGCTTCCTCACGGGGAAGCGCAGAAAGCTCGCTGGCAGACAGTTTCGGAAACTCTTCGTACACCAGCTGCTTATCGGCCAGAATGCGGATTTCCAGCAATTTGCGCTTGGCGCCCCGCACCACTTCAACTACCTCACCGCTTACCGGCGCAACAAACTGCACCTTTGGGTTGGCTTTATCGAAGAGTATCGGAGTGCCGGCTTTTACTGTGTCGCCTTCCTTAACCAGTACTTTAGGACGCTGGATCCCCCAGAAATCGGTGGGCTTTAGAGCGAAGGTTTCGGGCATTACCTCACCGGCGACTTTTCGTTCGGCCTGGCCGGCAAGGTTGATATTAAAGCCTTTTTTCAGCTTAATGACTTTCGACATTTGATACGTATTAACCCGTAAAACGGTGCAAAAATAGTAAAAAAAGCGACAATAAAAACAGAAACGACTGCTTAAAAGCTGCCCAAAGCGCAGCAATAAGGTACATCAGACTTCCTGCTGCTGGCACACCTTGCCGATATAAGAGGCTACCCGCTCCATGAGCCACATGGGGGTAGAGGTAGCACCGCATATCCCTACGCTTTGCTTGCCTTCCAGCCAGGCCGGATCGATCTCCGACTCGTTCTCGATAAAGTAACTTTGCGGATTATGGTGCTTGCAGACGGCATAGAGGGCTTTTCCGTTTGAACTTTTGCGCCCGCTTACGAACAATATCACATCGTGCTGCTGAGAAAAGCGGGCCAGCTGCGGCTCCCGGTTGCTCACCTGCCGGCAGATGCTGTCGTTGGCGTTAAAGTCCAGTACGGTAAGCGCTGCACCCCCGCGGGCGGCCTGCATGCGCTCTTCAATAAGCGCCTTGATCTCATAAAAGCCTTTTGTACTTTTTGTAGTCTGGCTAAAGAGGGTAACTGGCCGGCTAAAGTCCACACCAGCAAGGTCTTCGGGAGTGGTCACTACGATGGCATCGCCACAGGTCTGGCCGGTAAGGCCAATTACTTCGGCATGCCCCTTCTGGCCATAGATCACGATCTGCCCCTCTATTTCCTGCATTTTATCATAAGCGCCCTTTACCCGGTTTTGCAGCTTGAGCACCACCGGACAGGAGGCATCAATCAGCTCCAGGTTATTTTCCAGAGCGATCTGGTAGGTCTCCGGGGGCTCGCCATGGGCGCGGATCAGCACCTTGCAGTCGCGGAGCTCCCGCAGATCATCCCGGCTGATCACCCGCAGGCCTTTCTGGTAGAGGCGCTGCACTTCCATATCGTTGTGCACAATATCGCCCAGGCAATAAAGCGTTCCCTGCTCAGGCATTTCATCTTCGGCCATCTGTATGGCGAATTCCACGCCAAAGCAGTAGCCTGAATTTTTATCGATGGTAACGTTCATTCCTTATTTTGGAGTTGTTCCTGATGTATTGTTGTACGCGCCATGTCCAGGATCATGCCAACCTGTTCGTCCATGGTGGTGTGGGTAGTGTCGATCACATACGCATCTTCGGCCTTGCGCAGGGGGCTTTCGGCACGGGTGGTATCAATATGGTCTCGCTTGGCCAGGTTTTCCTTTACGGCTTCCAGGGCCACCAGCTGCTTTTTTTCCAGCAGCTCCTGCTGGCGGCGGGCAGCCCGCTCGTTAAAGTCGGCCGTCATGAAGATCTTGAGCTCAGCATCCGGAAACACGGTGGTGCCGATATCCCGTCCATCCATGACCACCCCTTTCTTTTTTCCCATTTTGCGTTGGAGTTCCACCATGCAGCTGCGTACCCTGGGCAGGGTGCTTACCTCGCTTACCCGCTCGGACACTTCCATGCCGCGTATCTCTTTTTCAACATTGAGGCCATTCAAATAGGTTTCATTTTCGCCGGTTTTCGGGTTATAATGAAACTCAATGCCAATGGTCTTGAGCGCCTGCTCTACGGCTTTGGGATTGGTGGGATTGACAAAATGCTGAAGAAAATAATAGGTAACAGCGCGGTACATGGCGCCGGTATCAATGTAGGCATAGTTTAACTGAGCAGCTACCCGCTTGGCAGTAGAACTTTTACCGCAGGCAGAATAGCCATCTATGGCAATTACAATTTTCTTCATCAGGTCTACAGTTTGTGGCCTTGGCCTACCATTAGCAATCTTTTACAGGGCACGGTATGGGGCCACGCTTGGGTTGTTTGCGGCCTTTATTGCTGCTTTGGCAGCCGCCCAGCACCAGGGCCAGGGCCAGCAGCAGGTAAATGAATATGGTATAGCTCCTCTTCAAAATCAGCCAGGGGGTTAAATTGTTGCAAATATAGGAATAACTTGGGTGGAGAATTGGTTCCAACAACTTTTTAACGCGATGAACGATTTGAAAACTGCCCAGACGAAATTCCGGCAGCCTGTGCAACTGGATGGAATACTGGTAGATATCCTGCAGCGGCAGCTGCGCCCGGTGCGCCTGCACCTGGCAGAGGGGCTCCTTACACGCATAGAACCGCTTGCTTCTGCCCCGGAGCAGTACTTTCTGCCCCCCTTTATCGATGCGCATGTGCACATTGAGAGCTCCATGCTTACCCCGGCGGAATTTGCCCGCCTGGCGGTAGTGCACGGCACCGGGGCCACCGTATCGGATCCGCACGAAATTGGCAATGTACTGGGCGTAGAGGGGGTGCGCTATATGCTCCGCAATGGCGCTCAGGTTCCG
>NZ_AODQ01000095.1 GCF_000348925.1 Cesiribacter andamanensis AMV16 | reverse complement strand
GCCATCTTTGCCCAGGACCGCTATGCCATTGAGCTGGCCTCCAAAAAGCTGACCCATGCCGCCGGCAACTACTACATCAACGACAAGCCCACCGGCGCCGTGGTAGGCCAGCAGCCCTTTGGCGGCGGCCGTGCCTCCGGCACCAACGACAAGGCCGGCGCTCAGCTCAACCTCACCCGCTGGGTATCACTGCGCACCATCAAGGAAACCTTTGTGCCGCCGGTAGACTACCGCTATCCGTTTTTGGATAAGGAGTAAGGGGGGACTTTGGACGATGGACAATAGACAATAGACAATAGACAATAGACAATAGACAATAGACAATAGACAATAGACAATAGACTTTTGTCTTGAAGAACGAGAAAGCCGCTGCCTGTAGAAGGGGAGCGGCTTTTTTTGTTTGCTTTGTGCTTACCGCCACCAGCCTCCCCCCTGCCCCCCACTGGCCGTGCGCCTCCAAAGGGGGACAATCGTACCATGGAGCAAATGGGATTAATAATGCCTACCTTTTTGAGGTTGAGGATACAGTTAGATTTGAGAAAATAATCAGGTTGTGATGGCCACTGGAGGGTTTCAATTTATGAAAAGTCAAATACAGGTACGATTGTCTCTCTTTGGAGGGGGTAGGGGGGAGGCTGGTGGCGGTAAGCACAAAAAATCACCAAAAAAAAGCCGGTAGCGCATGCCACCGGCCCAAGTCTCAACCTGCCTTGCCGGCAGGCAGGTATCAATACGTATTACCCAATACGAAAATCAGAATGGCAGATCATCCTCCTGAATATCGCTTAGAAAGTTTCCGGGGCCGGCCTCGTTCTTGGAGGCCTGCATCCAGCTGGGGGGCTCGGGCGTATTGCCGGCTGCAGCAGGCTTGCGGTAGCCACCGTTTTGCTGGGCAGGCGCTGCACCAGCGGCCTCGCCGGTAGCCCGGTCGATGCGCCAGGCCTGCAGCGTATTGAAGTACTGAGTGGCGCCCTGGGCATTGGTCCAGGCACGGCCGCGCAGGTTAAACTGTACGTCCACCTCTTCACCGGCCTTAAAGTCGTCCAGCATATCGCAGCGGTCCTTTACCATTTCAAATTTGATATACTGCGGATATTGGGGGTTATCGGCGTACTCGATCACAAATTCCCGCTTGCTGAAGCGGTCGCTGATCTGCTGGGTATCAAATATCTCTTTAATCGTTCCTCTTACGTTCATCATAGCTGCTCAAAGTTAACCAAGTGGTGGATAACAAAGTTAATGATTCTGTTTAGCTGTAAAAAACAGTTTGGAAAAATTCCCTAATTATTTTAGCAAAAATCCAGAGTATGAAACATAACCAAAGCGAAACCGAGCAGCTTAGTGAAGAAGTACAGCGAGTCGAAACCAGTGTAAAACGGGGCTATAAAGATTATCTGGCTTTTTTTGCAGGACTGGCCTTTGGGCTGGTGGTCATGATTCTGCTGGGGCGTATCTTTTATGAATTGCTGGATTCGCTGCGGGCCGAGCAGCTGGGGCGCTTCGATGACCGCATTACGGCCTGGGTGCTGGGCTGGCAATCGCCGGCCATGGACTGGTACATGGGCACTATCACCCACCTGGGCTCACATTGGGCCTTTATTGTGCTGTCGGTGGTGCTGTTTGTGTACTTCTACCTGCGCAAGCATAACCTGCTGTTTGCCCTGCAGACCCTTATTGTGCTGCTGGTGGCGGGCGGCCTGAGCTTCTGGCTAAAAGACCTCATCGACCGGCCCCGCCCCGAGGCGGTGCACCATCTGGCCATCCGTACCCAGAGCTTTCCCAGCGGACATTCCATGAGCAGCATTGCCTTTTATGGCTTCCTCATCCACATTACCTGGCGCATCTACAACAGCCAGCTCAGAAAAATCCTGTATACCATGCTGCTGGTACTTATTATCCTGAGTGTAGGCATTAGCCGCATTTACCTGCAGGTGCACTACCCCAGCGATGTGCTCTCGGGCTTTGCCGCAGGGGGGATCTGCATGGTCATTTTTATTATGATCTTCTCCTACCTGCGCTTCCGGCAGTATCAGAAAGGCGTAGACCGCCAGCCGGAGAAGGCTACAGGCTAAAGGGTATGGGCTATCAGGTATGAGGTGTGAGGCGGCCCGGAGGCCTGGTCGGCAGATAAGCCTGCAATGGAGGGGGGTGCCAGGCGGGAGCGGCCAGACAGCGCCAAAGATCATGAAGAATCTTGTGAGTTGTGTTTATTCCACCTAATTTGTGCCGGAAGGAGGAAACAGCTACTTTTTGCCGCTACTAGAAGAGGGCACATGCAGTTCCTCCTATCATCATACCCGAAACCTCATACCCATACCCCATGAGAAAACTAGTGCTGCTGGGTTTGCTTTGCTGTGCCACGCTGGCCCAGGCGCAGAACACCCCCGATGATGTAAAAACCTTTACCCTTGACAATGGTATGAAGGTGCTGGTGCTGGAAGATCACTCCATCCCCAATGCCAATATGTACCTGTTCTGGAAGGTAGGGAGCCGCAACGAATACCCCGGCATTACCGGCCTGAGCCACTTCTTTGAGCACATGATGTTCAATGGCTCCAAAAAGTACGGGCCCAAGGAGTTTGACCGCACCATGGAGGCCGCCGGGGGAAGCAACAATGCCTACACCACCGAAAACGTAACGGTGTATACCAACTGGTTTCCCAGCTCGTCTATGGAAACCATTTTTGATCTGGAGGCCGACCGTATCGCCAGCCTGGACCTCAACGACGAGATGATCGAAAGCGAGCGCGGCGTGGTACTCAGCGAGCGCAGCACCAGCCTGGAAAACAGCAACTGGTCAAAGCTGCATGATCACCTGAAAGGCGCGGCCTTTCTGGCCCACCCCTATCGCTGGACGGTTATCGGCTATGAGAGCGACATAAAAAACTGGACCAAAGAAGACCTGCAGCGCTACTTTGAAACCTACTATGCCCCCAACAATGCTGTAGTAGTAATTGTAGGCGCTGTTAAGCTGGAGGAAGTGAAGCGGCTGGCCCGGCAGTATTTTGGCCCCATACCGGCAGCCGAGCCGCCCCGCCCGGTGCATACCGTAGAGCCCGCCCAGGAAGGGGAGCGGCGCGTGTTGGTACACAAAAGCGTAAGCACCCCCAAGCTGATGATGGGGTGGCATACCCCCTCTACCAGCCATCAGGATTACTATGCCCTGGACCTGCTCAACTCCATTCTGAGCAGCGGCAACAGCAGCCGCCTGTACAAGGCCCTGGTGGATGAGCGCCAGCTGGCCACCAGTGTTTTTAGCTATGTACCGGAGAGCTTTGATCCCAACCTGATGTACCTCTACGCCTCGGCTAGCAAGCCCGACAATGAAGCTGAGCTGGAAGCCGCCATTCATGAGGTGCTGGAAACATTCATAAAAGAAGGCCCCAGCGAGCGGGAGCTGCAAAAGGCTAAGAACGGCAAGCTTATGGAGCTCTACCGCAGCCTGGAGACCATCAACGGCAAAGCCAATACCCTGGGTACGTATGAGCTGTTCTTCGGCGATTACCGCAAGATGTTTGATGCACCCAAGGAATATGAAAAAGTAACAGCCGAGGACATCAGGCGCGTAGCCGCCCAATACCTGACCCGCCACAACCGTACCGTAGGCATTGTAAAAGACCTTTCAACCGAACTGACAGATGCGCAAGACTAACCTATATATACTACTGCTGGCCCTGTTTGCCCTGGCCGGCTCAGCACAGGCCCAAAACTTTAAGCTGCCTCCCTATCAAAAAGTGCAGCTGCCCAACGGCCTTAGCCTCTACCTGATGGAGCAGCGGGAGGTACCCCTCATCAGCGTATCGGCCGTACTGCCGGCCGGCACCATCTATGAGCAGAATAGCCCCGGACTGGCCGGCGTTACGGCCGATGCCCTCATGTTTGGGGCCGGTAACCGCAGCAAGCAGCAGATCGAGGAAGAACTTGATTTTGTGGGCGCTTCGGTAAGCACCTGGGCTACCAAAGAAACCGCCCGTCTGCAGGCTTCCTTTGCCAAAAAAGATGCGGCCCTGGTACTGGGCATTGTGCGCGACTTGCTGGTAGCGCCCCGCTTTGATGCGCAGGAGTGGGAAAAAATGCAAAGTCTCCGCCTGGTGGAGTATGATCAGGCCAAGGAAAGCCCCCGCTCTGTCATTGCCGATTACTACAATGCTTTTGTCTGGGGCGATCATCCCTACAGCCGCTCCAGCGCCGGTACCAAGGCCAGCCTGCAGGCCATTACCATCCAGGATATCCAAAACTTCTACAAGCGCACCTATACCCCCGGGGGTGCTGCACTGGCCATTGTGGGCGACTTTGATGCCCGGCAAATGCGCAAGCAGATTCAGGCCCTGTTTAAAGATTGGAAGGGAAAAGGCCAGCCTGCGCAGCAACTGGCCCAGGCACCCCAGCCGCAGGAGGCCCGGGTGCTGCTGGTAAATAAGCCAGATGCCAGCGAAACCACCTTCTACATTGGCGGCCCCGGCGTAGCCCGCAACAATCCCGACTGGGTAGCCATACAGGTGGTGAATACCATACTGGGCGGGCGCTTTACCTCCTGGCTCAACGATGAGCTGCGGGTTAACAGCGGCCTCACCTATGGCGCCCGCAGCAATTTCGACAGCTACAAGCAGGGGGGTACCTTTGCCATCAGCACCTTCACCAACAGTGAAAGCACCGAAGCAGCCGTAGACCTGGCCCTGAAAACCTACCAGCGCCTGCACCAGCAGGGCATAGATGCCGCAACGCTGGAATCGGCCAAGAACTATGTGAAGGGGCAGTTTCCGCCCCGCTACGAAACGGCCTCGTCCCTGGCCAGCCTGCTCACCGATATGTACTGGTACGGCTTTGATGAAAGCTTTATCAATGGTTTTCAGCAACAGGTAAGTGCGCTGGATGTAGCCCGGGCAAATGCCATTGCCAAAAAGTACTTTCCGGCCGATAAGCTGCAGTTTGTGCTGGTGGGCAAAGCCGATGCCCTGAAGGACCTCTCCAAAAAATGGGGTACTGTAAGCCAGAAGGAAATAAAAGACGATGGGTTCTGATTCCACGCTTCGCTAAAGCGAAGAGCCGCCCCGAGCGGCTCTTTTTTTGCCCAATCAGGAGCCGAATCTCATGACACGCCATCTTAAGAAAAGGGGAGCGGACAGGTTGCTTTCCGGTACATGCCTGCCAGGGCCAGAATGTTTAGGTACTACTTGGAAGTACCTAAACAAATAGCGGCAGTTGGCAGTTATCTGCAAATACTACTGCTAGTGTTCGTAAAAATAGAGTGTGAAGAGGGTAAATCAAACTACCGGCCGTGCCATCAGTTGCAGGCTGTGTTTGTCTGCTTTCCCCATGTATCCGTTCCGTTCAGTAAGGGGTGGCCCGGCCGCCAGCCTGGCTGATGGGATAGCCAGAAAACCGTTGCACAACGAAAATTTTGAAAAAAGTAGGTTTGTACGAATTATTGCAATCGTTTGCGGTAATTGATGCGCTATAAATTCTGCAATAGATGTTTTTTAAATGTAAGAATATAATGATATTGATAACCGACTAGCTCTTTTTGTATGCCATCAATTTTTTCCTAACCATATGAGAAACGTTCTACTTGTCCTCACTTTCCTGGGTTGCGTATTATGGCAACCCTTGTATGCCCAGGAACAGCGGGTCACCGGTACTGTTCGGGATGCAGCAACCAACGAAGCGCTTCCTGGGGTCGCTATCCTGATCAAAGGAACCAGCACGGGTACGGTTACCGACATGAATGGCGGCTATGCCATTTCTGCTCCGGGCAACGCCACCCTGGTGTTTTCCTTTATTGGCTATTCCAATCAGGAAGTGCCTATCAACAACCGAACCACCATTAATGTGCAGCTGCGGGAAGACATCGAGCAGCTGTCTGAAGTGGTGGTAGTAGGCTATGGTGTTCAGGAGAAACGGGATGCCACCGGCGCAGTAGAGTCGGTAAAGGCCGAAGATTTTAACCAGGGAGTAATTTCTTCTCCAGAGCAGCTGATCCAGGGCAAATCAGCCGGTGTGCAGATCACACAGGCCAGCGGTGAGCCCGGCAGCGGCATCAACATCCGTATCAGGGGTACCTCTTCTGTACGGGGTGGTAACAACCCGCTATTTGTAGTAGATGGGGTTCCCCTCGCGGGCGATGATGTATCGGCCGGCGGCGTGGACCTGGGACGTGGTTCCTCTTCTGCCCGTAACCCGCTCAACTTTCTGAATCCCAATGACATTGCCAGCATCGACATTCTTAAGGATGCGTCGGCTACAGCCATTTATGGCTCACGCGGTGCAAACGGTGTAGTACTGATTACCACCAAAAGTGGTAGAGGCAAAAAACAAACCGTAGAGTATGGTACACAAGTAAGCTTTGCCCGGCAGGCCAAAAAATTCGACCTGCTGGACCGCGATGAATTCCTCTACAATTACCAGCGTCTGGGTGGTGACCCCCGCACCGTAGATTTTGGCGCCGATACCGACTGGCAGGATGAGATCTCCCGCACGGCTGTTTCACAAAAGCATGACCTTTCCTACGCAAATGCCTATAAAACGGGCGACTACCGTGTAGCGCTTGGCTGGCAGGATCAGGTGGGCATTATCCGGAATTCCGGTCAGGAGCGCCTCACCGGCCGTCTGAACTGGAACCAGAGCTTTTTGAACGACAGGTTAAATCTGGGTATCCAGGGCACCGTATCCAGAGTACTTGATGAAAACCCCTATATCTCGGACAATGCCGGCTTTGAAGGAGACCTGATCGGTACCAGCTTAATTGCCAACCCTACCTGGGCAGCCTATCCAAGATCTCAGTACGATAACTCAGTTGCCAACCCCCTGGCCTATCTGGAGTTCTATGACGACAATACCGAGACCGACCGCCAGCTGCTGAATGCCTCGCTGGACTATGATATCATCCCCGGCCTTAACTTCAGAATCAACGGGGGGTATGATAACGCCACCTCCGAGCGGATTGCAGCCCTCTCAAACGAGCTGTTCCTGGGGGGTATCTTTGGCGAAGGCCGTGGTGCCATTTCGCAGGTAGATACGCGCAACAAGCTGTTTGAGGCGCTGCTAAACTATGAAAAGAGCTTTACCAACTCCAAACTAACCGCTCTGCTTGGCTATTCCTATCAGCAGTTCAATCGCTCTGGCAACAACTACCAGGGACGCGTATATGAAACCAGCGATATGGGCCAGATGACCAGCGACCTGCAGTCGGCCATAGCCCTGCTGAATGCCGATCTGGAAAGAAGAAACCTCACCTACCAGCAGTACGGCTATAACCAGACCCGCTTCTTTGTACAGGGTTTTGCCCCGGATGCAGAAGGCGAGCTGGCTTCCTTTACCCAAAACATCGAAGATCTGGATCCGGCCATCGCCGCGCAGCTTAACCTGGCCGCTGTAACCCGCGATATCTTCAGAACACGGGACGAACTGCAATCCTTCTTTGGTCGGGTAAATTATAGCCTGAACGACAAGTACCTGTTTACCGGTACCCTGCGTGCGGATGGCTCTACCAAGTTTGGTAAGAATAACCGCTATGGGTATTTCCCTTCTGCAGCCTTTAAGTGGAGATTATCTGAAGAAGCCTTTATTCCTGCCAATGTGTTTGATGACCTAAGCCTGCGCATTGGCTATGGGGTAACCGGTAACCAGGAGATCCCGCATAACCTGCACCGCCAGCGGCAGCGCTGGGGAGGCATTGGCATCGGACAGGGTGGGCAAATCCAACCTCCCGGTCTCAATGATATTACCTTTACCAATGACGACCTGCAATGGGAGCAAACCAGCCAGCTGAACCTGGGACTTGATTTCGGTTTCTTTGCCGGCAGATTCAATGGTAGCCTGGATTTTTACAGAAAGAACACAACTGACCTGCTCTTCCAGATCAATGCTCCGGCTCCTTCACCCGTACCCTTCTTCTGGCAAAACCTGGATGCGGATGTAATTAACCAGGGGGTAGAGCTGATCCTGAACTGGATTGCCATAGACCGGGATAATTTTGGGTTGGACCTGAGCGTTAACGGCTCCTACAACCACAATGAGCTTCAAAACCTGGCTGGTTCCTTCAATACGGGCGGACTAAGCGGTCAGGGCCTTACAGGCGCTTTTGTACAGAAGTTTCAAGAGGGGCAGCCCCTGAATGCTTTCTACCTGCGCGAATTCCAGGGCTTTGATCCCAATGGTCTGAACATTCACCGAGGTGGAGATATCCAGAGCTTTGTAGGTAAAAGCCCACTGCCCAAATATAATGCAGGCTTTAATGCCACGGTACGGTATAAGAACTGGGATCTGGCAGCCTACCTGTATGGTCAGTTTGGGCACTATGTTTACAACAACACTGCCAACGCCTTCTTTAGCCTTGGTGCCCTGCGCGGGGGCCGAAACATCACTGAGGATGCACTCTTTACAGGTGAGAACCCTGCCAATGCGGCTGAGCCATCTACTCGCTTCCTGGAAAAAGGTGATTTTGTACGCTTCCAGAACCTGAACCTGGGCTATACTGCCAATCTGGGCGATGGCTTTATCAAAGGTCTGCGCATCTTTGCCAGCGGTCAGAACCTTTTTGTGATCACCGAGTACTCCGGTCTTGATCCGGAGGTAAATACCAACAAAGGCCTGGATGGCTTCCCCTCTGCCGGTATTGACTATACCGCCTACCCCAGAGCCAGAACCGTATCCCTTGGTCTGAATGTGACGTTTTAATTAGCAATGAACATGAAAAAATTTAGGTTTAAACCACTATACTTTACAGCACTGGCTGTTTTGGCCTTTGGATGTACTGATCTGCAGGTAGAGGAAACGGATTCTTTGCTTGTAGAAGATGAGACCGGGAACTTTGCTGGGGTTAACCCGGGTCCCTCCCTGTCTTCTGCCTATGGCGACCTTAGAGGCTTTGGCGACCAGGCTAACCTCTATGCCCTGCTGGAAGTTACCTCCGACGAATTGCTGGTACCCACCCGGGGTACCGACTGGGGGGATAATGGCCAGTGGCGTACGCTGCACCAGCATACCTGGTCTGCCGACCACGTATTCTTCCTCAATACCTGGAATACGCTGAACTCAAACGTATACCGGCTAAACCAGCTGCTATCGCCCGTAACGGCTCAGAACTTTGACATTACAGCCCAACAGACGGCTGAGGGTAAAGTGCTGCGCGCCTACAACATGTTTCTGGTGCTGGACCTATGGGGACAAATCCCCTATCGGGAAGCTACTGACGATTATACGGTAGACCCGATCGCATTACG
Organism: Cesiribacter andamanensis AMV16; assembly: GCF_000348925.1. GTDB lineage: Bacteria > Bacteroidota > Bacteroidia > Cytophagales > Cyclobacteriaceae > Cesiribacter > Cesiribacter andamanensis. The sequence goes on along the minus strand of NZ_AODQ01000095.1, from coordinate 8,986 downwards.
AGGTGCCGAAGCAGTAGACTTTATCCTCAATGACCTCAACACTGCAATCCCCGACCTTCCAAGCATTGGACCCTCCGGCAATACGCTGCAGGCCTCTAAAGCTGCTGGTCATTTCCTGCGGGCTAAAGTGTTGCTCAACCGCCACATTTATGAAGGCAGAGAGGTAAATGCGGCCGATATGGATCAGGTAATTGCCAGTGTGGATGCCATTGCGGCAGAAGGATTCGATATCGAACGGGATATGGGCTACTTTGAGATCTTTGAGCCAAGTATAGACAGCGAAACCATTTTCTGGACCAACACTGGGGTAGGTAACCGCATGTGGAATGGTCTGCACTACTACCAGACTACTCCGGACAATACCGGTGGCGGTTGGAATGGCTTCTCTACCACTGCAGAGTTCTATGCCCTCTTCGAAGGACCAAATGACACCAATGCTCCTAACTCAGGTCAGGAAGAGCGTCGGGGCTATGTGCCTACCAACGGTATTGGCTTTGGCTTCCTGGTAGGCCAGCAGTACGACCGGGAAGGCAATGCCCTGACCGACCGCTCTGGCAATCCCCTGGTGTTTACGCCTAACTTTGCAGGCATCATAGGCAATAACGAACGGCATGGTATCCGGGTGCTCAAATACCACCCCTATAACGGCGCTTATACAGAGCACCACATCCTGTTCCGTTATGCCGATGCTCACCTGATGAAAGCCGAAGCCTACGCCAGAAAAGGTGATATGGCAACAGCCCTTACCCTGATCAATGAGCTTCGGGAAGTACGCGATGCATCGCCCCTTGCTAACCTGAGCATGATGGATATCCTGGACGAGCGCGGCCGGGAGCTGTACATTGAAGGCTGGAGAAGAAACGACCAGATCCGTTTTGGTGACTTTACCACTACCTGGCCGCTGAAGGAAAACACCGAAGAGTTCCGGGTGCTGTTCCCGCTTCCGCCTTCTGCAGTAGCCTCCAACCCCAACCTGGAGCAAAACCCGGGCTATTAAGCAACGGGCATTCTATACCCTATTAGAAAGCAAGTAGCCGCAGGGTTGCTTGCTTTCTTTTTACTTTTGTGCAAATTAGAAGAAAGCGGTACTTTAAAAAGAGTGCCTGCGGGCCCTCCCTGCCAGAGCGCAGCAAGAGGCCATTGCCCTTTGCTGCCTGCCAGTAGATAGCCCCCGCTTTTACGACTACCTTTACGGAAGAATGATGAGGATTGCGCCTGCGCTGTTACTGTTTCCCCTTGCTGCTCATTTGCTGTTTTCCTGCCAGGAAAAAACAAGCGAACCTGAGCGGCTCTTTACCCGCCTGGAGGCCGCCCAAACCGGGGTGCACTTCAAGAACATGCTCACCCTGAGCGAAGACCTGGATGTGTTCCGCTACCGCAACTACTACAATGGCGGAGGCGTGGCCATAGGCGATATCAATGGCGATGGCTTGCCCGATCTCTTTTTTACCGCCAACATGGAGCAAAACCGGCTCTACCTCAACAAAGGAAATTTTCAATTTGAGGACATTACCGAGAAAGCTGGTATCCTGAACGACAAGGTATGGGCCACCGGCGTCAGCATGGCCGATGTGAACGGCGATGGCCTGCTGGACATCTACGTCTGCAACTCGGGCGATGTGTTTGGCGGCAAGCGGGAAAATGAGCTTTACATCAACAACGGAGATCTCACCTTTACCGAGAGCGCCGCAGCCTATGGCCTGGCCGATAAAGGTTTTGGCACCCATGCGGCCTTTTTTGATTTTGATCAGGATGGCGACCTGGACTGCTATGTGCTCAATAACTCTTTCCGTCCGGTGTCTTCCCTGGGCATGCAAAACATCCGCCACGAGCGCGATAGCACCGGCGGCGATAAGCTCTACCGTAATGATGGGGGCCGCTTTCTGGACATTAGCGAAGAAGCCGGCATCTGGGGAAGCGTAATCGGCTTTGGCCTGGGCGTAACCGTAGCCGATGTGGATGGCGACGGCTGGCAGGACATTTACATCTCTAACGACTTCTTTGAGCGGGATTACCTCTACATCAACCAGAAGGACGGTACCTTTAAAGATGAGCTCCCCCAGCGCATGGGCCACATCTCCAACTTCTCCATGGGTACCGATGCGGCCGACCTCAACAACGATGGTCACCCGGAGATCTTTGTGACCGACATGCTGCCCGAGAGCGACCAGCGCCTCAAAACCATGGTCAATTATGAAGATTATGATGTGTACCAGCTGCGCCTGGCCAATGACTATTTTGAGCAGTACATGCGCAACACCCTGCAGCTGAACCGGGGCGACGGCAGCTTTGCCGAAGTGGGCCAATTTGCCGGTGTAGCCGCTACTGACTGGAGCTGGGGTGCCCTTATTGCCGATTTTAACAACGACAGCCGCAAGGAGATCTTTGTGACCAATGGCATCGAGCGGGACCTCATCGACCAGGACTTCATCAACTACCTGGCCTCTGAAGAAACCCTGCTGGCTACCATGAAAAGCGGCAAGGCAGATTTCAAGAGCCTGGTAGAAAAAATGCCCTCTACCAAACTCCCCAACTACATGTTTCGCCAAACGGCCCCCCTGCGCTTTGAGAATGTGGCCGAGGCCTGGGGCCTGGGTGAGCTAACCTTCTCCAATGGCGCTGCCTATGGCGACCTGGATGGCGACGGCGACCTGGACCTGGTGGTGAACAACCTGCAGGAGGGGGCCATGCTTTACCGCAACAATTCCGACAAGCAGGCGGCCAATAACTACCTGAAGATATCCCTGAAAGGACCGGATAAGAATACGTATGGGGTAGGCGCCCGCATCTGCGCCTACACCGGGGGGCAGGTGGTGATGCTGGAAAATGTTCCTACCAAAGGCTTTCAGTCGTCCATGGACTATACCATGTTGATGGGCCTGGGCAAGGCAAAAAGCCTGGATAGCCTGGTGGTGCACTGGGGCTATGGCAAAATGCATAGTCTGAAGGGGGTAAAAACCAACCAGCACCTGACGCTGGATATCAAAGACGCCCAAGACGGCAGCCCCACACTCCTGCAGCCGGCTGCCAATGCCGTTTTTAGCCCTCTTGCGCTTACTACCGACATTCGCCACACTGAAAATAGCTATGTAGACTTTAACCGCCAGCGCCTCACCTATCACATGCTCTCCAAAGAAGGGCCCGCCCTGGCCGTAGCCGATATCAATGGCGATGGCCTGGACGATGTGTATGTAGGCGGAGCAGCCGGTCAGGCCGGCCAGCTGTACCTGCAAACGGCCAGCGGTGGCCTTAGCCCCCTGGCGCAGCCGGTGTTTGAAAAAGACCGGGAGCAGGAAGATGTGCGGGCCGCCTTTTTTGATGCCAATGGCGATGGCCTGCCCGACCTCTATGTGGCCAGCGGCGGCAACGAATTTGCTTCATCCCCCCGCCTGCTGCAGGACCGCCTGTACCTGAACAGGGGCCAGGGCCGTTTTGAGCGCTGCACTGATTGTCTGCCGCAGTTCTATGCCATGGCCTCTGCGTTGAAGCCGGCCGACTGGGATGGCGATGGCGATCTGGACCTATTTGTGGGCAGCCGTGCCCTGGCCGGTCAGTATGGCCTGGCCGCTCCCAGCTATCTGCTGCAAAACGACGGCAAGGGAAATTTTACCAACGTAACCGCCAAAGTATCACCTACGCTGGGTGAGTGGGGCATGGTAACCGATGCCAGCTGGGCCGATATCGACAGCGATGGCGACCTGGACCTGCTGGTGGTAGGCGATTGGAGCGCGGTAACCATCTTCAAAAATAACGGCGCCAACCTGGAGCGCCTCTACAATACCGAAGGCCTGGAAAATACCCAGGGCTGGTGGAACAGCATTGCCGCCTCCGATCTGGATGGCGATGGCAATGTAGACCTGATCGTAGGCAACTGGGGCCTCAATTCCAAATTCTCGGCTTCGCCCCAGGCGCCACTTGCCCTCTATGTAGCCGATTTTGACGAGAATCAGGCCCTTGACCACATTTTTGCCCGCACCCTGCCCGACGGCAAGGAGTACCCCCTGGTGCTGCGGCATGACCTGGTACGGCAGCTGCCCGGCAAAAAGAAAAATACACCACCTACAAAGCCTACGCCGGCCAAACGGTACAGGATGTGTTTTCTGCCCAGGAACTGCAGGGCGCCCTGCGCCGGGAAGCCCATACCCTTAGCAGCAGTGTGATCTGGAATAATGGAGATGGCACCTATACGGTACAGCCTCTGCCCGATGAGGTGCAGTGGGCTCCCATTCGCTCCATACTGGTGCATGATTTTGATGGCGATGGGGCGCAGGAACTGCTGCTGGCTGGTAATTACGGAGGCACCAAGCCCGAAGAAGGCCGCTACGATGCCAACAGCGGCCTGCTGCTAAAGCTTAATGCCGACCGTAGCTTCCAGGTGCTGTCTCCGCGGCAGTCCGGCCTGCAGCTGCGCGGCGTAGTAAATGGCGCCGCCCTGCTAAACGGACCCAACGGCAAAGGCCGGGTTATTTTTGCCCGAAACAACGAAACGGTACAGCTCTATGAATATTAAATCTTCCCTGGCCGCAGTCCGGCTGCTGGGCCTCTGCCTTGGCCTGGCCGCCTGTGGCTCTACCGAGGACCCTCGCTTTGCCCTAGTGAGCCCCGAGCAAAGCGGCATCCATTTTGAGAACAGGCTGGAGGAAACCGTACAGCTCAACATCTTTTCCTACCTCTACTTTTACAATGGAGGGGGGGTAGCCGCCGGCGACCTGAATGGCGATGGCCTGCCCGATCTCTACTTTACCGCCAACCAGCACGAGAACAAGCTCTATCTCAACCGGGGCGATTTCAAATTCGACGACATTACCGAGCAGACAAAGTTGCAGGGTAAAAAAGGATGGACCACCGGCGTTACCATGGCCGATGTGAACGGCGATGGCCGGCTGGATATCTACGTAAGCCAGCTTGGCGATTTTCAGAACATCCAGGGCAAAAATCAGCTCTACATCAACCAGGGCAATGATGCCAGCGGTATCCCTCAGTTTAAAGATGAGGCCCATGCCTACGGGCTGGCACTCATTGGCTTCTCTACCCAGGCCGCTTTCTTTGATTATGATGGCGATGGCGACCTGGACATGTACATGCTCAACCACTCGGTACATGCCAACGGCACCTACGGCAAAGCTACACTGCGGGCCGAAACCCACCCCCTGGCCGGCGATAAGCTCATGCGCAACGATGGCGGCAAATTTGTGGATGTGACCCGGGAAAGCGGCATCCACAGCAGTGCGCTGGGCTATGGCCTGGGCATTACCGTAGCCGACATCAACTGGGATGGCTGGCCGGATATCTATGTGGGCAACGATTTCCACGAAAACGACTACCTCTACCTCAACAATGGGGATGGCACCTTTACCGAAGCCCTGGGCTCGGCCATGGGGCACACCACCCGCTACTCCATGGGCAACGATGTGGCCGACATCAACAACGACGGCCTGCCCGATATCCTCTCGGTAGACATGCTGCCGTCTGATCCCGAAAAGCTCAAAGCATCTGCCGCCGAAGACCCCTACGAGGTTTATAATTTTAAATTAGACTATGGCTACAACCACCAGTTTGCCCGCAATACACTGCAGCTCAACCAGGGTGGGGGCAAATTCAGCGAAATAGGCCTGCAGGCGGGCATTGCCGCCACCGACTGGAGCTGGTCGGGCCTGTTTGCCGACCTGGACCTGGATGGCTACAAGGATATCTACATTGCCAACGGCATCAAGCGCCGCTCCAATGATCTGGACTATATCAATTTCATCTCCAGCGAAGCCGTACAGTCCCGGCTGGAGGGCAACCTTACAGAAGACGACCTGCTGCTCACCGAGCAGATGCCGGTGGTAAAGATCCCCAATGCGGCCTTCCGCAACCGCGGGGATCTGAGCTTTGAGGATGTATCGCAACGCTGGGGCCTCAACCAGGACTCCTTCTCCAATGGCGCTGCCTATGCCGACCTGGATGGCGACGGCGATCTGGACCTAATCACCAACAACATTGACCAACCTGCTTTTCTATACAAAAACCTCACCATCGACGGCGAAAAGCAGGATAACAACTGGCTGAAAATAAAGCTGGAAGGCGAGGGGGGAAACCGTTTCGGCATCGGCACCAAGATCATTGTGCCCATGCAGGACCAGACCCGCACCCTGGAGCATTTCCCTACCCGGGGCTACCAGTCGGCCGTAAGCGATGATCTTACGCTGGGCGCCGGCCAGGCCCGGGTAATCGATACCCTTATTGTTGTCTGGCCCGACGGACGTTTTCAGAAACTCCATCGGGTGGGCGTAAACCAGACACTTACCCTTCGGCAGGCTGAGGCTGGCGGGAAATACAGTTTCGCTCCGGCCGCCCCCTCCAGCACCCTCTTTACCGACATTAGCCCTGCATACCCCATCCCCTATACTCATCAGGAGAATAAGTTTGAGGAATTTAACCGGGAACCCCTGATCCCCCACATGGCCTCTACCGAAGGGCCGGCCCTGGCCGTGAGTGATGTGAATGGCGATGGCCTGGACGATATCTTTGCCGGCGGAGCCAAGCGCCAGCCGGGCCAGCTGCTGCTGCAGACCGCAGGGGGCTTTGTACCCTCTAACCAGCCCCTTTTCAGGGCCGACAGCCTGGCCGAAGATACAGGAGCCCTTTTTCTGGATTATGATGGCGATGGCGACCTGGACCTGGTAGTGGTCAGCGGCGGCAACGAATTTCAAACTACGAGTGCCCCCCTGGAGGTACGCTTCTATAAGAACGGGGGTGGTGGCACCTTCAGCCGGGACCAGCAGGCCGCTCCGGGACTCTTTACCACGGCTTCCTGCGTACGGGCAGCCGATTTTGATCGGGATGGTGACCTGGACCTCTTCATTGCAGGCCGGGTGCTTCCCTGGAACTACGGGCTCAGTCCCAAAAGCTTTTTGCTTGAGAATACAGGGGATGGTCGCTTTAAAGACATTACCGCTTCGGTAGAAGGCCTGCAGGAAGCCGGCATGATCACCGATGCCGCCTGGGCCGATCTGGGGGGCAATGGGTACCCCGCGCTGGTGCTGGTAGGGGAGTGGATGCCGGTGACTGTTTTCGCTAACCAGAAGGGCCGCCTGGCTAAAGCCGACATGCCCTCCCTTGAAAAAACCAACGGCTGGTGGAATGTGCTGCAGGTAGCCGACCTTAACGGCGATGGCCTGCCCGACCTGCTGGCAGGCAACCTGGGCCTCAACTCCAAGTACAAGGCCAGCGCCGAAGAACCCGTTACGCTTTATGTGAATGATTTTGATGGAAATGGCAAGACTGATCCCCTCATCTACCACTACATCGGGGGCAAGCAGTACCTTTTTGCTACGAAGGACGAGCTGGTAAGCCAGCTGCGGGCCGTAAAGGGCAAGTTTGTGAAGTACGAGGAATTCGCCAAAACCGACCAGACCAAACTTTTTGAGAACAAACTGATGGAGGCGGCCGAAAAGCGCTATGCCTATGAGTTTCGCTCGGGAGCCTTCCTGAACGATGGCAAGGGGGGCTTCCGGTTTCAGCCCTTCCCGGCCCAGGCGCAGTTCTCCCCCATACGGGCCCTGCACCTGCTGGATGCCGATGGCAATGGGCAGCTGGATGTGCTCAGCGCCGGCAATTTCTGGGAGGTGAACATACAACGCGGCCGTTACGATGCCGGCAGAGGTACCCTGCTGCTCAACAAGGGAGCTGGCGCATTTGCAGCCCTCAGCCTGGCCCAAAGTGGTCTGTTGCTGGAAGGCCAGGTGCGGGACATACAGCCCATACGCCTCCAGGGCCGGCCGGCCCTGGTAGTGGCCCGCAACAACGCCCCCCTGCAGGTGCTGGCCCTTACCGGTAGCCTGCCCGCTGTGGCTGCCGAACAGATTGCATTGAAGGGGGGGGAATGATGAAAAGAATGTGTGTAAGCATGGCAAAAACCTCCCGGACAATGGGGATGGCCCTCACAGGCCATACTGGGAATATGCCTCCCCTTTGGGGCTCGTTGGTACTCTTTACCAGACAACCCAAGCCCCAAAGGGGCGACATACCAGTAGCATGGCCTGTGAGGGCCATGCGTGTTGGGCATATGGCCCCGCCCCCATCGGATCATGCACTACGCGCCATCCCCCTTTAGACCATACCCTCTCCAAAAACACCAAAACACCATCATCCATCTATGAACCGCCCATTTTTTTGCTCTTCTCCTTCTCCTGCTCATCAGCTCAACAGCCCTGGGCCAGCAGCGGCGCAGCCAGCCACAGGACCTCAGCCAGTCGCCCTGGCACATTGTGGCCGATAAGATCGACCCCAACAACTATTACGGCGTAACGGTGGCTAACGGCATGGTGGCCTGGTTTCCTCGCCGGAGCCCATGAAGGTGGCCGATGTGGTGCTCAACGGGGTGTTTGACTACTACCAGCGGGGCCGCGTATCCAACATCCTCAAGACCTTTAACCATGCCAACATGAACCTGGATGTGGACGGCCGCCGCATTTCCTCCCGCGATGTGCAAAACTACCGCCAGACGCTGGACATGCAAAGGGCCGCCCTCACCACTACCTTTGATGTGGGCGATAAGCTCAGTGTTACCCATACACTGATGTCGTTGCGCCACCTGCCCTATACTGCGCTCACCATTGTAGAGCTGCGGGCTAAAAAGGCGGTGCAGGTAACCCCCATGAGTGTGATTGAGGCGCCCAATCACCTGGTGGATGTGCGCAATACCTATAGCGAGATTGACCGCCCGCATGTGAAGATCCCTCTGCTGACCTCCTCTGCCAAAAGTCCCTCGGGCCGGCATACGGTGGCGGCCTCCAACAGCTTTATCTTTTCCGAACCCCATGGGCAGGAGCCCCAGCTTATCCACGAAGACTGGGACTACAACATGCACCTGGCCAAGTTCCACAAACAGCTGAAAGCGGGCGAAACCTACCGCTTTTCCGTGGTGTCCTCGGCCGTATCAACCGCCGACAACGACCCCCTGAACGAAGCCGAGCGCCTCACCATCTTTGCCATGCTGGAG
>NZ_AODQ01000094.1 GCF_000348925.1 Cesiribacter andamanensis AMV16 | reverse complement strand
CTGGAGCACAAGGGCACTGCCTTTTATCAACTCCCGGGCCGAGGCACTCAAGAACATGGCCCGCCGCTTTGAGCATCCCCTCTTTTACCCCGACGGGCGATTACTACCAGGCCGAGCTGCTCACCGCCGACCCCTTTGTGGAACTGAAATCCGAAAGCGGCCACACCGTAAAAACCCAGCTGATGGGGGTCTATAATTTTGAGAACATTGCTGCCGCCCTCTGCATCGGCAAATTCTTTGAGGTGCCGGAAAAAAGGCCAACGAGGGGGTAGCCGGCTATGTGCCGGGCAATAACCGCTCGCAGATCATCGAAAAGGGCTCAAACTACATAATTCTGGATGCCTACAATGCCAACCCCTCTTCCATGAAGGCGGCCATTGAAAACTTTGCCGCCCTGCAGCGCCCCAAAAAGGTGATGATCCTGGGGGATATGATGGAACTGGGCGAAGAAAGCGTTAAAGAGCACCATGATCTGGGCCGCCTCATTGCCAAATACGATTTTGACAAGGTGATCTTCTGCGGCATTCACATCATCCCGGCCCTGGATAATAATTCCGAGGGCATCCATTTTGAGACCCGGGAAATGCTGATGAACTACCTGAAAAAGAAAACCTTTGAAAATACTACGTTTCTGATCAAAGGCTCCCGCAGCATGGGGCTGGAAGAATCCGTAGAGTACCTCTAGGCCCATGTTTGATATCCCCTACATCCTGGATTTTCTGGCCCAACTGGCGCAAAATAACAACAAGGAATGGATGGATGCCCACCGCGCCGACTACCAGCAAGCCCGCCAGCACTTTAAGGCCCTTACCGGCTGGGTTATTGAGCAGCTGCAGCAAAGCGATGAAAGCCTGCAAGCCCTTCGGCCCGAAGACTGCATGTTCCGCATCAATCGGGATGTGCGCTTCAGTGCCGATAAGGCCCCCTACAAGATCTGGATGTCGGCCGCCCTGGCCGAAGGGGGCCGGCATGCCCCCCTATCGCACTACTATTTTCACCTGGAACCCAATAACGAAAGCCTGGTAGGTGGCGGCATTTACACCCCCACGCCCGAGCAGCTGCGCAAGATCCGGCAGGAGGTGGATTACAATGCTCCGGAGCTGAAGCAGATTGTAGAGGAGCCAGCTTTTAAGCAACTGTATGGCCCCATTCAGGGCGAGAAGCTGCAGCGCCCGCCCAAGGGCTACAGCCCCGAGCATCCCAATATAGAGTTCTTAAAGCTGAAGAGTTTTTTTGCCATGCACACCTACAGCGATGCGGAGGCCCGGGCAGCCGATTTTCCCCAAAAGCTGGTAGAGGGGCTGCGGGTGGTACAGCCATTTAATGAGTTTCTGAATGTGGCGGTTTCTTAATTGCCATAGTCCACAACCAGAATCTCTTTTGTGCATGAAATGGTAGTAAAGATCCCCCTGGCGGTACCTTGCAGGGTAGATTCTACATTTGCCGGCTGGGCAAAGGGATTATAATTGGCCTCATTGGCCTTTTCTATGCTACGCAGATAGGAATAATACCCTTCTTCCAGATGATCTACCCGAATGCATACAGAGGTAGCCCACACCCGCACCAGACTGCCAATGTGCAGGGTGAGTTCCTCTCCCTCGGCAAACTGGTCTGTCCAGATGCCTTCAAACGTTCTGCGGTTGTACCCAAATTCCTCACCCTGCAAGATGGTAATGCGGTAGAAATTCTCAGTTGCAGGATTGTCTTTTAAGGTAATGGCAAGGGAGAGAAGGCTATCGGGGCTTATGGTATAGGCAATATTTTTTATCTGGGGTTTGGATAAGAAAGTGCTTTTTCCTCGGGCAATTTCTTCTTCCTGACGCCATACCACCAGTTCCCACACCTCGCCTTCCTGGTACCGGACCGTATCATCAGCCTGGTAGTTGTACGCTGCCCGGTTTACACTATCTATTGCATAGCCATTTTGTAATTTGTATTCCTGCTGCCCCTGGCGAAGATAAATATCCAGGTCATCGGCGGCACTTATCTCCAGGCTATCAAAAAAGGGCAGGCTATTGGTGGCAATGGCTCTGAGGGGGGCCTCCGGATCAAGGTAACACTCAATGAAAGTGATCGGAGCATGGGGAGGCAGCTCTACCTCCATCTCCTGGTGCATCATATCGCAGCCAGTGTAAACGATCAGCGGGAGGATACATGCCAGCAATCTTCTCATAAACGGCTAAAAAGTATAATTGAAACTAAGAGAAGGCAAAATGGGAAAGAGTGAAACCTGACGCGCCACCAGGCGAATGTCTTCATTTTGCTGGGGGGTAAGGCGCTCAAAGTACATAAAGTAGGCATTACGCCGGTTGTAGAGGTTATATACCCCCAGGTTGATATCGGCACTGCCCCAGCGGGGCCGCAGTTTGTAGGTAAGCCCCAGGTCCAGGCGATGGTAATCGGCCATGCGGTAGTTGTTGCGCTCGGTATATACCGGGATGATCTTGCCGGTGGCTCCATTGTGCCCCTGTACATAGAAGCGGCCAGGCGGCAGGGTGGTGAGCGCGCCGCTCCCATATACCCAGGTACCGGAAATCTCCAGCCGCCGGTGCAGGCTACGGCGCAGCACTACGCTTAGGTCGTGCCGCCGGTCGTTCGCCGCCAGAAAGGGGGTACCGCCATTGATCTCATCGTACTTGCGCCAGCTCCAGCCCAGGGTATAGCCTATCCAGCCGGTGGTTTTGCCATGGGTCTTTTCCAGGTAAAACTCGTTGCCGTAGGCCCAGCCTTTGCCAAACACCAGGTCTTCGGCCACATCCGGATTGCCGTACATCTCGGCACCATCCCTGAAATCGATCTGGCTTTCCATATCCCGATAATACAGCTCGTTCGAAACGGTCCATTTGCGGCTTAACTTATACTCCAGGCTGGCGGCATATTGTGTGGCCAGCTGGGGCTTGATCTGATCGGTAGAGGGGTACCAGAAGCTGGTGGGCAGCGAACTGCCCGAGCTATTGACCAGGTGCACATACTGGTAGGCCCGGTTGTAGCCCGCCTTCAGGGCCAGATGCCGGACCATTTGCCAGCGCAGGCTCATGCGCGGCTCCAGCCCCAGTTCGGTATTGTTCTGTGCCTGCATACCGGTGAGGCGCAGCCCCCCTTCAAGCCCAAAGCGCCGGCTGATTTGCCAGGAGTCTTCTACATACACGGCCGCCTGGGTTGCCAGTACCTTGTCGGTATCTCTTGATTTGAGGGTGAGCACCTGGGCGTTTTCTTCCTGCTGCATGCGCACCACATCAAAGGCATGGCGGGTAACCGTTGTACCAAAGGTGATAAAATGGTTGGCAGGGGTTTCCCAGGCAAAATCAACCGAAGCATTCAGGTCTTCTATACCAGAGCCTGCTGTTTGGGAAATGGTTTCAAAGCTGTTGCGGATGCGGTATTTATAGGCTGTGGCTGAGAGAGAGAAGGTGGCCGAAAGCCGGGAAGTCAGAAGCCGGTCCCACTTTAAAATGCCTGCCCGGTTGCCCCACAGAAAATTAAACGAGAAGCGATCGTCATAAAACTGAAACCGGTCATGGCCCTGATACAGGGTAAGGCTGATGCGGTCATGCGGGCTGGGTTTAAAGAAAAGCTTGGCGCTGCCGTCATAAAAATAATAGTCTGGTATGGGCTGATAGCCCGGCTCACTGGCCATGGAGCGGTTGATCTGCCGGGTGATCATATCGAAGTAGGTACGTCTGCCCGATACCATCCAGGAGAGCTTGTCTTTGAGTATGGGTCCCTCCAGCATCAGGCGGGAGCTGATGAGGCCGGTGCCCCCTGCGCCTTTTACCTCCCGCAAGTCCCCTTCTTTCAGATCAATATCCAGTACAGATGACAGCCTGCCGCCAAAGCGGGCAGGAAAACTGCCTTTGTACAGCTTTACATCCCGCAGCATATCGTTGTTGAACACACTGAACATGCCAAACAGGTGAGAGGGATTGTACAGGGGTACCCCATCCAGCAGCACCAGGTTCTGATCGGCCTGGCCGCCCCGCACAAAAAAGCCGCTGCTGCCCTCGCTGCCGCTCTGGACGCCGGGCTTCAGCTGCAGGGTTTTGATCAGGTCCTGCTCCCCAAGAATGCCCACCGAGCGCTGTATGTCCAGGGCCGTCAGCTGGGTAATGCCGGTTAAGTTGCTGTTGTAGGAATTTGAGGCTGCACTGGCTTCAATCACCAGCTCCTTGAGCTGTTCCTGCTCGGGCATCAGGTTTAGGCGCAACAGCGTATCGGCCCTAAAGCGAAGGGATAGCTCCTGCTTGCGGTAGCCTACAAAAGATAGGCGCAGCTGGTACGTGCCTGCCGGAACGTTAGAGATAGTGAAGGTACCTGATGCATCTGTAACGTCTCCTTGCAGTAGTTGGGGAAGGTAGACGGTGGCACCGGGAAGCGATTGGCCCGATACGCCATCAAAAATCTGACCTTTTACTGTTACGAATTGACCCCAGGAAGTAGTTGAAGAGACGAAGCAGAGCACTAGTCCAAAAAATGCTGCTCGCATAAAAATTTGCTCCTTTCCCAGTATAGCGCAGGCGGTCTGGCAAAGGTTGCACGGTAGGGGTATAAATTACCAGTCGAAATAGTCTTCCTCTTCCGGCTTTACCACATCCTCCGGTTTGCGGCCCTTGTTGCGGATGGCATCCTTAAGCTCTTCTTTTTCTTTTTGGATATCGGTGATGATCTTTTCCTTTACCGCCTGCCCATCGTAGCTTACCTTAAAATCGTCGGTAGTGCCGTGGATGCGCAGAAACAGGTGCGCGGCCCCCTCCGAAGGGCGTATGGCCGACTCGGGCATCTGGGCCTTTTTGCCGGTAAGCACGGCCTTCAGCGGCACCTTCACCCGGTAGTCGATCCGCTGATCAAAGGTATGGGTGCCCTCAATGGTAAGGGTGGTGATATCAGACTGAATGATGGTAGAGGGAATGTAGATGGTTTCGTTGCGGACCTTGATACTGCTGCTAATGTTGGAAAAGCTGATGTCGGACAGGCGCTTTTCATCAATAAAGACCGACATGGCCTGCATGGGTTCAAAGCCCCTGAGCTGGCCGTTGGAGATGAACATGCTGGCATCTACCTCCAGCCTGTCGTAGCGGAAGCGCAGCTTTTTATCAAACTCCATGGCAGTACTCACATCGGCCGTAACGCGCCCCTTCAGGTGGCGGTCGGTAAGGAACATCTGGCTAAAGTTGTGAAACACCCAGAATACGCTGTCGGAATGGATCTGGTTAAAGCGGGCCTTGCCGGTAACGCGCACATCTTTGGCCCGGCGGGCATCTACCTGACCATCTACCCACATGCGCCCTCCGGCAGCGGCCAGGCGGGCTTCTTTGATGTAGGCCACCCCTTTATCCACCACCAGCTCGCCCGATACATCTCTGGCCCTGAAGCGGTCAAAGTGCAGGCGCTTAACCTTGCAATTGAAATACAGGGCCAGATCGGGCCGGATATCGAAAGCATAGTATTTTTCGCCCTCCTCGCCTGCCGCCATACCAGCCTGCAGCTGCTGCTTTTCGGCGGCATTGGCATCGGCCAGCAGTTCATCCAGGTTCAGGAAGTCTGACTGCAGGTCGGCCTCAATGGCTATGGGCTGGTTTTCCAGCAGCACCCAGGCAAAGATGTTTTTAAACAGGCCGTTGATCACAAAATGGCTGCTGCCTGCCTGGCCCCCCAGGTTGCTCAGCGCCAGGTCCTGGTTGCGGAAAATAAGGCTGCCGTTGAGCGCACTGAAGGGATAAGGGGCTGCCTTGCGCTTAAAGCCCAGGTCCTGCAGCACCACCTCGCCACTGGCTTGTATGCGCTGCAGTGTATGGCTCTGCTTGAGGTCCTGCAGGCGGCCCTTAAACTCCATCTTTACCTGCAGCAGGCCGGCGGCGGTGCTAATGTCGGCAATGGGATAAAAGCGCAGCAGCGAGCCGGCCTCCAGCTCCGAATTTGTAGTAAAAGAAAGATAATAATCATCAAAATTGCTCAGGGTAAAGCTTCCCCGCAGGGGCCGCCCGTTTAGACTGGCCTCCAGCTGGTCTACCCGCAGCACCGAGCTTACAGCGGCTCGCTTGGCCCCATTGGTGTAGCTGCCACTCAGCCGGATCTTCTCCAGCGCCTGCTTGTAATCGGGATGGTAGAAGGAGGCCCCTTCGGCCTTAAACTCCAGCTTTAGTTCGGGGGTTTCTTTTTCACTCAGCTCGCCTTTGGCCGAGGCCAGCAGCCAGAGATCGCCCTTGCTGCGGTAGTTGCGCACCGATTCGGTAAAGGCAGGGGGCAGTATGGCGGCCAGGGTTTGAAAATCGGTGCGTTTGGCTTCCAGCGTCAGGTCCAGCTGCGTGGGACCCTGCGTGCCTACCCGCCCCTCTATCCAGAAGTCCGACTCCTGCACCAGCAGGTTGCTCGGCTGCAGCAGCAGCTCTCCGGTGGCGTCGTTGTAGGTAAACTGGCTGTTCACCTCTACGTCCTGCCCCTTCAGGTAGGGGTCCTGGCCTACCATCAGGCTATCGGTCTGCAGCAGGCCCTTCAGGCCAATGGTGTAGCCGTTTATGCCCAGCTCGGCCCGCACGTGCTTGGCCAGCAGCCGGTAGTCCTGTTTATTGAGCCGGTCGGCATAGTGCAGGCGCACCCCTTCCAGGCGAATGCTGTTCAGGTCAAACTGCATGGCCCCTGCGGAAGCGGGCTCGTCTTCGGGCTGTTCAATGATGGTGTAGTTGACCTCCCCATTGGGCTTGATCTTCAGAAATACCTCGGCATCCTTGAGGTAGATCTCGCGGATGCGGTATTCTTTGCGCAGCAGGTCCAGCAGGCTAAAGGAGCAATGAATGCTGGCGGCGGTGGCCAGGGGCTGCTGGCTTTCGTCGTACGATTCCTTGATCCAGACCCCATCGAAGGTAACGGCGGCATGGGGGAAGGTATCCCAGAGGGAAACGGAGATCTTCTCGGCCGTAACCGGGGTTTTGATGTAGCGGTTAGCCTTTTCCACAAACAGCGCCACAATCTCATCCTGGTAAACATGTACTAGCGTAAAGGCCGCCACGACCATAAGGACCAGCAGCAGCAGCAGAGTAAGAAAGATACGGCCTAGACGCTTGAGCATGAGTGCAAAGGTAGCGGAAGTGCAGTCAAAAAATAGGACGATTTTGCAAAAGAGATAACGTAGGGAACGCGTAAAAAAAGGGGCTCCAAAAAATATATTTAAAATTTAGAAGGCGACTATTGGCGTAATTTAAATCCTTTGTTAGTTTTGCATTCCCATTCGGGGAGAAGAAATTGACTATTGGGAGCATAGCTCAGCTGGTTCAGAGCACCTGCCTTACAAGCAGGGGGTCACAGGTTCGAATCCTGTTGCTCCCACACCCAATCCTCAGCCATATGGGCTGTTGAAATTTCAGTAAAACATTACGTTGGGAGCATAGCTCAGCTGGTTCAGAGCACCTGCCTTACAAGCAGGGGGTCACAGGTTCGAATCCTGTTGCTCCCACATTTTAAAAGCCTTTTATTCTCACTGGATGAAAGGCTTTTTTATTTTCGCCGGCTCAGGCAGGCTTAGCCTACCCCCTAGTCTGGCGCGCGCTAGAAACGCGTACCTTACCGGCTCAGCGCTACCCTCCCCTGCTTTCTGTTGCACCATTGATCGGGCAGCATCCACAAAACCTTCGCCGGCATTTAGTAGTATATACTAAGGCATTTAACCGGTACTACTATCACTTCTCATAGATCCATCGGACACTACATCTGGCTGCCCATCAAGTGGCTGCTGTACCTTATTGGCGGCATCCTGGGCCTGCTGGTGCTTATTATTGTGCTTATTCAGATCCCGGCCGTACAGACCAAAGTAACCCAAAAGGTTGCCAACAGCTTTGCCGAGCAATGGGGCACCGAGGTACGCATCGACAAGGTGAACCTGCGCTTCTTTGATAGCGCATCCCTGCAGGGGATCTTCATCAGCGATAAAGCCGGCGATACCCTGGTGTGGGCAAGCTCCCTAACAGCCGATATCGGCGCCTTTGCCATCCTGGACTCCCGCCTGGAGCTGGACGAGATTGCCCTGGAAGGGGCCTACATCAACCTCTACCGCCATCAGGATAGCGCCAATTTCAACTACCAGTTTATTGTAGACAGCTTTGTGAGCCAGGATACCCTTGCCGACACTACCTCCTCTGCTTTTATTTTTGACCTTTACCAGGTACGGCTGCAAGATGTGCGCCTGCGCTATGCAGATGACTCCTCAAAAATGAGCCTGAATGTACATGCCCCCTACCTGCTGACCGAGCTGGAAACCCTGGGCCTGCCCGAGCAATTTGTGAAGATCAGCAACATTGATATCCGGGACCTGCGGGGCGGCTTTACCTACATCACCCCCTCGCCCGTAAAAGATACCCTGGCTACGGCCGATGAGGTGGCCCAGGAGCTGGATTCGGCCATGCTGAACCCGAGTGGATTTAGGATAGCGGTCGAAAAATTTGCCATTAAAAATACCCAGTTCCACTACCAGGCCAGCGAACTGGCCGAAAAGGGCACCCTTAACTTTCAAAACCTGGACCTGCGTACCCTCAACGTCGGCATCAACGATTTTTACCTGGCCGGCGATACCCTGCGGCTGGACGTACAACAACTAGCCGCTATAGAACAGAACAGCGGTTTTGTGCTGGATAATTTTGCCATGGCGGCCGCCATTGAGCTGCCCATGGTCTCGGGCAGCCTCACCGAGCTGCGTACACCCAATACCCGCCTGACCGACCCCATTCGCCTGGAACAGCTGAGCATTAAGCCCGGCGCCGATATGCTCGCCAGCCTGCAGCTCTCGGCCAATGTGCAGGGGGCCGTGCTGGGCATGGAAGATGCCGCCTACTTTACCCCTGCGCTGGATACCATGCCCTACCTGCGCAGCCGTACCTTTATTCTGGACCTAACCGCCGATGTAGAGAACAACAAAGCCAACATCTCCCCCCTGCGCCTGCGCACCGAAGATGGAGGCATGCTCATGAACATGGCCGGTACCATCACCGGCCTGAACGATCTGGAAAACATGCGGTTTGATCTGCAACTGAGGGAGCTAAGCACTACGGTGGCCTACCTGCAGCGCTTTAGCTTTATGCCGGAGTTCCCCCCTGCCGCCGCCCAGGCCGGCCGCCTGCACCTGATAGCCGATGCCAAAGGGACCCCAAAAAATATGGACATTGCCGCCCGCCTGCGCAGCGGCATGGGGCTACTGCAAACTAACATGCTTTACCGGGCCCCTACCGCCAACCGCTTTCTACTGGCCGGCAATGTAGATGCCACCGACTTTGACCTGACCCCCTTTGTGGGCGACAGCTTGGGGCTGGGCACCATCACGCTTACCAGCAAGCTACGGGTCAACGGCATCGGCCAGCAGATCAATGTAGATAACTTTTCCCTGATAGTAGAGGAACTGGAGTACAACGACCACCTCTACAAGGGGCTGGCCGCCCAGGGCTATTTTGTAGACAGCACCCTGGAGGTATCGGCCGCTTATGAGGATGCCTACCTGGACATGGACCTCTTCCTGAAAACGGATATGAAGGATTCGCTCCCGCTGCTGCAGGCCGAGCTGAACCTGGACCGCCTGAACATGTACCGGCTCAACCTAAGCCCCGACAGCGTAATTATTAGCACCCGCCTGGTGGCCGATGTGCGGGGCAATGATTTTGATGGTATCCGGGGTACAATTGAAGCCCGGGATACCGAGCTGATCCGCGGCGCTAATAAATGGACCATGGACAGCCTGGTGGTAAGCTCCCGGGAGCAGGGCGATGGCACCCGCGAAATAGCCCTTACTACCGACTTTGCTTCGGCCACCCTTACCGGCCAGTACCTGCTGGCCGATCTGCAGCAGGCGCTGGACCAGTGCGCCAACCATTACTGCTCGGCCTACAAGCCCGGCGATGAGCGGGTGGAGTTTGGCCAGGACCTGGAGCTGGCCATTAAGATGTGGGATGAGCCCATCATTGCCAAAGCCTTTTTGCCGCAGCTGGAGCTGCTGCACCCCATGACCATCAATGCCCGCTTCCGGGACCGGGACCGCTCCTTTGATCTGGAGGTAGAGGCTCCCGGCATCAGCTGGGATACGCTGGTGATCGAAAACCTGCAGGTAGATGCCAAAACCGTAGATCAGGTGCTTTCCTTCGATATCGACATGGACAAGTTGAAAGTGGGCACCACTACCGATATCCCCTCCTTTAGGCTGGATGGGCAATGGGTGCAGGACAGTGTACACTTTGTGCTGGGCCTGGCCCCCGAAACCGACAGCACCCGCCTGCTGCTGGGCGGCGCCGTTACCTTTTACAATGATACGCTGGCCCTGGCCCTGGACCAGACCGAGCTGGCCATCCGCGGCAAGGAGTACCAGATGGCCGATAATGCCCTGATCAAATACGCCACAGACTTTCTTCAGATCCGGGATTTTGCCCTGCAGCGGGAGGGCCAGCTGCTGGCCGTCAACACCCGGAATGAATACAGCCAGGACCCACTGCTGCTGGCCCAGATCAATGAATTCCAGATCGGGGACTTTGCCGATATCTTTGGCTTTCAGGAATACGGGCTGGCCGCCACGCTGGATGGCAAGGTGCAGCTCACCAACCCCATGAACCTCTCGGCCATGGAAGCCGACCTGCTGGTGCAAAACCTGATGGTGGATAGCCTGCCGGTAGGCAACCTGCAGCTGCAGATGAACAAGGTATCCAACGACGGCCGCCTGAATGCCGATATTGCGCTGAAAGGCCCCGGCAATGATCTGAGCATGCAGGGCTTTCTGAACATGGAAGATTCTACCAATGCCATGCAGCTGGATGTAGACATCAACAGCTTTGCCCTGGCCCCCTGGGAGCCCTTTGTAAAAGACTTTCTGCAGGATCTGGAAGGCAGCCTGCAGGGCAATATGGACATAGCCGGCAGCCTGAACCAGCCCAGGATGGAAGGCCAGCTCAATTTTGGCAACAACAGCGCCTTTCGCCTGGCCATGACGGGCGCCCGCTACACCCTGCAGGATGAGGGCATTGCCATTGACAATCAGGCCATACGGCTTAATGAGTTTACCCTGCTGGATTCACTCAATCAGACCCTGGTGGTGGATGGGCAGATCCGGCACAACGCCTTTCAGGATTTCAGGCTTGACCTAAGCGCAAAGGCACAGGATTTTCAGGTAGTGAACAAAGCCAGAAGCCTGCAGGAGCTGTTCTACGGCCGGCTGTATGTGCGCACCGATGCCCGCATTACCGGCCCGCTGGATGATATCCTGGTATCGGGCAGCCTGCGGGTAAATGAAAAAACAGATTTTGCCCTGGTGATCCAGTCCGAAGATGCCAATGCCGGCGTAGCCAGCTTTATCAACTTTATCAATACCAATGCCTTTCTGGCTGCGGATACCACCTTTGCCATGCAGCTGCAGGCGGCCGATAGCCTGGATGATCAGCTGGATGCGGCCTATTTTTCAGTAAACCTGGATATAGAAGTCCCCCCAGCCGCTACCTTTACCGTGGTGGTAGACCCCACCACCGGCGATTTTCTGGAGGTGCGCGGCACGGCCGATCTGCAGTTTCGCATGGACCCCAGTGGCGATATGAACCTGCAGGGCCTCTACGAGGTGGAGGAGGGGCGCTACCGCCTGAGCTTTATGGAGGTGATCCAGAAAAGCTTTGCCATACAGGAGGGCAGTACGGTGGCCTTTACCGGCGATCCTTTTGATGCCCAGATGGAGATTACCGCCGTTTACACCACCGAAGCCAGCCGCCTGCCCCTGCTGCCAAATGCCGAGCCCGGCACGCCCGAATATGCGGCCGCCCGCCGCAAAGAACCGGTAAATGTGCTGCTCAACATGGCCGGCACGCTGGAATCGCCCGTTATCTCCTTTAACATTCTGGTGCCTGAATCCAACTATGGCGAAATGGGCAGCGCCGTATCGGCCCAGCTTGACCAGATCAAAAGCAACGAATCAGAGCTGTTCCGCCAGGTGTTTGGCCTGATTGTGCTCAACCGCTTTCTGGCCGAAGATCCCCTGGCCGGCGGCGGCGACGGTGGCGGGGCCGGCGCTGCTGTAAATGCCCAGATCAACCAGAGTGTAGGCAGCTTCCTGACCGAGCAGCTCAATGCCGTTACGCAGGATTACCTGGGCGTGGAGATTGAAATTGAGCTGGAATCCAACCAGATGGGAGGGGGTAATGCCTCGCTGGGCGATAGCCGGGACATAGGCGTAAACCTGAGCCGTTCCCTTTTTAACGACCGGGTAGAAGTGCAGGTAGGCGGCGTTACCTCTACCGGCGGCGGCGGTGGAACAGGGCCGGGCGCCGGTGGCAGCGGCTTTGCCGGCAACTTTGCCATCCTGTACCACATCAATGAAAAAGGCAACCTGAGCCTGAAGATCTTTCAGCGCAACGACCGGGACTATCTCACCAATGAGTTTATTCCCAAAACCGGGGCCGCTATCAGCTTTTTCAAGCATTTCAATACCATGTCCGGCCTGTTTGGCTCCGAGCCCAGCCACCTGGAAATGCTCAAATCAGATGGAGCGGTAGAAACCGAGCTCAACAAACCCTAGGCTTAGCCCCTGGGCCGCTTCCTTTTTTGCCCCTCTTCGGGAAATTTGCAGCCAAATTGGAACCTGTTTTTTTAGCAGAAAAGCGAAAATGGGCGTATTTTTGAGCCGAATGCACCTAAAATTTTTTCGCTACGACAAAAACTACCTGCTGCGCGCCGTGCAGGAAGAGCTCCGCAGCCGGCTGCTTGCCTATTTGTGTGGGCAGGGACGTCGTGCATTTCAGCAGCATTTTAACCCCCTGGGGCTGGAAGATAGCCTGAGCCGGCAGATCCGCAGCACCCGCCCCCGGCTGGATGGCTTGCAGGATGTGTACACTACCCTGGCAGCCATTTACCGCTACCACCATGGGGGCAACCAGCTGGAGCTGCTCTTCAATGGCAAATCGCACGAAGAGCAATACCACCTGGACTGGAGCCTGTGCTTTGCCGACTGGTGCAGCCAGCTGTGTGCTGATCCGGTATTTGTACGCCTGCTGCTAGGCATTAGCGTGCTGCAGCCACCCAAAAAGGGCCATCCCTCCCTGGCCGAGCAACGCCTGCGCAGCCTGGTGCAGGAGAAATGGGGCATAAAGGTGCACAAGCGACGCGGCATTCTGGAGCAGACTGCCTGAGGACTGGCGCAGCCCGCTTATTCTTTGCTTTTTTGAGCGGCCAGCCATTGCTGGGCGATTATGGACTTGGCATCCTGAAAGGAGAGCTGCAGCAGTTCGTCCAGGGAGTACTCCAGCACTTCTATCTCTTCATGCTCCTGATCAAGCCCACCCCTTCGGCAGTTTTCTGGCTCACTTCGGCATAGTAGAGGTATACCTTCTCGGTGCTGGCCCCGGGCGAGGGGTAAAAGTCCATGAGCTGCTCCAGCCGGTCTACCCGGTAGCCGGTTTCCTCCTCTACCTCCTTGCGGATGGTCTGCTGCGGATCATTCTGGCGATTATCAACCATGCCGGCAACGATTTCCTGCAGGGGTTGCCCGGCGCCAAAGCGGTACTGCTTTACCAGCAGGTAAGTATTGCGTTGGGTATTGTATACCAGGGCGGCCGCCACCCGGCCTATGTCAATCTGCTCCCGTTCCAGGGTCTCGCCTTTGTAGTCTACCAGCAGTTTTTTAAATGTATAAAAGCCTTTGTGCAGGATCTCTTCTCCTTTAATGTTCATGGGGTGCATGTGTAAATTGCGGGTCGTTTTTTACCGCTACGCAAGATGGGCGGTTTTAGTCTAACAATACCGTAGACAGCTGCATAAATAACTCCCTGAGTTTGCCTGCAGAAAAAAGCCAGACGTGAATGTCAAAGCTCAGGAAACGGAAGCAGGGCTGCGTAGCTGGTAGTCAAACCGTAGGATAAAATAAAATTTGCCGAAATGGTGCTTTTTTAGCCGGTTTTGCAACCCATACCCCCTTTTTTCGGTAAAACACTACATGAAAACACAGCAAAAACCTTGGACAGCCAACGGTGCCATTAGCGTGTATGTAGGGGAAAATGGGGAAGGAATATGTGATTTTACAGAGATTATCGGAAGCAAGGATGTATCGGCCTATGCCAATCCAGGAACTTCAGAACCAACCCCCGCATTGAGCTTTTTTGAAAACCTGCACCTGGTTTATCGCAGAGATCCCTCTATCCGGGACTTTGATATCAATCCTTTTCAGGCTTATTTTAGCTTTGATGCGGCCAAACGGGCAGCCCTGGAGCAGGAGCTGATAAGGGTAGGCCTTACCATCAGCAGACCCCCGCTACGGCCCGGCCTGTAGCAAATAGCTCCCTGCGGTACCAACCCGCCAAACAGGCGGGTACCTGCGCCTGAAGGCAGATAAAAAAACAGCGACTCCGTTGAATCGCTGCTCTACAGGAACTCTGGACAAAAGCCCATCCGGGCAGATCTGTTTCCTTATTTCTTAGGCACCGTCCACAGGTAAATGGTGGCGCCGTCTACGGTTATTTTTTGCTCCGGCTCCCAATCACCCATATCAAAGGCATGCGATACAATGCGGGTACCGGGCTTTAACTGTTCCAGCAGCTGCGGACGCAGGCGCATGTTTACATCCGGCAGCAGGTAGAGCGTTACCACCGTAGCATCTTTAAAGTCCATCTCAAAAAGATTGCCTTCCACAAAGCGCACCTTATCGGTTACCCCTGCTTCTTTTGCGGCTTCTTTGGCTTCCCGGATGCGCTGGGGGTCAATGTCCACCCCGGTGCCGGTGGCGCCGTAGCGCTTGGCCGCTGCAATCACAATACGGCCATCGCCGCAGCCCAGGTCATAGAGCTTGTCGTTTTTGATACATTGGCCAGCTTTAGCATGGCATCCACTACCGCCTGGCGGGTGGGTACATAGGGCACATCCAGTTGGGGCCGGGCTTCAATCACCGGCTGGGCCTCCTGCCCCAGGCTAAGGCTTACGGCGCCCACCAGCAGCAATACCGTACAGCAGGCATGTTTTAGCATTTTCATCTGTTTCCCATTTATGTTAAAAAATACACATATCCCATCCCGGCTGCGGGCAGCTGGCTGTTTTGGGTAGCAGCCCCCGCATTACCAACTGCAACTGCGGCCGCCGCCGAATGTTTCACTCCTTTTTATCCCCAGCCCGATGCCGGTTGCAGGGGGGCTTGCGGGCAGCGGCTTAGCGCTCTGCTGGTTTTGTGGCAGCGCCAGGCGCAGGCGTAGCCATATACGGCATGGCCAGCAAAACCCCCACGCCCAGCAGCAGCACCCCTACCCCTACCAGAGCACCCAGGCCCGTATACATCAGGCTGGAATAGAGCAAATACACACTGCTGATACAAAAGACAAGGGGGTAAGGGGGTAGAGCGGCACCCGGAAGGGGCGCTCCCGATGGGGCTCCTTTTTGCGCAGCACAAAGAGCGCTACTCCTACCAGGAGCAGAAAAAGCCAGAAGACCGGTGCCGTATACTCCACAATGGTCTCAAATCCTCTGCGGGTAAAAAAGCCCAGGCCAATGAGCAGCAGGGCAATGCCCCCCTGCACCAGAAAAGCATTTACCGGCGAGGAGGTCGTTTCATTCCACCTGCCCAGCAGGCGAAAGGCGCTAAAATCCCGCCCCAGGGCATAATTGGTGCGGGCGCCGGTAAATATGGTGGCATTGGCCGAGGTAAGGGCGGCAATGGACACAATGAGGGCGATCAGGATCACCCCCCCTTCCCCAAAGGCTACCCGCATGAGTTCGCCGGCTACCGCATCAGAGGCGGCCATGCCAGACAGGCCCAGGGCATTGAGGTAGGCCAGGTTTATGAGCAGGTAGAGAGCGGTAATGATAAAAATACTGATGATCAGCGCCCGGGCCATACCCCGGCGGCCGCTGCGCAGTTCGGCCGAGATGTAGGCGGCCTCGTTCCAGCCTCCAAAGGTAAGCAGCACAAACACCATGGCCATGCCCAGGGAAGATACCCCACCACTGCCGCCCGCTGCTGCTACGGGAGGGGCTGCCACCTGGGCCGGTGCAACAAAAAAACCGGCGGCCAGCACCAGGCCTATGCCCAGCACCTCCAGCGCAATCAGCAACTTTTGAGTACCCGTGCCCTGGCGTATGCCTACCAGGTTAATGCCTGTGAGCACCACCACTACTACCGCCGCATAGAGTACCGACGAATAGACGCCCAGATTGACAATCTGCGCCCCATAATCCCCGATAATAAAGGCAAGCAGGGCAATGGAACCGGTCTGGATCACACTCATGCGGGCCCAGGCAAACAGAAAGGCTGTTTTTTTGCCAAAAGCGCGCATCAGAAAATGATAGTCGCCCCCGGTGTGCGGAAAGGTGGTGCTAAGCTCGGCATAGCAGAGGGCACCCACCAGAGACACCAACCCGCCCAGGGCCCAGCTGAGCAGCATCATGCTGCCACTCTCCACATTGGCAGCCACCAGCGAAGGGGTGCGGAAGATACCGGCGCCCACTACTATGCCCACAATCACCGCTATGGCATCGCTCATACTCAGCTCCCGGCGGGGAGCCGCCTGGCGGGGAGCCGCCTCCCGGGGCCCTACCGGCGTATCCGGGCTTTTGGGGCCGGCCTGGGGGGCTTCCGTTGGCCGGGGGGTGCCTGTTCTGGTATCATCCGCTCCTTTGTACATGGGCCTATGCGGGGATCTTTTTCTTTATTCCGCTAAAAAAGTGCGATGGGTTTGAATAAGAGCTGATAGCCGCCTGTTTGGCCGGGCAGACAACTCGCTGGCAGCAAACCTTTTAATACAAGTAAGAAGGGAGTATTTTGTTTGATGTGCGGCAGCTGAATCCTGCAGGCACTCAGCATGGGCCCGAAACGAAAAAAGGGGCCGGGCCCCTTGTGTGTTCCTATCCAACAGAATAAAAGCCCTGGCCTGCCGCTCCGACTGGCCAGGGCAAATGCCCCCGGGCTACTGCTGCTCCCGGCTATCTACCACGCAGCTGGTGTTAATGCCGCCGCGGATGTTGTAATCAGTGGTGATCTTCAGGTAGTGCGCATCCTGCAGCTGGCGGTACACATCCTGGTAGATGTAGGCGGTTACATCCTCCTGCGCCACGCCAATGTGCCGCCAGGACATAATGTAGTACTTCAGGCTCTTAAGCTCCAGAATGTAGGAGCCAGGCACATATTCAATGCGCAGCACTCCATAGTCGGGCAGGCCCGAAAAGGGGCAGAGGGCCGAAAATTCGCCTTTCTCTGTCTCGTACACCACCTGCTGGCGCACCGCATGGGCGTAGGGCAGGCGGTGGATCTCCTTCTCCCGGTAGTCAGGGGGCAGAAAAAGGCCAAATTTTCCCTCGGGACGAATGCCCATTTTTTCCATATACTCCAGCGAAGCACGGGTGTGCTCCACCGACTGTTTCTGAAGGGCGTCCAGCCGTTCGTTTATTGCCAGTTCTTTATCGGTCATGTTCAGTATAAGATCAGATATTCCCAGAAAACATAAAACGGCTCGCAAGTTCACACTTTTCAGGCAATTTTAGAAATCCGTCTCCTTCAACACCTTCCCCCCTGCCCGGCGGAACTTGCCGCCCGCCTGCAGCTGTTATGGTGCGTACCGAAGCCGCACCGGCCTGGAGGGGCTTTTAGTCCACGGCCTGCCGCCAGCAGGGGGCTTTGCTGAATTAGCCGGCACAACCCCCTTGAAAAACAGCCTGCTTCCGGTACTTTTGCACCCGACAAATAATGACAACCCCTACAGGCATGATCCCTACGGCACCCGGCACTGCGGCCCTGGTTCTCTTTTCGGGCGGGCAGGACTCTACCACCTGCCTTTTCTGGGCTAAAAAGCACTTTGAGCGGGTAGAGGCCCTGGGCTTCAACTACGGCCAAAAGCACCAGGTAGAGCTGGAGCAGGCCCTCCTGATTGCCCAAAAGGCCGATGTGCCCTTTCATGTAATGGACGTAGGGGGCCTGCTGCAGGGCTCTTCCCTCACCGAGCACCACAAGGCGATGGACAGCCCCCATGAACAGAACCAGAACCTGCCTGCCTCTTTTGTGCCGGGCCGCAATGCCCTGTTTCTGACCATAGCCGCCAGCTGGGGCTACACCCGCCAGATCCACGACCTGGTAGGCGGCATGTGCCAGACCGATTATTCGGGCTATCCCGACTGCCGTCGGGTATTTGTAGATTCGCTGCAGACCACTGCCAGCCTGGCGCTGGACCAGGATGTGCGCATCCACACCCCCCTGATGTACCTCACCAAGGCCGAAACCTGGAAGCTGGCCAAGGACCTGGGCGTGCTGGAGATCGTGCGCGATATGTCGCATACCGATTACAACGGCAACCGCAGCACCTACAACGAATGGGGCTATGGGGAGCTGGACAATCCGGCCTCCATCCTGCGGGCCAGGGGCTGGGAAGAAGCAGCAAAGGGCTGGGTATAAGAAACAGGAAGAGGCGCTGAAGAAATCAGCAGAAAACCTA
>NZ_AODQ01000093.1 GCF_000348925.1 Cesiribacter andamanensis AMV16 | reverse complement strand
AATGGCAATAGCTGGAACGATCAGCCCGAGCTGCCCCGGCCCAGTGCGGGGTAGACGATGGGGGCGGTAATTTTAACCGGGAAGTCAGTGTGGGCAGCAGCGATCTGCGCCTGCCCGTTGTACAATTCGATGCCTGCAATCCCCAGCTGATTCTCTCGGTGAACATGAACCAGGAAAACTCCGCGGCACAGGGGGTGCATGTGGCAGGCAACTTTCAGGCGCTGGCCGGCTATGGCAGCGACTGGAACCCCTCGGCCACCCCCCTGCATGATCCCGATGGCGACGGCACCTATGAAGTACGGATCTCGCTGCCAACACAGGGCCTTTTTCAGTATAAATACATCAATGGCAACAGCTGGCAGGGAGCAGAACAGGTGCCCGCCGCCTGTGGCGTGGAGGATGGAAACGGTGGCCATAACCGTACCATAGAGGCCACCTCCGAGCTTACCACCGCCCCCACCTACTGCTTCAGCAGCTGCGAAAGCTGCTCGGGTACCGGCATCCCCACCACCTATGATACCTACTGGTGGAACGATGCGGTCTTTTACGAGATTTTTGTGCGCAGCTTCTATGACAGCAATGGCGATGGCAAAGGGGATTTCCGGGGCATGATCGAAAAGCTGGACTACCTCAACGATGGCGACCCCGAAACCACCACCGACCTGGGCATTAGCGGCATCTGGCTGATGCCCATGATGGCCTCGCCCAGCTACCACGGCTATGACGTAACCGACTACTACGCCACCGAGCCCGACTATGGTACCATGGCCGATTTTGAAGCCTTTCTGGAGGCCGCCCATGCCCGGGGCATTCGGGTGATCATTGATTTTGTGATGAACCACAGCTCCAGCCAGCACCCCTGGTTTAGCCAATCGGCCGGCAGCACCGACAACCCCTACCGGGACTGGTACATCTGGTCAGAAAATAATCCGGGCTTTGGCGGCCCCTGGGGGCAGGAGGTATGGCACCCCCGCAACGGCGCCTATTACTATGGACTGTTCTGGGGCGGCATGCCTGACCTGAACTGGAGCAATCCCGATCTGCAGGAAGAAATGTGGGACATTACCCGTTTCTGGCTGGAGAAGGGGGTAGACGGCTACCGCCTGGATGCCATCAAGTACCTGGATGAGGACGGTACCCAGCTGGAAGACACCCCCGAAACCTTTGCCCTGCTGCAGGAATTTAACCAGGTATATAAAAGCGCCAATCCCGATGCCTTTACCGTAGGCGAGATCTGGTCCAATACCGCCTCGGTAGCACCTTATGTTCGCAACAACCGGCTGGATGCGGCCTTTGAGTTTGACCTTTCCTACGCCATTATCAACGGGGTACGCACAGGCAACCCAACGGCCATCCGCAATCAGCTGAATGTGATCAACCGCAGCTACGCCCCCCTTCAATACGCTACCTTTCTGACCAACCACGACCAGAACCGCATACTGGAAGAATTTGGCGGCAATATGCAACAGATGCGGCAGGCCGCCGCCCTCTACCTGAGCATGCCGGGCATTCCCTTCCTCTACTATGGCGAAGAAATTGGTATGCTGGGTACCAAGCCCGATGAGGACATTCGCCGGCCCATGCAATGGACCCCCGGCGAGCAGGCAGGCTTTACCAGCGGCACCCCCTGGCGAGCCCTTAACAGCAATTATCCCCAGTTCAATGTGCAGACCATGGAACGGGATGCCAATTCTCTGCTCAATCATTACAAAAAGCTCATTCACATCCGCAACCAGCAAGCTACGCTACGCAGGGGCTACCTGCTGCAGGCCGAAACCACCGCTCCTGCCCTGCTGAGCTACGCCCGTGTCTATGAAGAGGAGATGGCGCTGGTGGTTTCCAACCTGGGCAGCAGCGCCCTTACTAGTCCCGGCCTTGCACTGGAAGCCTCAAGCCTGCCGGCCGGCACCTACCCCCTTACCGAGCTTTACAGCGGTCAGGCCATGGGCAGCCTGACGGTAAACGAACAGGGCGGCTTCAGCCAGTGGACGGCAGAGGGCAGCCTGCCTGCCGGCGAAACCTGGATCGTGCTCCTCTCCCACCGGCCCCAACAGGTGGTGAGACCTACCGGCCTTAGCCCCGAACTGGATCCCCTGGGCCTGCAGCTGTATCCTAACCCCTCTACCGGACTGGTACAGCTACAGCTACGCAATAGTCCTGCTGCCAACAGCGAGCTGCGGGTCTACGACCTGGCTGGCAAACTGCTGCAGCGCATCCCTTTTAGCGGACACTCCCTCAGCTTCAGCACCAGCGCCTGGGCCAGCGGCACATACATTCTGAGCATCCGCTCCGGCAGTACGCAGAGCACCCGCCGGCTGGTGGTGCACTAATACTTGCGGGCTGCTGAACGCCTGCCTGCGCCCTGCACAGCCTACTCAGCTCCTTTAGGCGGCTTGCCGATTGAGTGCCCCCGGATGGGGGCCTAAGAAAAAAAGAGGCCCGGAGAATATTTCCGGGCCTCTTTTTAATGTGTATGCCTATCTCAGAGAGATAAGGGCAGGACGGCTAGGCCCTGTTGTATCCTTAATACTCCGTGATGGTATAGGTGGAGCCTGCCTTCTTGATCTTCAGGAAATTCACCTTCAGATATCGATCTCCAGCCAGGAATTCTCCGGTGTAGGGCTTCAGCTCTCCCTCATCATCCCCCTTTACATAAAGGGTGTAATTGGTTTTTTTGGTAGCATTAAAGGCCTCTACCGCAATGGTATACTCGCCATCTGCATACACATCCTGTATGCGCACTACCTCAAAACTGCCCGAGGAGGTGGAATTACTCACTTCCGTACCCCCTTTTGTCAGGTAAAGATCCAGGTCAGAATTGTTGACAGCATCGCTGGTGGTACCGCCAGTAGTCCATTCCAGGTCGATGCGCAGGCCATTGGTGCTGTTGACCACATTGGCCGGCACTGGTTCGGGACCATCGCCGCAAGCCGTCAGGAAAAACAGGCACAGCAGCAGGCCTGCATATAGGGTTGATTTTATATAGTTCATGATAAGGAAGCCTGATTAGTTACGCGCGTAAATTTTTTCATACTGTGCCAGGCGATACTGTACATCGGCCATTTTATCACGCATGGCGCGTACAAAAATGCCTTCTTTCAGTTCTTCCAGGCGGGTCAGGTACTCATCGGCCTGGGCAAACTGGTAGCTCAGGTAGCAACCGATCACCAGGTTTTTCAGAATGGCTTCGGTTACTTTTTTGTCGATGCGCGCCTTGCGGTTGTCGGGCTCAGAAACTGCCAACTCTTCTTTCCACAGGGCCATGGCCGCATTAATATCTGCTACATAAGTCTCTGAGGGGTATACATCTCCTTCCAGCTTCTTGGGTGAGGCAGCATTTACCAGCTCAAAGGCAGAAGTAAGCTTGGCATAGTCGGTGGCATCTTTTTTCTCTTTTACAAACTTGATCTCTTCCCGCATGTGAGTCTTCACATAGCCATACTGGTGAATCAGATGCGCTTTGATAGCATCGCGGTTGGCCGACAGGTGCTTGTCCCGCACACCAGATTTGAACTTGTTGCCACTTTCTTCCCAGAATTTATAAAGCGCCGCTTTGGTAGGGAATAAGTCTGTAGAGGCATAGCTGAAGTCATTGGAGTTGTTGATGTAGGTAGATTCGATCACCTGCTCGCCCTGCAGTACGCGTATTTGCATGGGGTAGCGGAACTGCATACGGTAGCTGTAGTACTCTACATCCACTTCCTTATCACCACGCTTTTCTTTTTTGGTGGTAGTGATCACTTCAGGATAGTTGGGAATGGAGTACCAGCCCAGGGAGATCTCTGTGATAATGCCGGCGCCATCTTCACTCTGCTCATAGCCGGGAATGGCCGCAGCGGTTTGCAGGCTGGCCGTGATGCTGTTGCGGTCCTGATCGGCCGCCAGCCCGTTGGGAATTAGAATACGGCTTGTATAGGTTTTTACTTCTTCGCCAAATACCTGGCGGGGCAATTGCAGATAGGGGATCTTCACCCACTCGTCTTTAATGTTTTGTGCAAAAGTAGCACTCGCCCCACCTACCAACATCAGGGCTACCATCGTAAACTTTTTAAACATAACGTAGAATTAAGGTTATGCCACAAAAGTATAGATGTGTTTTGTTGAGAAAAAAAGATACTCGCCTATTCTATTACACTACTCCTTAATGAATTTTTAATGCAGTAGCAAAAAAATGTTATAACACTATACAAAATTTCAATATAGTTCTCTCCTAACACTACCGGTGCCTTTAGAGGAAAAAATTGGTTCTATTGAGTTTAAAGCTCATTAGCAAAAACTGTAGCATCCTAAATGCCCCAACAGCGAATTAACAGTACGCATACCGAACTATCTTTTCCTGCACAATAGTCAAATCAATCTCGCCTAAAATATAACGTCGCACCGCAACTAAAAAGCCCCTGCTACCCGAAGGCAACAGGGGCTTTTTGGGTAGGCAGCTGCTACCTAAGCCGTTCGGATGGCCGTAACCGGGTCCATACGGGCGGCAGACCAGGCCGGCATCAGGCCCGAGATTATGCCAATCACCACCGCCAGCCCCAGGCCTATGACCACATTGGAAAGTGAGAGGGTAAAATCCAGTGCGCCAAAGGAAATAAAGGTAAAGGGGTACACCAGCAGCAGGCCGGCTATGCCGCCCAGCAAACTCAGAAAAACCGCTTCAAACAGAAATTGCAGCAGGATAAAATAGCGCTTGGCACCCAGCGATTTCTGGATACCGATCTGGTTGGTGCGCTCCCGCACCGATACAAACATGATGTTGGCAATGCCAAAGCCCCCAATCAGAATGGCAAAGCTGCCGATCACTGCGCCCACTATGGTAATTACCCCAAAAATGCTGCTCACCATGTCGGAGAGCATCTGTGGCTGATTCAGGGCAAAAGTGTCTTCTTCCCGGGGCCGTAGCCCCCGGCGCTGGCGCATCACCCCTCGCACTTCCTCCAGCAGTTCGGTCATGTTCTGCCCTTCCTTGCCCTTAATGGCAATGATTGAGCCAACGCCATCATACCGTCCGCTGTAATACGCCTTTAGAAAAGCTTTATAGGGTACAAAGATATTGTCGTCATTACTGGGGCCATCCAGCAGATTTTCGCCCACCCGCTTCATGACCCCGATCACCTGGTAGCGCTGGCCCTTAATGGTTAGCTCTTTGCCCAGAGGATCGGTAGTCGGAAACAGTGCTTCTACTACATTGGCACCTATAACGGCCACATTACGGGCCGTCTGCACCTCCAGCGGACTAAAGTAGCGCCCGTTTTCTACCGGTATGTCGGCCACATCCTGATGCTCGTAGCTAACCCCAAACAGCGTTACCCCTCCGGTGCTGTTGCTCCCGTAGCGGGCCGTGGTGCGGCGGCGCGCCATAATGCTTACCGCCTTGGCATTGGTTACCTTCTCGGCCACAAACTCATACTCGGGGTAGGAGGCCTGTGGCCGGTTCACAAACTTCCACCAGGGATATTCCGGCCCAAAGATCCAGGGCCACTTTTCTACATAGATCACATTATCGCCCAAAAAGGCAAGGCTCTCCTTTACGTTACGCTCCAGCGAATCTACCACCGTAAAAACCAGGATAATGGAGAATATCCCCACCGTTACGCCCAGTAGGGAGAGAATGGTGCGCAGCAGGTTGCTCCTGAGGGCGGTGAGGGCAAAGCGAAAGCTCTCGAAAATGAGCCGGAGGGTTTTCAATGGGCGAAGGTGTTTTCTATAAACAATTTTGTTTAAAACTTGCTATTTACATAGAGATTCGCAAATGAAACGCTTAAATTTGCAAGCTTTACTTAGAAGCGCTCAACAGGCTTAAAAATACCGATGAAACTTTCAGAATTCAAATTCGATTTGCCCGCAGGTCTATTAGCGTTATATCCGGCCGAAAACCGGGATGAATCGCGCCTGCTGGTTTTGCACCGCAACACTGGCCAAATCGAACACCGCGTTTTTAAAGATGTAGTAGAGTACTTTGGCGAAGGCGATGTCATGGTCACCAACAACACCAAGGTATTTCCCGCCCGCCTGTACGGCAATAAAGAAAAGACCGGTGCCAAGATTGAGGTATTCCTGCTGCGCGAACTCAACCGCGACATGCACCTATGGGATGTGCTGGTAGATCCTGCCCGTAAGATCCGTGTAGGCAACAAGCTGTACTTTGGCGATGGCGAACTGGTAGCCGAGGTGATTGACAACACCACCTCCCGCGGCCGCACCATCCGCTTTCTGTTTGATGGCTCCAATGAGGAGTTTTATAAAATGATCGATTCTCTGGGCGAGACCCCCCTGCCCCGCGAAATCACCCGCGATGTAGAGCCCGAAGACCGCGATCGCTTCCAGACCATCTATGCCGAGCATACCGGCGCGGTATCGGCCCCAACGGCCGGCCTGCACTTTACCCCGCACCTGCTGAAGCGCCTGGACCTGAAGGGGGTGGCCATCAGCCCCATTACGCTGCACGTAGGCCTGGGCACCTTCCGCCCTGTAGATGTGGAAGACCTCACCAAGCACAAAATGGACTCCGAGAACTTTGTAGTCCCCACCCAGACCGCCACTGCCGTAAACCAGGCCCTTGATAATAAGAACCGCGTTTGCGCCATCGGCACCACCTCCATGCGAGCCCTGGAAAGCAGCGTATCGGCCAGCAACCGCCTGAAGGCCACCGAGGGATGGACGGATAAATTCATCTTCCCCCCCTACGAGTTCAAGATCTGCAATGCGCTGATCACCAACTTTCACATGCCGGAAAGCACCCTGCTGATGATGGCCTGTGCCTTTGGGGGCTTTGATAATGTGATGAATGCCTACAAGGTAGCCATGGAAGAAAAATACCGCTTCTTTACCTATGGCGATGCCATGCTGATCATTTAAGCCCGGCTGCGAAAGAATATTTCTAAAAAGAAGCTTCGGTCCCTGGCCGAAGCTTTTTATTTTGCCCCCTATGGACGCCCTATCTTCTTCCCCCCTCTATGCAGTGATTGTAGCCGGCGGCAGCGGCAGCCGCATGCAAAGCAGCCTGCCCAAACAGTTTCTGCCGTTGCAGGGTAAGCCGGTGCTTATGCATACGCTGCAGGCCTTTGCCAGCCTGCCCCAGTCTGTGGAGCTGGTGCTGGTACTGCCCGAGGTGCAGATGGCGTACTGGCAGCAACTCTGCCGGCAGCACCGCTTTACCCTCCCCCACCAGCTGGTAGCCGGGGGCAACAGCCGCTTTCAATCTGTAAAAAGAGGACTTGAAAAGGTACCAGACAAAGCGCTGGTGGCCATTCATGATGGGGTGCGCCCCCTCATTGAAGGGGATATAATCCTGCGGGCCTACCAGCTGGCAGCTGAAAAGGGCACTGCCGTGGTGGCCGTACCCCTCAAAGACAGCATTCGCCGCCTGCAGGCCGATGGCAGCAGCCAGAGCAGCCCGCGGGAAGAATACCGGCTGGTACAAACCCCCCAGACCTTCAGGGCAGAGGCTATCCGCAGCGCCTATGCCCGGGAAGAGCAGCCCCATTTTACCGACTGCGCCAGTGTAGCCGAGGCGGCAGGCTTGCACATTCACCTGACCGAGGGCAGCTACCGCAACCTGAAGATCACCACACCCGAAGACCTGCTGCTGGCCGAAGCCCTGCTGCAGAACGGCAGCCTGCACTACCGAAACTAGCTATCGCAGGTTTTCCAAACCTGTGATTAGTATTCAGTGGATTCTCCGAACCTAGCTTTTCTTATCTTAATGCCCTTGCGCGCGCCTTTGTAACGCGGGTGCAAACAAACGCTTTCATCATACCCCCTTAAACCCCTTAAAAGGAAAAAGCCCGCTTGCGGCGGGCTCTTGGGCTTAATATTCGTCTTCGTTGAAGAAGAAATCTTCTTTTGTGGGATAATCAGGCCATATCTCCTCGATGCTCTCATAGGGCTGGCCATCATCTTCCAACTCCTGCAGATTTTCTACCACCTCCAGCGGAGCGCCAGACCGGATGGAGAAGTCAATCAACTCGTCTTTAGTGGCAGGCCAGGGAGCGTCTTCCAGATAGGAAGCCAATTCTAGTGTCCAGTACATGCGTGTCCTCCTTTATTTTGTAATGATTGTATGGTACTTTCTTAGCGTTTATGTCCGTAGACCTAAATAGCGATTTCTTAAAAAAGTTCGTGAAGGACGTCTTTTTTAAGCAAATATGCCAGTAAACGTAATAAAAGCTTATTTATTTGTACTCTAGCCGCAAAGAACTATCCTTATTGGTTTTAGCCCTATACGACCAGGCAGTTCAAGGGTTGTGCCGCCCCCGAAAACACAGAAAAAAGGTCAGGTACTGTTTTGCCTGTTTAGTGCGAATTTGACTCTTGTTTCAGCTCTTCCAGTAACATCTTTTTAACCTTTACCTTGCGGTATTGAGAGCGCAGCTTGGCTTCCATCATTTTCGACACCTCGCTACGGCCCGGACTCATGGAGGCCATATTTTCCTGGTAGTTCTGCAGTTCCCGCTCATCGCGGCTTAGCAGATCGCGCAGCAGCCGCAGCTTCTGGCGGGCCTGCTCCTGGGCATCGCGCTGCTCCAGGCCCGGCACTTTGTTAAAGGCCAGTTTAGACAGGAAATGTCGTTCGCGGATCAGGCTGCCGGTATCGAAGAGCTGATCGGATATGCGGGCCACCTCCGGCGAGCGGGCAAAGCCCAGCTCCTTGTACTGATTCTGGATGGTTTCTACTGTGCCTAGCGCGCCCGGATCGTTTACATCGATGGCCTTCATGCGCTCCAGAAGCGCCCGGCGCTCCTCCAGGCGCTCCTGCCCGGGCTCTACCGGGGGAGAGTAGCTGCGCTGCTGCGGACGCCCCTGCTGAGGCCGGCCCCAGGAGCCACTCCGCTCACCCCCCTGCTGACGCTCGCCATATGACCGCTGCCCACCGGTACGCTCACCATACGGACGGTCCCCGCCGGGACGGTCTCCGCCGGGACGGTCCCCGCCGGGACGGCTGCCATAACGCTCGCCTCCGGAGGGGCGCTGCTGGTTACGCTGCTGCATAAAGGGGCGCATGAGCCGCTGCAGCTGAAACAGCAGTGGTTTATAATGTTCTGCCGGGATTTTGCCTACCTCTTTCCAGCGTTGCTGAATGCCCCGCAGGTCATAGTAGGCCTGCCGGCTGTTGGGCTGCTCGGCAGCCCGCTGGGCTTCGGCTAGCAGAATCTCATACTGCTTCTGCCGCTCATCAATCATCTTCTGCCGGTCTTCATAAAAGGCCTGCCGCCGGTCAAAGAAATCCTGCAGCAGGGCATTAAAGCGCGCTTCATAGTCTTCCTGATGCTCGCTATCCAGGCTACCGGTGCGCAGCCAGCGCATCTTCATATCCTTGGCCAGTTCGGTTCCTTCTTTCCAGTTGGTGATCTCCTCCAGCTGTCCGGCTTCCTGCAGCAGGGCCGTTTTAATCTGCAGATTGCGCTCCCGGTTCTGGTGAATGATCTCCCGGATATAGGCCTCCAGCCCTTCCAGGCGCACAAAAATTTCCGTAAAGTCGCCGAGCCCTTCATAGTGCGGAAGGGTCTCTTTTAAATGCAGCAGCTTCATGAGGTAAGACCCCTTGTTGGACTTGGTGCGGATGTCCTCCTCCAGCTGGTTTATTTTTTCCTGCAGCTGCTGAAAGCGGTTTTCGTAGTAGGCAAAGGCAGCTTCAGGCGTGTCTTTTACCTCTCCAATCTCCAGTGCTGGATACGTATCAAATGCTTTACGGTATACCTTACCGTCCTGAACAAAACCGTAGGGATGGTCTGCCACGCGCGTAATGGGTTGGTTTTAGGTTGAGTCTCTAAGGGAGGCTGGCTGCAAAAGGGCAAGCCGCTTCCCGCTTTTCCGAAAAATAATTAATTCCGGCCAAATGGCAGCAAAAAAGATTAAATTTGCACATCCATCTTTTAATTAGAATAAAGCATGAGTGCCGAAAAAATCATTTTTTCAATGTCGGGCGTCAGCAAGATTATTCCGCCTAAGCGCCAGATCTTAAAAGACATTTACCTTTCCTTCTTCTATGGCGCCAAAATTGGCGTACTTGGCTTAAACGGTTCGGGTAAATCTACGCTGCTGCGCATTATTGCCGGCCTCGATAAGGAATATCAGGGCCAGGTGGTGTTCTCGCCCGGCTACAGTGTGGGCATGCTCTCGCAGGAGCCCGAGCTGGACCCCACCAAAACCGTACGCCAGGTGGTAGAAGAGGGCGCCGGCGAAGTGGTGGCCCTGCTCCGTGAATTTGAAGAAATAAACCTGGCCTTTGGTGATCCGGATGTACTGGAAGATCCGGACAAAATGGAAAAGCTGATTGAAAAGCAGGCCAAGGTGCAGGAAAAACTGGATGCCGCCAATGCCTGGGAACTCGATACCCGCCTGGAGCGCGCCATGGACGCCCTGCGCACTCCTCCCGGCGATGCCCTGGTGGGCAAGCTCTCCGGTGGCGAAAAGCGCCGCGTGGCCCTGTGCCGCCTTTTATTACAAGAACCCGATGTGCTGCTGCTCGACGAGCCTACCAACCACCTGGATGCCGAATCGGTACAGTGGCTGGAGCAGCACCTGCAGCAATACAAGGGTACGGTGATTGCCGTAACCCACGACCGCTACTTCCTGGATAATGTGGCCGGCTGGATCCTGGAGCTGGACCGCGGCGAGGGCATTCCCTGGAAGGGCAACTACTCCAGCTGGCTGGAGCAGAAGAAAAACCGCCTGGAGAAGGAAGAAAAAACCGAAAGCAAACGCCAGAAAACCCTGGAGCGGGAGTTGGAGTGGATCCGCATGTCGCCCAAGGGCCGCCACGCCAAGTCCAAAGCCCGTATCAGCAATTATGAAAAGCTGCTTAGCCAGGACAATAAGGAAAGAGAACAGAAGCTGGAGCTTTACATCCCCCCCGGGCCACGCCTGGGCGATAAGGTAATTGAGGCCAATGGGGTAGCCAAAGCCTTTGGCGATAAGCTGCTGTTCGAGAACCTGAGCTTCTCGCTGCCACAGGCGGGCATTGTAGGGGTAATCGGGCCAAACGGTGCCGGCAAAACCACCCTCTTCCGCCTGATTACCGGCAAGGAAAAAGCCGATGCCGGCACCTTTGAGGTGGGCTCAACTGTAAAGCTGGCTTACGTAGACCAGGAGCACGGCAGCCTGGACCCCAACAAGAGCGTGTGGGAGAACATCAGTGGCGGCAACGACCTGATGATGCTGGGCAACAAAGAAGTGAACAGCCGCGCCTATGTGAGCCGCTTTAACTTTGGCGGATCCGATCAGGAGAAGAAGGTAGGCATACTCTCCGGGGGTGAGCGCAACCGGGTGCACCTGGCCATGGCCCTGAAGGAAGGCGCCAACCTGCTGCTGCTCGATGAACCTACCAACGACCTGGACGTAAACACCCTGCGGGCACTGGAAGAAGGCCTGGAGAACTTTGGCGGCTGTGCGGTGATCATCTCCCACGACCGCTGGTTCCTGGACCGGGTAGCTACCCACATTCTGGCTTTTGAGGGCAACTCACAGGTCTATTTCTTCGATGGCAACTACACCCAGTACGAAGAAAACCGCAAGGCACGCCTGGGCACCGAGGCTACCCCCAAACGCATTAAGTACAAGAGCCTGGCGTAGGCATACCCTTCCAGATCATGTTAAAACCACCTGTTTGTCTTAAAGCAGGTGGTTTTTCGTTTACCGCTCAGCCTCGCTACCGACCCTTTAAAGATCTTTAGTGGCCCATGCAACCCATTCCCCCTATCTTGGCATCTTCTTTCAAACAAACGCCTTAATTGCATGAAACGAATCACCTATACCTTTATAGCCTGCCTGCTCATTGGCCTAAGCTCCTGCCTGGAAATCACCGAGCAGGTACACATGCGCTCAAACGGCTCCGGCCAGTTTACCTTTACGGTAGACATGCAGGAGGCCAAGCCCCTGCTGGACATGGCCCGGAACTTCTCAAGCGAGGCCAATCCCGAAGCGGTAAAATCTGACCTGAGTACGGGCATGGATGAAGCCCATGGGCGGCTTCAAAAGATAAAAGGCATTCACCAGCCCACCCTGATCAAATCAAAGGACGGCCTTTTATCAGGCATCACTTTTGAGTTTGACAATGTAGCGGCGCTGAACAAGGCCATCAATGCGGTGCAGAACAGCAAAGGCGAACCCCAGGAGGAGTACTTTGCCTGGAATGGCCAGCAGCTGCACCGCCTCAATACGCTAAAGCTGGAAAATGAAGTGAAGAAAGGCACCGACAGCGGCCTGGCTGGCCTGGACCTTAGTGTAAATGGCAAAAGCTTCAGAGAGATTCTGAACAGCATGGTATACCGTACCGAATACAGATTTGACACCCCCATTAAAGGAGTAAGCAACAGCAACGCCACTCTCAGCGCCGACAAGCGCAAAGTAACTCTGGAGCGCTACCTGCTGGACGACAGCAAAAAAGCCGGTACGCTGGAGAATGTGATCCGATTTTAACTCAAAAGCGCGGGCCCTGTCCCGCGCTTTTGAGTTAATGCTCATGCTCCCGCTGCAGGCTATGATCCTTTTGCTGCCAGAGCAGCTTGTCGGCTTCCAGCTGCTTTAGCTGCTCTTCACTCAGGGGTGGCCGCTTCAGCAGGCTGCTAAGGTCGGGCTGACCGGCATCTACCCAGCAGGTGTACCAGAAACTGCTCACCATCCGGATGGACCTGAGCAGCTGCCGCTCTACCTGCCCGCCCAGCATGCGCTGATAATCTGCGGAAAACTCCCGGCTGTAGCTGCGCACCAGCAGCCCATTGCGCTCTTCGTACACCCATTTTTTTGCTTCCGGATAGCGGGCCGTCAGCTCCCGTTCAAAGACCAGCACCGAATCAAGCGCCTGGTGCGCCTGCACCACAGCATCCCAGATCGCCAGCTGCGTATTGTCGATGTAGCGGGCCTTGCCTACCCATAAAGAGTAGTCCCCCACAAACAGCTCGGGCAGGCGCGATTCCCAAAAGCCATGGATGCCCCGCTGGCCGGTCAGCTGCCCGTTGTAGTTAACTGTGGTGTGCAGGGGTACGTTGGCATCGGCTATGTAGTGCCCCAGATCGGCCGAGAGGCGCAGAATGGCTTCCGTATTCTTTTCCCGCAGGGCCTCGGTAAGCCAGCGGGCCGTGCGGTGTACATGCCAGGGCACAATGCCATAGGCGCGCAGGGTATCTTCGGAATACAGCTCCAGCGCCTGGCTCCAGTAGCGGGGCATGGTATACACGGCACTATCGCCATATACATCAATGTCGATGTAATGGCGCTCGGCCTCCCCTTCTACTGCATAGCGGCGACGATCGGGATTTACGGCATTCTCGGTCAGGTACTGAATGTGGCGCTTGTAAAAGGGCAGCATCTCGGGCGGTAGCGAAAAAACCGCCAGCCGGTTGATGAGCTGATGGGCAAAGAAGCCCCAATAGCGGCTTTGGGCGCCAGGGGAGGCCTGCAGGGGCAGGAAGATGAGCAGCAGAAGTAGTAGCCCTTTTTTCATCTGCCAACGAAACGCTGCTGACTAATGCTTTGTTAGCAGGAAGAGACATGGACCGGTTTTAAGCTTCCCTTTTCCCCAAAACCCCTCTCACTCAAATTGAATCCGAAAAAGAGTTTTGAAAATATAAACGCTTCTATTATCTTTGCAAACTCAAATGAGAAGATTAGGCTAACGGAAATAAAGGAATGGCACACCACAAATCAGCACTGAAGAGAATTCGGTCTAACCAAGCTAAGCGTCTGCGCAACCGTTATCAGGCGAAAACCACCCGTACATTTGTGAAAAGACTGCGCAACACCAGCGATAAAGCTGAAGCACAGGAGCTTCTGAAGACGGTTACTTCTATGCTTGATAAACTGGCGAAGAAAAACATCATTCACAAAAACAAAGCTGCTAACAACAAGAGCAAACTTGCCAAGCATGTTGCTTCTCTTGCTTAAGTAGCCCGTTTTTAAAAGAACTGGGAAGGCTATCCGATGCGGATAGCCTTTTTTGTTTGCCAACCATTCCCAAACAATCTGCGGCTGTGGCGGGTATCTAACCCTAAAAGTCCATATGGAAAGCCCGCCAAAAATTGGTCCCTCCAGAGAAAGTCCTGATGATAAACTGGACCGCCTCAGCATCCGCAGCTGGGCAGAAGAAGACCGCCCACGGGAAAAACTGCTGCTGAAAGGAAAAGCCGCTCTTAGCGATGCCGAGCTGCTGGGCATTCTGATCGGCTCCGGCACCCGTTCGCTCTCGGCGGTAGATCTCTGCAAACTCATCCTTCAAAAGGGGGGCAACAACCTCAACGAGCTGGCCCGGCTATCGGTGCAGGACCTGCAAAAATTCAAGGGCATCGGCGAGGCCAAGGCCATTACCATTGTGGCAGCCCTGGAGCTGGGCCGGCGCCGAAAAGAAGCCGATCCGGTAAAGCGGCCCAAGATCAGCAGCTCGCAGGATGCCTACGATGCCATAAAACCCGAGCTCTGGGACAAGCAGGTGGAAGAATTCTGGATTCTGCTCCTTAACCGGGCCAACCAGGTAATGCAAAAAGCTCAGGTAAGCCTGGGGGGCGTTTCCGGTACGGTAGCCGACCCAAAGGTAATTTTTAAGCTGGCCCTGGACCACCTGGCCTCTGCTCTTATTCTGGTACACAACCATCCCAGCGGCAACCTCAAACCCAGCGAGGCCGATATACGCCTGACCAAAAAACTAAAGGAAGCCGGCACCCTGCTGGATATTCCGGTACTGGATCACCTGATCTTTACCGATCATGGTTACTACAGCTTTGCCGACGAGGGGGCGCTTTAACACAAAAAATCCGCAGCCCCTAAAACTGCGGATTCTTTTCCTTCTCTCTTAACGTGCTGAAATACAACTTTTTATCTACTCTTTCAGTAGTCAAAACGGAGGCTAGCCCTAGTATGTTTAGATTATAGT
This sequence comes from Cesiribacter andamanensis AMV16, assembly GCF_000348925.1. Lineage (GTDB taxonomy): Bacteria > Bacteroidota > Bacteroidia > Cytophagales > Cyclobacteriaceae > Cesiribacter > Cesiribacter andamanensis. Next base: position 3,603 of record NZ_AODQ01000093.1, on the reverse strand, counting down.
GAAAAAAAATGCACGTATTCCAATTTTTTTTATCTGACAGCCCTTTTTGTTTATAATATTGCCCTTATCTCTTTCAAAACATAAAACAACCATCGAAAACAGCTGTCTGCTCCTGCCCTTTCTGTTTCACTGCAGCTAAGGGGGCCGCTCCGGCATCTGGCTGAAGCATGCCGCTTATTCTCTGTGTACTGCCGGAAGTGCAGCGGCCAGATCGCTGAGGGCTGGCTGGTGGGTCTCGTTAAAGATCTCAAAATGGAGGCGACTGCCAATTAGCTCTACCACCCCGCTGCGTTCTATGGTTTCCTGATAGGTGGCATAGCAGGCCAGGGCCCGCTTCATGGCATCAATATTTTCTTCATTGAGCTCTAGTATACAGTCAATCTCTTCTGGCAGCGACTGCTTGAGGCGAAACCCATTGGTTTCTATTGCCGGCCCGCCCCCATCGGGTACAGTAAAAAAAGCCAGTCGCTTCAGGTAGCCCACCCCTTCATCCAGCATTTGCAGGTACAGCCGCTTAATGACGGCATGCATCACCAGATGATCATGAAAGCCGCTGATGCCATGTACCGGGTAGGATACAACTATATCGGGTCGTAGCCGCTCAATCTGGTAGCGCACCACCTCTTCCAGCTCCCGGGGGTCCATGTGCTTGAGGCCGCTATCGGGCAGGTCCAGCACGGTCATGCTGGTGAGGCCCAGCGTCTGCTGCACGGCCAGCATTTCCTGGTGGCGCACTTCGCCCATTTCATCTATGCTCAGGCCCAGGCGCTGGCGTTGCTGGGTGGCCCCCCCTTTGGTGAGGGTAAGCAAATGCACTTCATGCCCCTGCCGCAATTGCTGATGCATGCCGGCTGCCGGGCCAAAGGATTCATCATCGGGATGTGGAAAAATGTAGAGATACTTCATGATAGCGGAATTCATCTGTAAAATAGCCTGAGGCCTTATTTGTTTGGCCAAACGGCAAAAGCTATTGCTAAAATCAACTAAGACACTATATTTCCGTTTTATAGTACTACCGTTCGGTAGCCCCCATTTATGAAAAAATCCTCTCTGCTCCTTATTCCCCTGGCGGTGCTGCTGCTGGGGTACCTGGCTGCTCCCACCTATCTGCGGATGGCCTTTACCTATTATACCCCAAACATAGACGATTATACCATTTTTGAAAACAGGGAAATAAAACGGGGCGAACCCGAACCCTGGATCCAGCATGCCCGCTACAACAGCATAGCCCTGCCCGACAGCCTGCAGGAGCAGGTAGAAGACTATGATCCGGTAGCGCTGCTGCTGATCAAAAATGGGGCCATCGTGTATGAGCAGTACTGGGATGGCTACAACGAACATTCTCTCTCCAACTCCTTTTCCGTAGCCAAAAGCATCATAAGCCTGCTGGTGGGCATAGCCGTGCAGGAAGGCGCCATCAACAGCCTGGATGACCCCATCGGCAATTACCTGCCCCAGCACCGGGGCAGCCCCGCCACCATCCGGCACCTGCTGATGATGAGCAGCGGCCTGGACTGGGACGAATCCTACAGTACCCCCTTTAGCATCACTACACAGGCTTACTATGGCGATGATCTGCGAAAGCTGATGCAGGAACCCAAAATCATTCACCAGCCGGGCCAGGTCTGGAACTACCAGAGCGGCAATACCCAGCTACTGGCCATGATCCTGGAGCAGGCCACCGGCCAGAGTGTGAGCGACTATACCTCGGCCCGCCTCTGGAAACCCATAGGCGCCAATAGGGATGCCCTCTGGAGCCTCGACCGGCAGGATGGCATTGAAAAGGCCTATTGTTGCTTCAACTCCAATGCCCGTGATTTTGCCCGTCTGGGCCAGCTTGTACTGGACAGCGGCGTGTGGCAGGGGGTGCAGGTGGTTCCAAAACCCTATCTGCAGCGTGCCCTCGCCCCCCTCAGCCAGCTAAAAGGTCCTGATAACGAAGCCGTCTCCTACTATGGCTACCACTGGTGGATGGTGCCCTACGGGCAAAGCTACATCCCCTACGCCCGGGGCATACTGGGGCAGTACGTCATGGCATTTCCCGAAGAACGGGCCGTGCTAGTACGCCTGGGCCACAAGCGCGATGCTGAGCAGATAAATTATCAGCCGAAGGATGTATACCTATACCTGGAGGTGGCCCGTTATCTCCTGGAGAGACTATAGGCAGCCCGGGAGGCAAGCCAAAAACAAAGCCCGGCTCAATTAGATTAATAGCATACGCAAACATGCTCCAAAAGGCAGTTATTTTGCTTTATACAGGCATAACCGGACTATGCCAGCCAACCAGACGTGCATAAACAAACTTGGTAAACTATTACCACATATTAGGACTTAGCCAAAGCGCTACGCAGGCCGAAATCAAAGGGGCGTACCGCAAGCTGGCGCTGCGCTACCATCCCGATAAAAACGGAGGCAGCAGCTATGCCGAGGAGCGCTTTAAGCAGATCAGCGAGGCCTACCGCATTCTCTCCGATGCCCGCCGCAAGGCTCACCACGATTGGGCCCTGGAATGGGAGCGCTACCAGCAGAGCCTGCCAGCGCCCGAATGGCCCGCCTATAACCCGAGCAGTACGGCCGAGCGGCGCGCGCCTCATTACCGCCGTAGCCGGCGGCGCCAGGCGCCACCCCCGCCGCAGTTCAGCTCCAGGCAAAATATCGTTGCTACTGCCTGGGCCTTTGGCATCTTTTTTTATGGTGGCCCTGCTGGTAGTGGGCGCTACCCTCTGGAATGCCTACCACCGGGAGCAGGAGCAACTGCTGCGCAACGAGCAGGCCCAGGCTACCTACTGGCAGGCCCGCGAAAATTACCTGGCCGGCAACTACGCCTACTCCCTGGCCCTGCTGCAGGAAATTCCCGCCTACACCCCCATAGCCGTAGAAGCGCTGGAATACCGCGAAAAGATCTTCACCGAGCTGGAAGAGAAGGGGTTTTGGCACTACCAGCGGGGGCAGTATGAAGAATCGGCCCGGCTGCTGCAGATCCTGGCCGACCAGGATATTAACTACAAGCCGGCCATGTTTGCCCGGCTGGTGGCCAGCTACGAGCTGCTGCAAAACTATGAGGGGGCCATACGGGCGTACGAGTCGGTGATCCGGGCCGAGCCCCGCACCATAGAGGCCCGAAACCGCCTGGCCGCCATCTATGCCGAGCACTATGGTGATTTTGACAAAGCCATGCAGTACTATGAGCAGGCCAGCGAACTGGTCATTGAAGAATACAAGTCCCAATACGGCAATGCCTACGCCCTTACGGTTAATCCCGGAAAAACCCCCGACAGCCACTACCAGCTGCATTGCGGACTGGCCAAGGTTTACCTGGCCCAGGGCATGCACTACCAGGCCGATGCAGCCCTGAAGTGGGCTCTTTTTCTGCGGCCCGATGAGCCCATGGCCTACTACCTGATGGGCATTCGCCAGCGGGAGGCCGGCAACCTGGCAGCCGCCTGCTACAACTGGAAACAGGCCGAAGGGCGGGGATCTGCTCAGGCCGGCGATTTTCTGGCCACTTACTGCCGCTAAGCTCCTTGGCCCCCTCAGGTGCAGAGCCACCCCTCTTCTCCCTCCCCCTGGCAGAGAACCAATTTGGCTCCCCTGCTGTTAATT
>NZ_AODQ01000092.1 GCF_000348925.1 Cesiribacter andamanensis AMV16 | reverse complement strand
GCTTGCCCTTGCCCGGGTTGTAGATCAGCAGGATGGTGCGCCGGCGGGCTGCCAGCCAGGTGGCGGGCAGCATGGTCTCAATCACCGGGTCTTCGTTATATTCCCGGGCGCTGATGATCCACATATCCAGGCCCTCGCGCTCCATCAGGGCAGGCAAGACGGTTTGCAGGCGCTCCTCGAGCCAGGCATCGCGCAGCCGCGCTTCTTCCTGCAGGGATAAGATCTTAGGGGTCTGGCCCAGGCAGGTGAGACTGAGCAGTAGTAGGAGAAGAATCCAGCTATGGCGCATGAGATGGGGGTTAATTCCCTAGTTTAGGTATTTTGCCGTAATAAAAAAATTCAACTACTCTTATTCTACTCGTCTGGCAGGCTGCTGCTCATTGGGCTTTAAAAGGCAAACGGTATTGTTTATTTTTTAATTATGTATACATTGATTTTTATAAACATGATTAATGAATTGTTGCCGGAACATACGCTTCACCGGCGGATGCGGCAGTAGTACCATGCTGTAGCATTTTCTTAAGCGGGTGATTGAAGAGGAGAGGGAGAGGGGTATGTGTGCCCGGGTTGTGGCTTTCCGGGCATGCGGGTAAGGCAATCCCGATACTGATTTAACGAATCGTGTCCCATTTAACGAATCGTGTCCCAGCGCAATGGTGCGGCAGGCCTGTGGCTCACAGATCTGCCTTCAGAGGGTCTGTGCGCGTGGCCGGCCGCACCACAGACCCTGGAAATACTGGCCACTTTAAGAATTAATGTGGTACTAGGGGTCAGCGGGCGGCTTTGTAGTGCTCCAGCCAGCTGAATTTTTGCTGGATAATGCGGTCTTTATCTTTGTTGAGAAAAGCCAGGTAAGCGCTTGCTGCAGGTGAAAATTTCTTGCCTTTTAGCCAGATCAGGCTCCAGGTAGACTGGATCGGAAAGCCCTCCAGGGGGATAATTTGAAGTTCCCCATCGTGGAGGTTGTTTTTAATGCCAATCAGGGGCATGATGGAGAAGCCCAGGCCTGCTATTACGGCCTGCTTGACTGCTTCATTTGAGGTAAGCTCCAGCTTTTTTTTGACCGGCAGGTGGTGCTGGGTGATAAATTTTTCCATCACATGCCGGGTGCCGGAGCCCTTTTCCCGATAGATCAGCGGAATGGCTTCCAGCAGGCTGATGTCATAGGATTTGCGCTGAAACTGCTGGTCCATGTTGCCAACCAGGTACAGGCGGTTGGGCATCAGGTCAATTTGTTCGATCTGCAGATGCTCCGGCACAACCGATACCAGTGCAAAATCCACTTCATTTTGTTCCAGGCTCTCTACCACCTTGCTTTTGTTGGTGACATCAAGCGCCAGCTCGATGCCCTGATGCAGGTTTAGAAAATCGCTCAAAAAATAAGGCATTACATATTTACCGGTGGATACCGAGGCAATCTTGAGCCGGCCGGTTAGCTGGCCTTTATAGGCCATGGTCTTGTAATTGATGGCATGCACCTCATGAAGGATCTTTTCAGCTGCCTGGGCAATCTCCTTTCCAAAATCAGTAATAAACAGCCGGCGCCCTACCAGTTCGGTAAGGGGGATATCGAACTGATCCTGAAAATTTTTGAGTTGAATAGATACGGCCGGCTGGGTGAGGTGAAGTTCTTCGGCTGCTTTGGTGATGCTCTGTGTCTGGGTGATCTTAAGAAAGACTTGTAGCTGGTGGAGAGTATAGTTCATAACGAATCATTATGATTATCATTAAAAATATAAACTTTTATTAATAATATCAAGCGCTCATATTTGCTGAAGAAAAAAAATTCAGCCTATGGAACTTTCAACCACTTTTCAATCAGATGCCCAGGTACTGGAGGCGCCCGTAGCCACCAAAATTACCATTGCCCGGGGCGATGGCATAGGGCCCGAAATCATGGAGGCCACCCTGCGCATCCTGCAGGCTGCCGGCGCACAGCTTGAGCTTGAGGAAATAGAGGTAGGCGAGCAGGTGTACCTGTCGGGCAATACCTCCGGAATCTCTAAAGAAGCCTGGCAGTCCCTTATCCGCAATAAAATATTTTTAAAAGCGCCCATTACCACCCCTCAGGGCGGCGGTTACAAAAGCCTGAACGTAACCATGCGCAAAACATTGGGGCTTTATGCCAATATACGGCCCTGCGTAAGCCTGCATCCCTTCATTGCTACCAGGCATCCAAAGATGGATGTGGTAATTGTCCGGGAAAATGAAGAAGACCTGTATGCCGGCATTGAGCATCAGCAGACCGATGAAGTGGTACAATGCCTGAAGCTGATCAGTCGGCCCGGCTGCGAGCGGATCATTCGCTATGCCTTTGAATACGCCCGCCAGTATGGGCGCAGGAAGGTTAGCTGTTTTACCAAAGACAACATCATGAAGCAGACCGATGGTTTGTTTCACCGGATCTTTGACAAGATCGCCAGCGAATACCCGGATATCCGCAACGAACACCTGATTGTGGACATTGGGGCTGCCCGCCTGGCGGATGCTCCCGAGCTGTTTGATGTGGTGGTGATGCCCAACCTGTACGGGGATATTCTCTCGGATGTGGCGGCGCAAATTACAGGTTCGGTAGGGCTGGCCGGTTCTGCCAACATTGGGGAGAGCTGCGCCATGTTTGAAGCCATCCACGGTTCGGCACCGAGCATAGCCGGAAAGAACGAGGCCAACCCCTCGGGCCTGCTGCAGGCAGCCTGCATGCTGCTTAGCCATATTGGCCAGACCGAGGTTGCCCAGAGGGTGCAGAATGCCTGGCTCAGAACCCTGGAAGAAGGAATCCATACGGCCGATATTTATAAAGAGGGAGTGAGCCGACAACGGGTGGGAACACAGGCGTTTGCGCAGGCCGTTATTGAGCGGCTTGGTCAGCAGCCGGCACACATCAGGGCTGTTCAGTATGCGGCTGGTACATTTCAGTTGCCGCCCTATACGCCCCAGCTGCCGGCTAAAAAAGAGCTGCTTGGTGTAGATGTATTTGTACACGAGCATAGCCGCGATCCAGAACAGCTGGGCCGGCGGCTGCAGGCACTCAATACTCAAGGCCTCCGGCTAAGCATGATCACCAACCGGGGCGTAAAAGTATGGCCCGAGGGCTTTGAGCAAACCTTTTGTACCGACCATTGGCGCTGTCGTTTTGAGGGGACAGAAGGCAAGCCTGTAGAAAAAACGCAACTGCTGGCACTGCTTGGCAAAGCCCTGGAGCTGGAGATTGATGTGATCAAAACCGAAAATCTCTACTCCTTCAATGGAAAAAGGGCCTACTCCCTGGGGCAGGGGCAATAACAAGAGTACTATCCCTTTCAGCTACCATAGAATCCTATCAACATGAAGATGCTACCCTATCGCCTCCAGCGCCTGATAAGCATTGGTCTGCTGCTGGCCAGCCTGGGCATGCTCTGCTTCAGCCAGCAGGTAATGCTGACAGAGCTTAGCAAAGGCCTGCTGGTACTAGCCTGTTTGAACATGCTACGGGCTTTTTCGCTGCAACCAATTACTTCTTCCCAAACACTAATCACTACTAAACAACCAAGCCATGAAAACAATCAACCTACTATCCGGGCAGTACACGCCGGCAGAAGCCTCAGACCTAGTACTTCAAATGCTCAACCACACGATCAACTATTACAAAATTAAAAACTGGAGCTCTCAGGTGCGTTTCAATGAGCCGGATGCCGAAAGCATGCAGCGCCTGAAGGAATTGCAGCAGGCCAAGCAGCAGCTGGAAGTGGGCATTCGCCAGGCGCAGGAGCAGGGGCAACTGCTTACCCTTCAATCGACTCTTATCCTGGGGGAGCAGCAAGCTACTCCACACCACCAGCTAGTGCCCGAAGCAGAATGTTCCAGGGCAGAAGCCTGCTAATTGCCAGCCGGCATGAAAAGGAGAAGGTGCTGGCACCTCTTTTCACAAAGGCACTGGGGCTGGTGTGTCAGGTAGCCGAAAGGTTCGATACCGATGCGCTGGGCACTTTCTGTGGGGAGGTTGAGCGAAAAGATACCCCCCCTGGCCACCGCCAGAGCCAAATGCCTGCAGGCAATGGAGATGTACGGCTGCGATCTGGGAATTGCCAGCGAAGGCTCCTTTGGGGCACATCCGCAGCTTCCGCTGCTGCCGGCCAACCAGGAATGGCTCATCTGCATCGACAAAAAACTGGGATGGGAGTGCTGGGCTCAGACCTTAAGCCTGGAGACAAACTTTGATGCCGCGGAAATAGCGCAGGAGGAGCAGCTCAGGGCATTTGCCAGGCGGGCGGGCTTTCCGGAGCATGGACTCATCCTGCGCGCTTCCCGCTCTGATACAAGCGACATATGCAAGGGGATCACCAGCTGGCAGCAACTAGAGGAGGGCTTTGGCCGGATGCTGCATCGGTACGGCAGGGTTTTCGTGGAAACCGACATGCGTGCCCTGTATAATCCCAGCAGGATGAAGGTGATTGAAGAGGTGGGGCAGAAGCTTCTGCAACAAATCCTTACGCCTTGTCCGGGCTGCAGCATGCCGGGCTATAGCCTGCGGCAGGTAGTGCCCGGTTTGCCCTGCAGGCACTGCCTGACTCCAAGCCACTCGGCCTTGTATCATGTGTATAGCTGCCAGTCGTGTGGCTACCAGCACAGGCAGCAGCATCCCCAGGGTGTGGCCTATGAAGAACCCATGTACTGCCAGAAGTGTAATCCCTAGTGGCCGCCGCCCGGCATGCCTATTCCCTGCTAGCAGCTGCAGCCTCCCTTCCCCCTGCAGCGCTAGGGGGGAGGCTTATGCCTGCCGGATCATCTGTTGCAAACTGCTGTGTACTCCAGAGGCTGGGGCGTTTTGTGCTCCTGTTCTCTTTTCCGACAACCTTATACCCCCTTTCAATCGCCTATGAATCCCTCATCCAATGAACCAGCAAGCTTGTTTCTGCTGTGTCCGGCCAGTCAGCTGGAGCCTTTTATAAGGCAGCACGTTGGGCAGCACACCTATTTTCTTACGGCCCTGGCCTCGGTGTTTGATGTTGATAATGTGCCCTATGCCGAAGCCCTGGTAGATTTTCTGGAAACGAATGCCATTCGGGAGCTGTATGTAGTCCAGGACCTGAACTGCCGGTTTTTGAGGACTGTTTTGTCTGGAGTGCCGGGAACCGGCACAGCTGCCGAAAGGGTGCTGCAGGCGCTGTACTGTACCCATTTTGAGTATGTGATGCGGACAGGCACGTTTCGGATACAGTGCTATCGGCTGGCACGGCTGCACGTACTGCAGCAGGCAGAGCAGTTGCTGGCCAACGGGTTGTTGCAGCGTGCCATTGGCCGCAACAGGATAGCCCTGCGCGCCATGATCTGTGACAAATCGACCCGGCTTGTTGAGACGATCGATCTAAAGCCAGAGGGGATCTGTTTATGAACCTTAGTCTGCTGATTGATAATCTGACAAGCCCGGCCCTTTTGTTCTTTTTGCTGGGCATTTTGGCCGTTCGGCTAAAGAGTGATCTGGAAATTCCGCAAAATTCGTCCAAGTTCATCTCGCTTTATTTGCTGTTTGCTATAGGCTTTAATGGCGGGCGGGAGCTGGCCCACAGCCAGCTGAGCCTGGAAATTGGCTGGTCTGTGCTGTTTGGCGTGCTGAGTTCCTGCTTAATTCCGCTCTATACCTTTTTTCTGCTCAGAAAGAAGCTCAGTGCAGAAAATGCGGGGGCCATTGCGGCGGCCTACGGGTCCATCAGTGCGGTTACCTTTGTGACGGCGGTTACCTTTCTGGAGCTGCAGAAGATCCCCTATAGCGGACATATGGTCGCCATTATGGCCCTGATGGAAGCACCTGCCATTGTGGTGGGGGTGCTGCTGGTGAGGCTGTTTGGCGAGAAAGACAGTGCAGCACCCGGTATTCGGAGCATGCTGGGGCATTCCTTTACCAATGGCAGTGTGCTCATGATCCTGGGCAGCCTGGCTATAGGGGTACTGGCCAGCGAAAAGCATGCGCAGGGCATCGAGCCCTTCACAACGGATATCTTCAAAGGGTTCCTGGCCCTTTTTCTGCTGGATATGGGCATTGTGAGCGGGCGTAAGCTCAATGATTTTCTGAAAAGCGGGTGGTTTACCTCGGCTTTTGCAGTGCTGGTTCCCCTGCTGAATGGCTGTGTGGTTGCCCTGCTGAGCGGCCTGGTGACGGCCCATGCGGGTGATCGGTTTATGCTGGCGGTGTTAGCCGCCAGTGCTTCTTATATAGCCGTGCCGGCCGCCATGAAGATAGCCGTACCCAGGGCCAACCCGGGGCTTTACCTGCCCATGGCCCTGGCCGTTACCTTTCCTGTTAACATTACTTTTGGGATGCCGCTGTATTTGTCGATAATTGTATGGGGATAACCTTCTGCTGAAAGGCCATTTTCTTTTGCGCAAGCAGTACTGTACAGCCTGAACAAGTAAGGGTAATTTTGGTGTTATACAGCTAGCCTAGAACCAGACATCTCATTTGCAATGAAAGGAAACTTCACCGAACTGATCAGCGGCAATACCCCGGTACTGGTAGATTTTTATGCTACCTGGTGCGGGCCCTGCCAGATGATGCCCCCCATTCTGGAAGAGCTCAAGAACCAGGTGGGCGAAAAAGCAAAGATCGTTAAGATAGACGTGGATAAGAACCAGGCCCTGGCCAGCCAGTTTAAAGTGCGCGGGGTGCCTACCCTGATGCTGTTTAAGAACGGCAAAGTGGTTTGGCAACAAAGCGGCGTGCAGCAGGCGGCCCAGTTGCGCCGAATAATTGAGCAACATGCCTAAACCCGCATACTTTTCAGGCCCGTTTTTGCGTTGTAGAGATACGCGTTTATTATAGGGTAATTGATGAAAGTTCAGTGGCAGCCTAGGCTGTTGCTGAACTTTTTTTATGTTGCAGCCCCGTAGCTCCCAATTTTGTGTCACAGCCCCCTCCATATGATTTTATACTGGCAGGTGCCGGTGGTGCTGGCTTAAGCCTCGCCTGGCAGCTAACCCATTCGCCCCGGCTGCGGCACATGCGCATCTTGCTGATCGACCGGGACGATAAGCGCCGCAACGACCGCACCTGGGGCTACTGGGCAAAAGGGGCAGAGCCCTTTGATGCGCTGGCCTCCTGGCAGTTTGAGGAGGCTGAGTTTTTTAGCCAGGCCTATACCGCCCGTTTTTCACTGGCTCCCTACAGCTACCGGGTGGTGGAGGGCCAGCGCTTTTATGAGGGGGTGCGCCAGTGGCTGCGTCAGTTCCCGAATGTAGACTGGGTGCAGGCAGATATAACAGGGCTGGCAGATGGTGAAGAAGGGGCCCTTGTGCATACCAGCATGGGGAGCTATAGGGGGCGCCGGGTATTCAACAGCTGCTTTCTGGATGAGAAACTAAGCAGGGCAGAAGCAGGGGGCGGCCTGAACCTGAAGCAGCATTTTAAGGGATGGGTAATTGAAACAGAGCAGCCCAGTTTTGCGCCCGACTGCCTGCGTCTGTTTGATTTCCGCACCCCCCAGATCGATAGTCTTCGCTTTTTTTACCTGATACCCCACAGTCCCCATCGGGCACTGGTGGAGTATACGCTCTTTTCAGCTTCTCTGCTGCCTCCCGTCGCCTATGAGCAGGCGCTGCAGACGTACATTCAGCAGGTGCTGCAAGTGAGTCAGTACCGGATTGTGGAAGAGGAATGGGGGGTGATTCCCATGACCACCTACCGCTTTCCCAAAAGCAGCGGCCGGCACATTATCCATATTGGCTCGGCCGGGGGAGCCTCCAAGCCCTCTACCGGCTACACCTTTCGGCGCATGCAGCAGCAGGCCCGCCATATTGTGCAGCAGCTGGAGGCCGGCGCCCCGCCGCTACCCGCCGACAGCCCCCTGCGCCACCGCCTTTATGATGCTACCCTGCTGAACATCCTCCACAAAAAGGGAGCGCAGGGAGAGGCGGTGTTTGCCCGCCTGTTTGCCCGCAACCCTCCCGGCCGGCTACTGAGGTTTCTGGATGAGGAAACGCAGGCCGGCGAAGAGCTACAGCTGATGCAGACGGTGAACAAGCCCCTGTTTATGGGCAGCATGCTAAACCTGGCAACCGGCCTGCCCTTCTAATGCCGCTGCAGCTACCCCCTTACCCCATAGCCGGCCTTGATTTTGGCAGTAAACTGGCAGGCACTACGGTGCTGGCGCTGCTAAGTCCTGCAGGCGAGCTGCGGCTTTTTCAGAGTGAGAAGAAAAAAGATGCCGATTTTTTTCTAAAAACTTTACTGCGCCAATTCCTGCCAAAAAAGGTGTTCATTGATGCGCCGCTGAGCCTGCCCGGTGTGTATCAGAAACTGCCGGGCTATGAGGATTTTTTCTACCGAAAGGCCGATCGGGAGCTGCAGGCCATGTCGCCGCTTTTTTTGGGCGGGCTTACAGCCCGGGCCATACAGTTGCAGCACAAGATGCTACCAGATAAAGTGCAATTTATCGAGACCTATCCGGCGGGCTGGGTACGTTTTTTTGGGGCTAATGTGCAGAGATATAGAGAGAAAGCAGGGCCATCGGTACATTTTAGCGAAATAATACTAGACACCCTCCCTTTTATCACACGCCCTTTTGAGTGCCATAACTGGCATCAGGCCGATGCCCTGATTGCCCTGATCAGTGGCCTGCGCTATGAAAATCAGCAACATAGCATTTATGGAAATTCCGCCGAAGGACAAATTGTAATCTAAGGTGGAACAATAATCATTTATACCTTACAGCGTAAGGTCTGAGTTTCAGGCATTCACTCATTTGCTACTATTTTTGAGAAAAGTTATAAACATTTTTTCAACCTCACTCGTAGATGTGTTGACAACCATGTTCATAACTTTTTTAACTAATTGAATGGCAGCCTTAAACCACCACCTGCCCATGGTAGCGCAAGAAGTAAGTAACAGAGGGGAGCAGCTATTTCTGCTGAAGAGCTACAGCCGCTATTTGAAGCTATGCAAAAGTGGCTTTCCGAACCACGATGCCCGTTTTATGACCGGCCTGCACGACGAAGACCTGTTCAGAAAAGCTGGCGATATCTACAAGACCTACCTATAATTTCACCTTCTGTACCAGCAGCGACAGGCTGGTGCGCAAAATCTCCCCCATATTCCGGCATTCCAGAAAGTCCGGTTCGCTGTAAAACTTTGCCAGCTCCTGGCGCAAACTCTCTACATGATCCTGTGGTGCCAGTTCATCGTGCATCATGGTCCGGATCAGTTTCTTGATAATCGTTTTAGAGGATAAGATCCGGTTGGCGATCAGGGCCCGCTCTTCCTTTTGGTATTGGGCCATGGTAGTAGGGGTCATGTTGCGGATGCCCACCTCTATGATGGGGTTGTTCTGCTTAAAGTACTGGGGCATGTACACCGCCCGCCGCCCCTCATACGACTGCTGGTCAAAATCAATGGCCCGGATGCGGTAGTGGATCTCTTCAAAATCGGGCGTAATCTCAATCACAAAGTTATTGCTGTGCATATCGCCCAGCAGGCGCACAAAGCAGCGCTCGTTGAACTTCACAAACTCCTTGGCCAGGCGTATCTCGTTCAGGGTTTTGTCTTGCAGGTACTTGCGGATAAACTCATCGCCCGGAATGCCGGCTATGTGCTCTTCAATGAGGGTCTCGTCATGCACCACATAGTTGATGCGGTTGGGGGAAAGCAGGTGCTCCAGCTCCAGCCCGTAGATGCGGGAGGCATCGGCCTGCTTGATGTAAAAGTAATCGAAGTTGTCGTTGATGTTGTTGACAATGCGCACCCGAAAGGGCTTGGTATTGCCATATACGCACACATCTACCCGGTCTATGGACAGGTGGTCCATAATGGCGTAATCCCCCTGGGCCTTCAGTTCGGCATAGATCTTTTTTAGGTTCTGGTAAATGGTTTCCATTTCCGACTGTGGGTAGAAAACCGTTTCCCAGAGCGTATCTGCCCCAAAGCGATCGTAAAGGGCGATGGAGTTATCGTAGCGCAGCAGGTCTTTGTAGGTGATGGGCAGCTCGGCCTCCCGTTCCTGGCTGCGCAGGTAGGCCCGTAGGTGCCGGCTGATGGGGTAAATTTTCTTTTTTCTGCTGATCAGGGCCATGGAGGATGGGTATGGGGTATCAGGTATCGGGTATCGGCTACCTGCCTCGCCGACAGGCGGGGCAGGGGTGTTGGGTGGCACATTGAGCGAGCAGGCCGGTATAAAAAAAGCCGGCTGCTAAGCCGGCTATGAATTAAAAGAACTCGCGCATCTTATCAAAGAAGCCCTTTTCCTTTTTATCGGGTTTAGGATCAAAGTTGGGCGAATTGCGCAGGCGCTCCAGCATTTCCTGTTCTTCGCGGCTGAGCTGCTGCGGGGTCCAGAGGTTGATGTGGATGAGCTGATCGCCGGTCTCATACCCATTGATGTCGCGGATGCCCTTGCCGCGCAGGCGCAGGATTTTGCCGCTTTGGGTGCCGGGCTCGATCTTGATCTTTACCTTGCCATCCAGGGTAGGTACTTCTACGGAGGTGCCCAGGGCCGCATCGGCAAAGTTCATGTACAGATCGTAGGCTACGTTGTTGCCTTCCCGCTTCAGGAACTCATGCTCCTGCTCTTCAATGACAATGAGCAGCTCGCCGGGAATGCCGCCGCCCGGAGGCTCATTGCCCTTGCCCGACATGCTCAGCTGCATGCCTTCGGCTACGCCGCTGGGTATGCGAATGCTGATCACTTCTTCCTTCTGCTCCAGGCCGGTATTGTCCACACCGGTAGGTTTCTGGTCAATCACCTTGCCGCTGCCATGGCAGGTGTGGCAGGTATTGGCCGATACCATCTGGCCCAGCATGGTGTTTACCACCTTGCGGATCTGGCCGCTGCCCTGGCAGGTGCTGCAGGTTTTGTAGGTAACCCCTTCGGCAACCACCAGACGTTTTACCTTTACTTTCTTCTCTACACCGGCTGCTATTTCTTCCAGTGTTAGCTTTAGCTTGATGCGCAGGTTGGAGCCCTTGCGCTGGCGTCCGCCACGGCCGCCTCCGCCCCCAAAGAAGCTCTCAAAGGGGTTGCCACCGCCACCGCCAAAGATATCGCCAAACTGGGAGAAGATATCGTCCATGTTCATGCCGCCGCCGCCAAAGCCGCCGGCGCCGCCCATGCCTGCATGGCCAAACTGATCATAGCGCTGACGCTTGTCGCCATTGCTCAGCACCTCGTAGGCCTCGGCTGCTTCCTTGAACTTATCTTCGGCAGAGGGGTCGTCCGGATTTTTGTCCGGGTGGTACTTAATGGCAATTTTCCGGTAAGCTTTTTTGATCTCTTCCGGGCTGGCATTGCGGCTCAGGCCTAAAATCTCGTAATAATCGCGTTTCGCCATAGCTGTATTATGCTCCTGTCACTACCTTGGCGAAGCGGATCACTTTATCGCCCATGGTGTAGCCTTTTTCGATTACATCCACCACTTTCCCTTTCAGCGATTCGTCTGGTGCGGGTATCTGGGTAATGGCCTCCTGGTACTCGGCATCAAACTCGCTGCCGGGCTCAATGTCCATAACCTTTACCCCCTTGCGCTCCAGGGTGCTTTTGAGCTTGGTATAGATCAGCAGCATGCCTTCCCAGGTGCTGTTGCTTTCGCTTTTTTCGGCATCAAAGGTTTTGATGGCCCGTTCAAAGTCGTCCAGTACGCCCAGCAGGCTTACGGCCATCTCTTCACCGGCGGTGCGCACCAGTTCCTGTTTTTCCCGGGCCGTGCGGCGGCGGAAGTTCTCAAACTCGGAATACAGGCGCAGGTATTTATCTTTTTGCTCCTCCAGCTCGGCTTTCAGCTTCTGTTCGGCGCTGTCCTGCTCAGGAGCTTCCTTTTTGTCAGTATCAGGGGCGCTGTCAGCTGTCACCTGTTCGGTGGCCTCGCTGGCAGTGTCTATATCAAGATTATCGTTCACAAGGTCTTTTTCTTGTTCAGTGCTCATATCGTCAGCTTTTTGTGAGATCAGTAACAGGCAAACAATTACTTTGCCAAAGGGGTCAGGGTGTCAATTTGGCAGCGAGAGCAAAAGCATCATGTATGGCAGCATGATAGAGGCTCCCTAGTGCTTGTGCAGCATGAGCCCCTGTAGCTACCCCCTGACTTCCGACTAGGGGGTGTCCCTTCCGGCAGTACGCAGCTGTATCTGCCTATGCCAGGCTTAAGTTCATGGGGACCAGTCTGCTGGTGGCTATTCGTTTGATTCGTGCAGCGTTTTCCAGATCAGGTCTTTGAGCTTATCCAGGTTGTAGCCGGTTACGGCCGAGATAAAGAGGGTAGGCAGCTCGGTGGGCAGTTCTTTGCTCAGTTCCTGCATCAGTTCCTCATCCAGCAGGTCGCTTTTGCTTACGGCCAGAATACGCTGCTTGTCCAGCAGTTCGGGATTGTACTTGCGCAGTTCTTCCAGCAGAATGTCGTACTCCTTGCGCAGGTCTTTGGCATCGGCCGGAATGAGGAAGAGCAGAATGGAATTGCGCTCAATGTGCCGCAAAAAGCGCAGGCCCAGGCCTCGGCCTTCGGCTGCCCCCTCAATAATGCCGGGAATGTCGGCCATTACAAAGGAGCGGTAATCCCGGTAAGAGACCACCCCCAGGTTGGGCACCAGGGTAGTAAAGGCATAATCGGCAATTTCGGGCTTGGCTGCCGATACCGAGGAGAGCAGCGTGCTTTTGCCGGCATTGGGAAAGCCCACCAGGCCCACATCAGCCAGGATCTTCAGCTCCAGGATGATCCACTCTTCCCGGCCGGGCTCGCCGGGCTGGGCGTAGCGGGGCGCCTGGTTGGAGGGGGTCTTGAAGTGGTCGTTGCCCAGGCCGCCGCGGCCGCCGGGCGTCAGGATCTTTTCTTCGCCATCCTGGGTGATCTCAAAAAGCACTTCGCCGGTTTCGGCATCTTTGGCCACCGTACCCAGGGGCACCTCCAGGATCTCATCCTTGCCCTGGGCACCGGTAGAGTTCTGGCCCGAGCCGGCTACGCCATTCTGGGCAATTACGTGCTTGCGGTAGCGCAGGTGAATGAGTGTCCAGAGCTGGGCATTGCCGCGCAGGATCACATGGCCGCCCCGGCCGCCATCGCCGCCATCGGGCCCCCCTTTGTCTACATACTTTTCCCGCCGAAAATGAACGGAACCAGCACCGCCGGCCCCGGAGCGGGAGCAAATTCTTACATGATCTATAAAGTTGGACTGTGCCATATGAGCAAAGGGTTAAGGTAGCAGGCGGTTCTGCTTTTGTATACAAAAAATGCTGCCTTTTGGTTAAGGCAGCACCTGTTCGGTAAGGGGGTGCAGGGCGCTGGCGGTGCCGAAACCCTGGTAAGAGGGACTTAGCAGTACGCTTCTACTTTGCTGCAGATGGCCTCAAAGATCTCATCAATGCTGCCTACGCCATCTACGCCCACAAATTTATGCTGCTTTTTGTAGTACTCGGCTACGGGCAGGGTTTCGTCGCGGTATACCTGTATGCGGGTGTTGATCTTGGCAGGGTCCTGATCATCGGCCCGGCCCGATACTTTGCCACGCTCGGCTATGCGGCGCTTAAGCTCTTCTTCGGGTACATCCAGGGCTACCATGCAGGAGATGTCCAGGCCCAGTTCCTGCAGCATCTGGTCCAGCGCCTGCGCCTGCGGTACGGTACGCGGAAAGCCATCAAAGATAAAGCCGTTTACCCCCTGGTTGGATTCTATTTTGTCGCGCACCATGTTGATCACCACTGCATCGGGCACCAGCTTGCCGTTGTCCATGTACTGGCGGGCTTCTTTGCCCAGCTCGGTACCCTCGCTGAGGTGCTTGCGGAAGATATCTCCCGTAGACAGGTGCAGCAGGTTATATTTCTCGATAAGTTTTTGGCTCTGGGTGCCTTTACCAGCTCCCGGGGCGCCAAACAACACAATGTTTAGCATATAAAACAGCTTGATCCCGCAAGGGGCTTTTTAAAGAAGATTCAAAGATAAGGCGAACTGTTTAATTAAAAAAGACTATACGTCTAGGCCAGTGAATAGATATCATTCAAATTGCGGCCCTGCCCGTCGTAATCCAGCCCATAGCCCACCACAAACTTCTGCGGGATATCAAAGCCCACATATTTTAGCGTAAGCGATTCTTTGGTGGCGGCAGATTTGTGCAGCAGGGTGGCAATTTCCAGCGATTTGGGGCCCAGCTCCTGCAGCTCGTCCAGCAGGTGGCGAATGGTAAGGCCGGTGTCCACAATATCTTCCACAATGATCAGGTGGCGGCCAAAGATATTTTCTTCCAGACCGATCAGTTCCTTTACCCGGCCGGTGCTGCGCGTGCGGTTGTAGGAGCTCAGCCGAATAAAGGAGATCTCGGCGGGAATGCACATGTTGCGCATCAGATCGGCGGCAAACATAAAGGAGCCGTTCAGGACCGCCAGCAGCAGGGGGTTTTTATCCGCATAATCGTCATTGATGCGGGCTGCCAGCTGGGCAACCTTTTCCTGTATGCGGGTGCTTTCAATAAAGGGGGCAAATTCCTTATCCTTGATTATCATGGTGTTAGGGCCGATCATGTGAGGCGCAGGCATTTTAGCGCAAACATATAAAAATAAACTTATAGCTTCTCCATCAGGTGCTGGTAAAGCTGCAGCATGCAGGCAATATCATGCTTATGCACCAGCTCATCGGGGCTGTGTACACCTTCTTCGGGGGCGCCAATAAAGCACCAGTCAAAGGGGTAGGGCGATTGCTGCAGTTCCCGCCCGTCGCTGGAGCCGCCGCCTTCTACCTCCAGCTGGTAGTCGATGCCGCTTTCCTGGGCCAGGGCTATGATGCGGTTAACCCAGCTGCGGCGCGGAATGTTGCGGTCCCGCATGGAAATCACCACCCCCTTGCCGGGATGTACCCCTTCGGTTACCCAGGTAATGTCGGAGATCAGGGCCTGCTGCACCCCATACTCTTCATACATGATGCGGGCCAGTATGGGTACCGAGCCGCCGCCATGCTCTTCCCAGGCGGTAAAGCAGATAATGCCGTTTTCAAGTGTTTCGCAGAGTTTGAGGGCATTGAACACGCCCAGGCGATTATCCAGGTAGCAGCACTGGATGCTGTCTTCTTCTTCGCGCCAGTTGGGCTTAAACACCAGGCTGGTTCCCCGCTCAATGGCCCGGCCAAAGCGGTAGCTCAGCTGGCCGTCATCTTCTACCAGTTGGCACTCAATGGGGCCCAGGCGATCTTTGCCGGTAAGAATATAGCCGGTTTCGGCATGGGGGCCGCCTATGGGCACCAGCTGGTCCTGGTAGCGCACCGTAAAGCCAATGCTGTCCATATGGGCCAGCACGGCGGTGCGGGGGTTGCCAAAGACCAGCATGATGCAATCCTGCAGCTGCGGCCCTACGAGCACTTTGGGCTGCACCTTCCAGCGGGGGCTGTTGCGTTTGATGTAGCGCAGCAGGTACTCGGCCAGGGTGGCTTCTTCGCCACAGGGGGCATGGATGCTGCACAGATCGCGTAAAAGAGAGAGGTCCATAGGGTACAAAAAACACAAAGGTAGGGCAAAAGGGTGAACAGAAGCGGGGCTTCCGTATTTATTTAGGTAAGCACGGGCAGAATGCCGTAATTAGCCGGTGCGTATATTGCAGGAGGCTATTGCATTTTATAGCTTAGCAAACTTTTTCTACCGCTATGTTTGTACTCAATGAGCATGTTTCCATTGCCAATCAGTACCTGGCCGAGTTGCGCGATGTAGCCCAGCAGCAGGACCGCCTGCGCTTCAGGCTTAATCTGGAGCGCCTTGGCGAGCTGCTGGCCTACGAGATCTCCAAAACCTTTACATATACCCCCCGGGCAGTAAAGACCCCCCTGGCCGAGTGCCAGGTGCAGCTGCCCGAGCAACACCCCATACTGGTGCCTATTCTGCGGGCAGGACTGCCCTTTTACCAGGGCTTTGGCCGCATTTTCGATCGGGCCGATACCGGCTTTATTGGCGCCTACCGGGCCCCCTACACCAGTGCCGAAGACCTGAGCATTGCCCTCACCTACCAGACAACCCCCTCCATTTCCGGCCGTACGCTTATTGTGATAGACCCCATGCTGGCCTCTGGCAAATCCATGGTGCAGGCGCTGGAGACACTCTGTGAGCAGGAACAGCCGGCTCACATTCACATTGCGGCGGTGATTGCGGCCCCCGAGGGGGTTGCTTATCTAAAAGAAAACCTGGCGCTGCCTTATAGCCTGTGGGTGGCGGCAATAGATGACCGACTTAACGAACATGCCTATATTGTGCCCGGCCTGGGCGATGCCGGGGACCTGTCTTATGGAGAAAAACTCTAACAACGAATGATCTTTACCACCCTAGTGCTGCTGGCCGGCCTGACGCTGCTGATCATAAGCGGCGATTTTTTGGTGCGGGGCGCCTCCAGTCTTGCCCTGCGCATGCATATTTCTACCCTGGTGGTAGGGCTTACAGTGGTAGCGTTTGGCACCTCCGCCCCGGAGCTTTTTGTGAGCATCCGCGCCGCCCTGGAGGGCACCCCGGATATTGCCACCGGTAATGTGGTGGGCTCCAACATCTGCAACCTGGCCCTGGTGCTGGGGGTAACCTCGCTCATCCGGCCCATACAAGTGCACCGGGACAGTGTAAAGATCGACTGGCCGGTTACCATGGGCGCTTCGCTGCTGCTGTTCGGCATCATGCAGGGAGGGGAGATCAGCTTCTGGGAAGGAGCGCTTTTTGTGGTGCTGCTGATCCTGTATGTGGTGTTTCTGATTCGTAAAAGCCGCAAGGAGCACATCAGCCGGCAGGCCCTGCAGGATGTGGTGGAGGTTGCCCTGCCCTCAAATGCCATCTGGAAAGATGTGCTGTTTCTGGCCCTGGGGGTGGCGGGTCTTTATTTTGGCTCCGAGTGGTTTGTGGGCAGCGCCCGGGAACTGGCCGGCTATCTGGGCGTAACCGAGCGGGTGATCAGCATAACGGTTGTGGCGGTGGGCACCAGCCTGCCCGAGCTGGTTACCTCGGTTATTGCATCCTTTAAGCGGGAGAGTGATCTGGCCATTGGCAACCTGCTGGGCTCCAACATCTTCAATATTTTCTCTATACTGGGCTTTACCAGCCTGATAAAAGAAGTAGCGGTAAACGACACCATTTTAGGGGTAGACATGTTATGGATGCTGAGCATAACCCTGCTGGTGCTGCCCATGATGATCAGCAAGCGCGTAATCACCCGTCTGGAGGGGGGCGTGCTGCTGAGTACCTACATTGTCTATACCTATTTTGTGATCAGCTAACATGCTACAGGAGCTTGGTAAGTGGGCGTCCGTATTTTTTATAAGCATGATCAAGTTTGTAGGCGGGCCACTCGCCGGGGCGGCTACAAACCTGGGCTATCTTGAAACCGTGGCGCTTACCACCATGGGCATGATGACCACCGTGCTGTTGTTTACCCTGATGGGACCCCGCCTGCGCCGGGGCATCAGCCAGCGCCTGCGCGGAAATAGACCTGCCTTCAGCCAAAAAAACCGCCGTTTTGTAAAGATCTGGCAGCGCTGGGGAGTGTTTGGAGTGAGCTTTCTTACCCCCCTGATCCTAACGCCCATTCTGGGAGCGCTGCTGGCCAATGCCTTTAGCCATAACCGGCAGAAGATACTCCTGTATATGTTGGGGAGTGCCCTGTTTTGGGGGCTGCTGCTCAGCGGATTGGTGCTGAGCGCCCGGCAGGCGCTGCTCTAGAGAGGTGGTGCTTCAGTGCCGGTATTCTCTGCTGCGTATTTCTTTCCTTCTTATACGGTTCGGATAAGGTGTACCTTCACCCAGGCGATCTGATCGTTCCAGACCACCTTTAGCCATACATCCTCCCGGCCCAGCACCTCCAGCCGATGGCCGGCCTTTAGCTGGGTAAGCACGCCGGCCCCGGCTGATGGGCCCCGCATCAGGTAGGTATGGTCCTGCATCAGGATACCTCTGGTGTATTCGGGCTGAAAATTCACAAAGTAGCCCAGGGCCAGCAGCAGCACCAGCAGAAACAGGGGGGTAAGCACCGGGCGGTGCTGTTGTCTGATGCGCCGGTACAGGAGCAGACCCGTTAGCAGCAGGCTCAGGATCAGCAGCGTTAGGATAATGGGCAGCTGGTAGCGGCGAATGATGCTGGGCAAATATTCTTCCTCAATAAGATCGTAGCCCTGCAGTTTATGCTGGCCGGCCAGCTCCTTGATGCGGGTGCCGGCCGCCTCATCAGACGTTTCCCGGTAGTAGAGGTTCAGCAGGTAAAGGGCCTCGGGCACATGGCCAAGGCCCTCCTGTATGTAGGCCATGCGCAGCAGCATAGCGGGCGAAGCCTGCTGCTGCTCTAGCAGTTGCTGATAGAGGGGGAGGGCTTCGGTATAGGCCTGCTGGCCAAAAAGCGAATCGGCTTGCTGCAGGAGGCTGCCCGATTGCTGAGCGGCCAAAGGCGGTGCAAGCGCCAAAAAAACCAGAATTTTGAGGATAAGGTTTTGCAAATTCATGTTGAGTTCCTACCTTTGCAACGCAATAACGCAAACAAGGGCTCTCTTCACAAGGCGGCCCTGTTTTTTTCTCGATTCCGTAGCTCAGCTGGTAGAGCAATACACTTTTAATGTATGGGTCCTGGGTTCGAATCCCAGCGGGATCA
>NZ_AODQ01000091.1 GCF_000348925.1 Cesiribacter andamanensis AMV16 | reverse complement strand
TTGATCAGGCCTACCGGACCGCCACTGCTGCCCTGGGTCTGAAAGTGGTTGATGTTGGGCACCTCAATGCCATCCAAAAAGTATTTGTTCTCGCTGGGCGCTCCACCAC
Organism: Cesiribacter andamanensis AMV16; assembly: GCF_000348925.1. Lineage (GTDB taxonomy): Bacteria > Bacteroidota > Bacteroidia > Cytophagales > Cyclobacteriaceae > Cesiribacter > Cesiribacter andamanensis. The sequence goes on along the minus strand of NZ_AODQ01000091.1, from coordinate 18,523 downwards.
GGATGATGATGTCGTTTCGAAACGATGGGGCCGTGGCAGCGCCGGGCAGGGAGCGAATTACCTTGCTAATGTCCCGGTTTCCGCCCGGGCTGCGGCGGATCTCATCGGGGCCAATGCTGCGCAGGGATACGGGGCTCTCATCGGTTTTGCTGAAGGGGGCTGCCACCACTTCTACCTCCTGCAGGCGTTCGGCTTCTTCGCTCAGGGATACAGTCAGCTCGGCGGGGCGGGCGTTGGTCACAGCCACTTCATACACCCGCTCTGTTTTATAGCCCAGGCTGCGTACCTCCAGGGTATAGAGGCCGGGTTGCAGCTCCTTTATCTCAAATCGGCCCGCATCGGAAGTGGTGGCGCCTGTACTGGTACCGCTGATCACTACCGTGGCAAAGGGGATGGGTTCGTTGGTGGCCCGGTTGGTAACCCGCCCCCGGATGATCCCCTGCTGTGCCAGCAGAGGCACTTGTACCAGCAGCACCAGAAGAAATGCCCAAAACAGCCTCATAATGTTTAATAAAATTTTATCAAATCTACACAAAAATACAGGTAATGATGGGCGGGTTTCAAACAATTTTTTTGATAGCAATGCTGGGCGTGTTGACTGAGGTGTATGAATGGGAAAAAGTATGGACAGATAGTTTACTTTGAACCCCGCTTATACAGGGGCGAAAGCTCAAAAAATCTATACATCTCTGAACCCGATTTGTTCGCAGGTTCAGGCTTTTTTCTTCCACAACTGCCACCAGGGGGTGCCGGGATAGTTGTGGTGCTCCCAGTGATACCCAAAAAAGTAACAGCTGATAAAGGCCCACAGGTGGTTTTTGGGCTGGCTGCCCGACTTGTGCCGGTTGTCAGGGGCATGCTCGCCCATGTGTGGCAGGTAGGTGCCGAAGTAAAACAGCTGACAGGTAGCCAGTATGCTGGGCACCATCCAGTACAGAATTACATTGGGCTGCGGGAAGACCAGAATCAGCAGGTTATAGGTGATGGCCATGGCCACTAGTTGCCAGATGGTGATGTAGTTGCCCAAAAAGCTCAGGTACCAGCGGAAAAAATTGCCGCTGGGGTGATAGTCAGGATCCTCTTCCGTAGCCACATGGCGGTGGTGCTGGTGGTGTCGCGGAAACAGGCGGGGGTACCAGTTGTAGGCAAACAGCAAAGCCGCCAGCCAGCCGATGGCCGTATTAAGCTTTTTGTGAGAAGATACTACCCCATGCATGGCATCGTGGGCGGTGATGAACAGGCCGGTGTAGAGGTGGGTTTGCACCAGCACCAGAAGCCAGGTGAGCGGGGAGGTCCAGGAAATGGTGTAGGCGGTCAGGAGCAGGTACAGACAGGCGCCCCAGGCCAGAATAATGCCAAGGGCAATGGTTACTCCCAGGTGTTTTTTCCAGAATGTGCTTGGTGCTGTTGCTGCTACTGCCATGGCGGTAGGGTAAAGATACGAAAAATGGCGGAGCGGCGGCGGCTCAATAGGTAAGCAGCTGCTCCCGCACTTCCTGCATCAGCCACATGGGGGTAGAGGTAGCGCCGCAAATGCCCACCCGTTCCCCTTCCGAAAACCAATCGGGCTGCAGCTCTTCTGGCCGGCTTATGAAGTAGGTATTGGGATTGCGATCCCGGCATACCCCATAGAGTACCTTGCCGTTTGAGGATTTGGTGCCGGATACAAACACAATCTTATCGTACTGGCCGGCAAAGTCCCGTAGTTCTTTATCGCGGTTGCTCACCTGCCGGCAAATGGTGTCGTTGGCATTTACCTGCACGCCGGCCTCCTGCAGCTGGTCTTTTATCTTATAAAAGGTATCGGTGCTTTTGGTGGTCTGGCTATAGAGGGTAATGGCGGGGGGCAGATCCTGCAGGGAAATTTCGTTCAGGTCCTGAAATACCACCGCCTGGTTGTTGGTCTGGCCCAGCAGGCCGATTACTTCGGCATGGCCATGCTTGCCATAGATGTAGATCTGTTCCCCTTTGTCAAAGGAATTCTTGATGCGGTTCTGCAGCTTAAGCACTACCGGGCAGGAGGCATCTACCAGGCGCAGGTTATTTTTGAGGGCCAGTTCGTAGGTAGAGGGGGGTTCGCCATGGGCGCGGATCAGTACCGTTTCGTTGTGCAGCGCCTCCAGCTGCTGGTGGTTAATGATGCGCAGCCCTTTTTCTTCCAGCCGTTTTACTTCCTCATCGTTGTGCACAATATCGCCCAGGCAGTACAGATAACCCTGTTCTTCCAGCATGTCCTCGGCCATTTCAATGGCGTATACCACGCCAAAGCAAAAGCCAGAGTTAGGGTCAATATCGACAATGAGCTTGTGCATAGAGTTCGCCTTAATTTCTAAAGCAAAGTAAGAAGTAAAAAGTTTCCCTTTCTTCTAAAACGTTTAATAAAATTTACAAAATATTAAACTGATACCGGAGCATGGTCTGGGCCAGCAGCAGGAGCTTGTTCTGATCGGGTATGCGCACCCGCTCTTTTAGGATGCGGGAAGGGGGGCAGCTGCAGATCTTGTAAAAGAGTTTTTTGTAGTAGAGATAGGCCAGGTACACCCCCATCTGGGCGCCTTTGGGCAGGCGCAGAATGCCGCTATAGGCATCGGCAAAATCCTGTTCAATGTCTTTCTCGATCTGCTTTTTGGCTGCCGTCGTAAATTCTGTAAAATCAACCCCCGGAAAATAGACCCTGCCCCGCTCTTCAAAGTCGCTGCGGATGTCCCGCAAAAAGTTAACTTTCTGAAAGGCAGCGCCTAAGCTCCTGGCCGGGGCCTTCAGCTGCTGGTACTGGTCCTCATCGCCTTCGCAAAAAACGCGCAGGCACATCAGGCCCACCACCTCGGCTGAGCCGTATATGTATTTCTCATAGCCCACCCTTTCATACTGGGTATGGTCCAGGTCCATTTCCATGCTATGCAAAAAGGCTTCAATCAGCTCCCACTCGATGCCGTATTCATGCACTACCTGCTGAAAGCTGTGTAAAACGGGGTTCAGGCTTATTTTTTCGTCCAGCGCCTGGCGGGTATCGTGCCGGAAGCGCTCCAGCAGCCGGGCCTTGTCATGGCTATGGAAGGTATCCACTATCTCATCGGCATAGCGCACATAGCCATAGATGGCATAAATGGGAAAGTGAAAGCGCTTGTGCAGCGTGCGGATGCCCAGCGTAAAGGAGGTGCTGTAGCGCTGGGTAATGAGCTTGCTGCACTCAAAAGTGGTTTTGCTGAATAAGTCCATAGCTGTGTAACGAAAATCATTAAAGATTAAACGTCAAGATGCAAAATCTTTTTCAATTTCGCTAGCAACTACCTGCCCCGAAATTAACGAAGGCGGTACACCGGGCCCTGGCACCGTCAATTGGCCGGTATAGTACAGGTTTTTGACCCGCTTACTTTTTAACCCGGGTTTGAGCAAAGCTGTTTGGCGCAGGGTGTTGGCCAGGCCATAGGCATTGCCCCGGAAAGCATTATAATCCTGCACAAAATCGGCGTGGGCATAGCTGCGCCTGTACACCACCGACTCCCGTACTGATTGGCCGCTCAGGTCTTCCAGCCGGTCCATAATGCGCTCATAGTAATGCTCCCGGATCTCGGGGGTATCTTCCAGACCCGGGGCCACGGGCACCAGCAGAAAAAGATTTTCGCTTCCCTGCGGCGCTACGGATGCATCGGTAAGGGAGGGCACACAGGCATAAAAGAGGGGGTCACTGGGCCAGGCGGGTTGCTCGTAGATTTCCCGGGCATGCCGGCCAAAGTCTTTATCAAAAAACAGATTGTGGTGCTGAAGATTTTTGAGGCGCTTGTTAACACCCATATAAAACAGGAGGCTGGAGGGGGCCATGGTGCGCTTTTTCCAGTAGGCAGGACCGTACGTGCGCCAGCGGGGCTCCAGCAGTTCCTGCTCCACGTGGTGGTAATCGGCACCTGCCACCACCACATCGGCGGCGAAATCGCCCCTGGCGGTGCTTAGCCTGGTGGCTACCCCTTTCTCTACCACAATCTCATGCACGGGGCAGTCGGTCAGGATCTCTACTCCCTGCTCCCGGGCCACTTTTTCCATCCCTTCCACAATTTTGTACATGCCCCCCATGGGGTACCAGGTGCCCAGGCCCATATCGGCCCAGTTCATCAGGCTGTAGAGGGCCGGGGTATTTTGCGGGGTTGCCCCCAGAAACAGTACCGGAAACTCAACAATCTGCAGCAGCTGCGGGTGGCTAAAGAACCTGCGGGCATGGCTGTGCAGAGAGTTGAATACATCCAGCCGCATGATATCCCGCAGCAACTGCAGGCTCATGAACTCCTGCAGGCTGCGGCCGGGCTTATAGACCAGCTGCTGCATGCCCACCTGGTATTTGTAGGCGGCCTGTTGCAAAAACTGCTCCAGCCCCCGGCCACTGCCAGGCTCCAGCTGGTTGAAGAGCGCATATAGCTCAGGCAGGCTGGCGGGCAGGTCTACGGCATCTTCCCTGCCAAAATAGACCCGGTAGGAGGGGTCCAGACGGTGTAGTTTGTAGAAGTCGGCAGGGTTGTGGCCAAACAGGCCAAAGTACTGCTCAAACACATCGGGCATCCAGTACCAGCTGGGGCCCATATCAAAAGTAAAACCCTCGGCAGAAAACGCACGTGCGCGCCCACCAAGGGTTTTGTTCTTTTCGATAAGTGTTACACGGTTTCCAGCTTTCGCCAGGCAGGAGGCTGCTGCCAGTCCGGCAAAGCCCCCTCCGATCACAAGAATGTTTTTTTTCATGAAGTGTCTCGGGCCGAAGGGCCTTGGGCTACTTCACCGCATAGTTGCGCAGCTTGCCTTTAAGCTCCTTGCGGGCAATGTGAATGCGGTTTTTTACCGTACCTATGGGAATGTTTAATTTATCGGCAATCTCGTGGTACTTAAAACCACGGAAGTGCATCATAAAGGGGGTTTTGTAGGCATCGTCCAGGTTTACAATGGCCTCGTTGATGTCCTTGAGGGCAAAGCTGGTATAGGCTAGGTTTTCGGTAACATTTTCGGTAGAGTTTATATAGTGCAGGTTATCGGTGGTGTCGATAAAGGTGTTCCTTCTTACCATGCGCTGGTAGTTGGTAATGAAGGTGTTTTTCATAATTGTATATAACCAAGCTTTTAAATTAGTACCATCCGCAAACTTGTCTCGATTCGTAAAAGCTTTCAGGATCGTCTCCTGCAATAGATCGTTGGCCTCCTCCATGTCTTTGGTCAGTTTAAGCGCAAAGGGCTTAAGGGATTTGGACATTTTGTTGAGGGAATAGCTGAACTCTAGTGCTGTCATGCAAAAAAATGTTTAAGTTGGCTTAAAAAGTTTCTAAACAAAATTAATCGCTGTGGCGAAAAAGTCAAGAAACTGTACAGGTTTTTTTCAGTAAAGTTAAAAAAACTTCGATCAGATCAGAGGAGTTCGGTTAGCACCTGCGTCAGATGGTGCCGGAGGGTAGAGGTAAAATCGTCTGTGAAAGATATACGCGCCCCCTGCCGCAGGGTTACGTTGTACTTATATGATATTTACTTTTTTTCCCCTTATTTTCAAACAATTTCCAAAAGTTGCTGCACGGCCTCTGTTCAGCGGGGCTCCCTGAGGGCGGGCAGCGCTAAATGCCTGAGTAAGAGAAAAAAAACCGGAGCACCGAAGGGGGTGCAATTTGCCCATGCAGGCCTCATCCGCCTCCCGGCTGGCGCCAGGCCAGAGCTGCACAAAAGAGCGATACTGCCTGCGCCGCAGGTGCGGGTACCAGACCATATCACAGGCATGGCTATTGCTACAATAAAATGAGCCCCCCGGAGGGGGCTCTTATACAATGGGGGGGTAATGTGTAGGGGCCTACTCCTGCAGTATGCTGCGCTCGCTTTGCAACTCCAGCATGGACAGAAACTCTTCCAGCCGGCGCAACAGCCTGGCGTTGGAGGGTAGCTTGATGTCGTTGTTCAGCAGCTGATAGCCGGATAGCAACAGCTGGGCTGTTTTAAAGGAATCGCCTAGGGCGTTTACATACTTCTGGGTCTTGCCTACCGACTTGTTGGTGGTAAGAATGGTCAGCACATAATCGGGCTGGTAGATGTTAAAGGTGCTTACCACATCAGCCAGGGGTACGTTCTGGCCCAGATAGATTACGCGGTTTTTGCGGCTCTTGATGGCATAGTAGCAGAAGAGCAGCGTTAGCTCATGCAGCTCGCCCTCGGGTAGGTAGAGCAGGTATTTCTTATGCTTTTCCTTGCTGGACACAAAGCTGCCATCAATGGCAACAATCAGCTTCTGGCGAATGAGGTTGCTGATAAAGTGTTCCTGGGCCGGAGTAACCGAGCCGGTTTGCCACAGCACCCCTATTTTGCGCAAAAAGGGAAATACCACCTGCATCATGGTCTGCTCAAAGCCCTGCTGCAGAATGTTGGTGGACATGATCTTCTCAAATCGCTCCTCATCCAGGTCAATCATGGCCAGGCTCAGGGCATGGATCTGCTCGGTGTGGTGGGTGCCCTGCTGATCGGTGATCTGCCGCACGGCTTCGCCGATCTGCCGGGCATCCATGCCGGCAATTTTGGAGATCTTAAAGCCATTATCGCGCAGCAGCGATACGTTGAGGATCAGTTTGAGATCATCATCGTTATAGAGGCGAATGTTGGTGTCCGTACGGTCGGGGTGCAGAAAATTGTAGCGCTGCTCCCAGATGCGCAGGGTATGGGCTTTAATGCCCGACAAATGTTCCAGATCTTTTATGGAATAATGGCTCACCTTTACCTCCCTTTCTTAGGTTGCTTTGTTTAAAGTAGTGTACAGGCACCCACAGCAGGCCAAAGGCCACACCCCCATCGCGTTCCCGGCTACGGTGATGATCCCGGTGGGCGGCTGCTAGTCCGCGTAAATACCTGTTCTTTATTGTGCCAAACGCTTTTATGCGCCGGTGTATAATCATATCATGTAGTATAAAGTAGAGCATCCCATAGACAGAGATGCCCAGGCCGGCACCTGTGGCATAAGGATTCTCCCTGTTTAAGCCCACGATCAACAACACGATGGCCGTACTGCCGAAAAAAAGCGAAAACAAATCGTTTAGTTCAAAGAAACCCTTGCCATGAACATGATGGGTACGATGAATTTTCCATAACGGCCCATGCATAATGTACTTATGGATACACCAGGAAATGGCCTCCATGCCTGCAAAAGCCCCTATTGCCATTAGCACTACCTTCATCGTTTCTTGCCTTTAGGTCTATCCACTAATAACGCAACTGGCGCTGGCTTGTTTAACAGAGGCTGCATTTTACGTAAACAGAAGCAAACTTGCAAAAAACAGGAGCTGCATTATATAGAGGGGCAGGGCCAGAAAATTGCCCCGCCGGATGGGTAAAACGTAGAAAAGTACCAGCAGCAGAAAAGCCGTTATGAACCAGGCGATAAAATTCTGCGCCGGAATGATATTCTCCTGCCAGTACCAAAAATCATAGCGGGCCGAAATAGGCTCAATAAAAAAATCGAGCCCCACCATGAGGGCGGCGGCCAGGGCGGCTTTTAAGGGGGTGGGCAGGGCCAGTCGCTGGCAGATGGTGCCGCAGCAGTAGACCAGCACCAGCCAGTTGAGGCCAATGAGCAGGGGTACCTCCAGTACTTTGGGTCCAAAGGCGCCGCCATACCAGTACTCGCCAAAAATAGCACCGGTGTGCACCCCCAGCACCTCTACCCCATACCCCACCGTAAAAGCGGCGGCGCAAAAAAAGGAGAAAAGCCCGGCTCCAATCCGTATGGAACCAGAAGAGCAGGCCCGAGGTAAGCAGCAGGTGAAAAGGAGTGAGCGCCTGAAAGAGGGCCTGGGTGGTGGGCAGTAGCAGGCCTATAAGGCCGGCCGTATAAGAAGCGGCCATCAGGGCAAAGGCCCCCTTTTTTTGGGAAAGCGGACGGTTCACTAAAGCGGTAGGTTGCATACAAGCTGAAAATTACGGGAAATTGATAGACAATCTGCCAGGCGTATACGATAATTACCCCTTGTTGACGTAATCCAATGCCCTATGATATTATATAATGTAACGGTAAGCATTGATCCGGGAATTGAAAAAGACTGGCTCCGCTGGATGCGGGAGATCCACATTCCCGATGTAATGGCTACCAGGTTGTTTGTTGACCACAAGATCTTTCGCCTGATCAACGAGGTAGAGGGCGGCCGCACCTATGCCATTCAGTACTTTGCCCTTGATATCAACGATATTGACGCCTACCTGCGCGATCATGCCCCCCGCCTGCGCCAGATGGTCACCGACCGCTACGGCGAAAAAGCCCTCTCCTTCCGCACGCTGATGGAGCAGGTGATTTAATAGGCCTCCCTATTAACCACCCCGCCCTCCGGGCACCGCAGCCCCGGACGTCCATCCTAAAACAGGAGGGGAATCAGGACTCCAGAGGGCTTTTTGCATTCAGCATACAGCTGCTGAACTCAAAATGGGGCAGAAACCCATAAAACCATCAGCTGCGGTAATTCCCCTCCTGTTTTAGGAGGGGCAGGGGTGGTAAGACTGTTCCTACCCCATCGCCTGCAGCTGCTCATAGGTGAGCCGGCCGTTGATCCACTCCCCATCCAGCTGGGCGCCCAGGCCTTTGTAGAATTCAATGGCGGGCTCATTCCAGTCAAGTACCTGCCAGCTCAGGCGGCGCACATCTTTCTCTTTGGCAATCTGGATCAGGCGGTCAAACAGCCGCCGCCCAATGCCAAAGCGGCGGTGGGGTTGGGTAATCACCAGGTCTTCCAGGTACATGCATTTGCCCTTCCAGGTGCTGTAGCTCCAGTAGTAGAGGGCCAGGCCCAGTATCCTTCCGTCTTGCTCAGCCACCAGAAAATCAAACACCTTCTGGGGACCGAAGCCGTCCTGCTCCATGCGCTCCACGGTATTGTCTACCTCCTGCGGGGCCCGTTCGTATTCGGCCAGTTCTTTGATAAGCGCCAGCACCTGGGGCAGGTCCTGGCGGGTGCCGGTGCGGATGGTGATGTTGGGGGTATGGGTCATAATAAGGGCTAAAATACAGGATATCTCCTTATAGTGAGCAAAGTACTGGCAGCCTTTGGGATAAAAAGGGCGTCAGCCATATTGTAACAATTGGTATTTTTCACTAATTACGTAGCGTATTTGGTATAAAATAACTCCCGAACCAACGCCAGCCTTCGCTCATGAATAAGCTCCTCTTCTTTTCCTGCTTCCTGTTTGTGGCCGCACATGGGCTCCAGGCTCAGAAAGCCGACTTCCGGCAGCTGCCCGATACCATCTGGGTGGCTGTTACAGCCAATGAGGCCTTTGTTGAGCCTGAGATGGCGCATAACTTTAAGCTGGCGGCGCAGGCTTCCTTTGTAAAGGCCAACCTTCAAAAAAAACAAGCACTGAAATTCATACTAACCCAGGATAGCCTGCAGGCCGACGTGCATTACCGGCTAATTGCCTATCGGCTGGTGAGCAGAACCGAGCAAAATACGGCCCTGGCACTCACCCTGCTGGGCGTAGCCACGCCCATTGCCCTTGCGGCGGCAGGGGTACCCTTTCCGGTAGGCTTTTATTCCACCCCGCAGAACCGCTACATGACCTCGGTCCATTACAGCCCCCAGATGGCCGGGCTGGGCTTTCAGGATGTGCCTGAGCTGGTGCTAAAAGTCAGTACGGGCTATGCTTCTTCCGATGCCAAAAACGAGCGAAAAATAGCAGCCGATTTTGGCCGCTGGATGGAGAACGTCAGCAAAAAGTGGAATAAGAATCACCTGCGAGCCGTCCGGCGGCATTCAGGCGGGCCTGTGTCAGCACTTGCGCCCTAATCCGAAAAGTTGCTTAGCCTATTTCCCCCTACCTGACCTATGAACCGGATCTTGCTTCTTTTTTGCCTGATGCTGCTGGCAGGCTGTGGTCTGGTGGAAGAGCTACCAGGGCCCGGTGCCTATTCGTTTCCCTGGCTCAGGCAGGGCAACCGGCTGTATTACGATTATTATACTGCCCAGGATACCATTAGGGACTTTCGCTATCTGGAGGTGGGAAAGAAACTGCTTGAAAAAACAGATTCGGGGAGTTTCCGGCATGTGTTCACTCTGTTGGGCCGGGAGTGGGAATTGGGCAAAGAAGGGCTCTATGGAACAGCCTGTACCAGCTGTGAGATCAGCATTGTTTCCTGCATGTCAAAATTCAACTTTCTTTATGCACCCATCAGGCCAGTCCTGCAGCAGGAGCTGCCAGCCTATAGTTGCGGCAAAAATCCGGATTACCAGAATCAGATAGTAGCCCTTTCAAGACAGCTACATGTGCCTATGGGTACCTACAGTACCTACGCCATGCTTCACCCTTCCGGAGATATCTCGTACTGGAGTCCGGAGCATGGGCTGATCCAATATGAAAAATACAACGCTGCAGGGGTCCTGCAGGCTACCCTGAAACTGAACAGGATTGAAAAATAGAAGGATAAGCGAAATGAGTATCCAGTCTAATCGAATGTATATATAATTTTAAAGAAAGAGCTGCTCCCTTTTGGAAGCAGCTCTTTTCATAGTGCGACGGAAAATTCTGCGGATTAGTTGACTTTCAGGCTCTGGTCACCCTTCATCTGTTTTTCGATCTCTTTTTTGTCACCCACTACCACCAGCGTCATTTTCTGCGTATCCAGGTATTTGGCCGTCATTTCCTTTACCTTTTCGGGGGTGATGGCATAGACGTTCTGCACATAATTGGTCAGGTAACTATCCGGCAGACCGTGCAGGTCCAGGAAGTTGAGCTGGCCGATGATGCCCTGCGGGGTGGAATTCTGCAGCACAAAAATGCCTGCCTGGTAGTTCTGGATACCTTCCAGCTCGGCAGCCGTAGGGGCCTCCTGCTGCAGGCGCTTCACTTCTTTGGTGATCTCCTGCAGCGAGGCCTGGGTATGCTCGGTGGTCACATCGGCCTGCTCGTACCAGACAGCTGCCCCCTTGCGCACATTTACGGTACTGAAGGGCGAGTAGGTGTATCCCTTGTCTTCACGGATGTTGGAGGTAATGCGGGAGCCGAAGGATCCGCCCAGCAGCGCATTGGTTACCTGCAGCGGCAGGTAATCGGGCTGGGAGGGGTCAATTACGGGCAGGCCCAGCATAAGGGTAGATTGCGGCGCATTGGGCCGGTCAATAACGGCTACCTCCTGGCTGGGCTGGGCAGTGGGGGTAGGATACTTGGGTTCCGGCCCCTGTAGCCAGCCGCTAAAGCTGGCCCGGATGGCTTCTTCTGCCTGAGCTTTATTGAATTTGCCGGCCACATAGAGCACACTGCGCCGGGCACCAAAGTTTGTTTCATAAAACTGCCGGGCCTTGGCAGCGGTAAAGCCCTCGATCATCTCCTGCGTGGGGAAGATGCGGCCGTAGGAATGCTCCGGGTACATCAGGGCAAAGAAACGGGAGCTGGCCTGCGACTGCGGCGTGTTGCTGCTAACGCTCAGCTGGCGCTTGAGGTCGTTCTTGAGGCGCTCGGCTTCTGATTCGGGAAAGGCCGGGTTCTGCACCACATCGGCAATGAGCTGGATGAGCTCGGGTACAAACTCGGAAAGCACATTGCCGGAAATGGTGGTGGTGTTGGGGTCTACGTTGATGTTAAGGTCCCCCCCCATGCGGGCCATGCGCAGCGAAAGGTCCTTTCCCTTGGTGGTGAGGGTTCCTTCCTTCATGAGGTTGCCCATAAAATCAGACAGCCACACCTCGTTTTCGGCTTCGTGGATGTTGCCGGTCTTTACCACCAGGCTTACCTGCGCCTTGGGCACGGCGCCATAGGGTACCAGCGTGTAGCCGAGGCCGTTGTCCAGGCTGCCTTCTTCTTTATTAGGCAACTTAAAGTCTTTGGGTTTACCCCCTTCTGGCGGGGTTTGCTTTTGGGCATAGGCCGGTGCCAGGCAGCACAGCAGCAGGCTAAGGGTATATAAGGTTAGTTTTTTCATGGTAAAAAGGCTTAGTTGGCGGGAGCTTTGGGATCGATAATCAGGATGGTGCGGTTGCGGGGCTGCAGGTATTCCCGGGCGGTCTTCTGGATCAGCTCAGGGGTTACTTTGCGGAATTCAGCCTCGATCTCGTTGATCTTTTCGGGCCGGTCGTCGAAGAGGGCAAAGCTGGCCAGCAGGTCGGCCCGGCCAAAGCCGTAAAAGCCGCCGATGTTATCGTAGAGGTCGGAGCGCATCTTGATCATGGCCAGCTCCAGCAATTCCTGGGGTACAGGCTCGTTCTGCAGGCGGGCAATGGTAGTGTCAATGGCCTCCAGCACGGTATCGGCCGAGGTTTCCTTGTCATAGAAGAGGTTGGCAATCCACTGCATGGGGCCGTTGTAGTTAAACATATTGCCCAGCAGGTTAATGCCGCCGCTTACCCCGCCGGTAAGGCCGCGGTCCTGTACCAGCTCCTGGTGCAGCCAGGAATCGTCGCCCTGCAGCAGGATCTGGTTGATGAGGCCCATGGCATAGTACTCGCCGGTGCCTCGCTCGGGCATGTGGTAGCCCACGGCAAGGGCCGGTTTGTTGGCCAGCTTGTCTTCTTTTACAAAGCGCTTTTCGGCGGTCTGGCGCGGCTCGCTGATATCGGGCTGCTCGGGTAGGGTGGCCGACCCAATGGGGCCAAAGTATTCCTGAATGTGTTTTTTGGCTTCGGCGGTTTCAAAATCGCCTACTACTACCACTACGGCATTGTTGGGCGAGTAGTAGGTGTCGAAGAACTGCTGCACATCTTCCAGGGTGGCAGCGTCCAGGTCTTCCAGATCGCCGTAGAAGTTGTGGGCATTGTACCAGTTCTCATTGGCATACTGGGGCATGTCCAGCCAGGGGAAACCGCCATAGGGCTGGTTGAGCACGTTTACCTTCACCTCGTTCTTTACTACTCCCTGCTGGTTGGTGAGGTTTTCCTGTGTAATGGCCAGGCCGCTCATGCGGTCGGCCTCGGCCCAGAGCATGGTTTGCAACTTGTGGGCCGGCACAATCTGAAAGTAGTTGGTAAAGTCAAAGCGGGTAGAGCCGTTGAGCACCCCGCCGTTTTTCTGCACCAGGTTCACAAACTCCATTTTGCCCAGGTTTTCGGAGCCCTGAAACATCATGTGCTCAAAGAGGTGAGCAAAGCCGGTGCGGTCCCGGGGCTCAATGCGAAAGCCAATGTTGTAGTACACGGCCACCACCACGGTAGGAGCGGTCCTGTCCTGTGAGAGTACTACTTTCAGGCCATTGTCGAGTTTGTAGTACTCCACCGGCACCTGAAATTCGGTGCCCGACAGGCTGCTGTCTTCAGCGCCGGCCGGTTCGGTGGTGCTACAGCCCGCCAGCAGGCTGCCGGCCGCCACAGCCCCCGATAGCAGTAAGGAAGAAATGGATCGGTTCATAAAGGGATGGATTAGGGGAAGTTAGGTTTTCTAGCCATAAGATGGGCATTCTCCTCCACAAAATCCAGCCGTTCAGATACGCAGGCTGCCGCTGGCGTAAAAGTGTAGCGCTTTTAAGGAGGCTGTTAGCGGCGAGGGGCGCCCGGCGAGGGGCGCCCGGCGAGGGGCATATGGATGTTTCAGATGAAAGGAAAGCTAAGTGGATAAGGAGGGTTTGCAGGAAGCTAGATTTGCAAGAGCTTTTACAACCAGCCTCCCCCTGCACCCCCTCCAAAGGGGGACAATCGTACCGTATCGAAGGGACAGCAGATTTAATAGAGGCTCTAAGCTCCCAAACCCATCCGTTTTCTGCAAAATTACTGACTGGTACGATGTCCCCCTTTGGAGGGGGTGCAGGGGGAGGCTGGTTGTGCCTCGCTGAGAAGTAGCATTTGTTTTATTCCTAATAGATCCCCTACCACCAGCTAGAATAACACCCACAAAAAAAGGCGCCGGAACTGCTTCCGGCGCCTTTAGAATCCTCATTCAGCAGGAAATCAGGAAAACGTATTTCCAATTCTCCGCCAGACCTGTCTTTTACTGAAGCTGTACATCCTTCTTTTTCAGCTGCTCAAAATCAGGGGTTACGCCCATGTTGTGCCAGGTAAAGGCATAGCGATCGGCCCACTCGGCAATTTGCATGGCGGTGGGCTTGCCGGCGCCGTGGCCTGCCTTGGTCTCAATGCGGATCAGGTAGGGGTTGCCGGGTGCTCCCCTTTCCTGCAGGGCACTGATGAACTTAAAGCTGTGCGCCGGCACCACGCGGTCGTCATGATCGGCGGTGGTTACCATGGTGGCGGGATATGTTACCCCCTCCTTGATGTTGTGCAGGGGCGAGTAGGCCAGCAGGTAGCGGAACATCTCTTGGCTCTCTTCAGAGCTGCCGTACTCCACCGCCCAGGCCCAGCCAATGGTGAACTTGTGGTAGCGGAGCATGTCCAGCACGCCTACGGCCGGCAGGGCTACCTGAAAGAGGTCGGGTCGTTGCGTCATGACAGCTCCTACCAACAGGCCGCCATTGGAGCCGCCATTGATGGCCAGCTTTTCCTTGCTGGTATAGCCTTCTTTGATCAGGTACTCGGCTGCCCCGATAAAGTCATCAAATACATTCTGCTTTTGGGTTTTCATACCCCCTTCGTGCCAGGCCTGGCCGTACTCGCCGCCACCGCGGATGCTGGGCTGGGCATAAATACCCCCCTGCTCCAGCCAGGCCATGCGGGCTATACTAAAACCAGGACGCATGCTGATATCGAAGCCGCCGTAGCTGTACAGGTAGGTGGGGTTGGAGCCATCCAGCTTCAAGCCCTTTTTGTGCACAATGAACATGGGCACTTTGGTGCCGTCCTTGCTGGTGTAAAATACCTGCTTGGTTTCATACTGAGTGAAGTCGAAGTCTATTTTGGGCGCTTCAAACAGGCTGCTCTGGCCCGTGCGGATATCGTATTTGTAAATAGTACCCGGGCTGGTAAAGGAGGTGAAGGTGTAGTAAAGCTCCTGATCTTCCTTTTTGCCGCCAAAGCCGCCAGCCGAGCCGATGCCCGGCAGCTCGATCTCGCGCTCCAGCTGGCCCTGGCGGTCATACTGGTACATGCGCGTGGTGGCATCTTGCATGTAGCTGGCAAAGAGTTTGCCGCCGGCAGTGCCTACCCCTTCCAGCAGACGGTCACTTTCGGGGATCACATCCACCCAGTGCTGAGGCTGGGGTTTGCTCAGGTCAACCCGCACCAGACGCTTGTTGGGGGCATTCAGGGTAGTGAGCAGCAGCAGGCTGTTGCCGTCGGTATCTACCACATTGTGGTCTTTCTTGAAATCTTCCACCACCGTAATAAAGGGGCTATTGGGCTTGCTCAGGTCCCGTACCAGCACATTGTTGCCGCTGGTGCCCTCGGAGCCGCCTATGATCAGAAAGCGCTCGTCTTCGGTGGTCTGGGCATAGAAGTTGCGCAGGGGGTGCTGCTTGTCTTCATACACCAGCTGGTCCTGGCTCTGGGGGGTGCCCAGTTTGTGGTAGTACACCTTGTGGTATTCGTTCTTGCCTTTAAGGGCATCGCCTTCTTTGGGGGCATCGTAGGCGCTGTAGTAGAAACCATCACCCGCCCAGCTCATGCCGCTGAACTTGGACCAGCGTACTTCATCCTGCAGCAGTTTTTTGGTAGCGGCCTCCATAATGCGGATGGTGCGCCAGTCGGAGCCTCCTTCAGAAATAGAGTAGGCTACATAGGTGCCGTCTTTGGAGAAGTTCAGGCCGCCCAGGGAGGTGGTACCGTCCTGGCTAAAGGTGTTGGGGTCCAGAAATACCTCGCCGGCCTGGCCGGGCTGGTCCATGCGGTAGAGCACGTACTGGTTTTGCAGGCCGTTGTTGCGGTATACATACCAGCTGTTGCCTTCCTTAAAGGGGGCGCCGGTTTTGGCATAGTTCCAGATCTGGGTAAGGCGCTCCTGAATCTGCTCCCGGTAGGGGATCTGCTCCAGGTAGCCCTGGGTTACTTCATTCTGGGCGGCTACCCATTGGCCGGTTTCCTGGGAGCGGTCATCTTCCAGCCAGCGGTAGGGGTCGGGTACCTGCTGCCCAAAATAGCTGTCAATGGTATCTACCTTGGCGGTAGTGGGGTAGGGGGGTACGGTAGCCCGGGCAGTCTCGGGCGATTCCTGCGGAGTGCTGGTGCAGGCGGCCATCAGGCCCAGCGCAGCTGCTCCGTATACAAGAGTACTTTTCATGGAGTCGTTAAAACGGGTTTTTCGCAACAAATTAACAAAGCCTTACACATCGGCAAAAGAAAGCGGGGAATAGATTATTCTTGTAGAGAACAAGATTTGCTGCCATGCGCGTTCCGCTCCTCTTATTTCTGCTTATTTCCAGCGTTTCCTGGGCCCAGCCCCTGCCGCTCTGGAAACCGGTGCTTGGCTATACCCCCGATCTGAGCCCTGCCGCCTACAAAGCCTTTGCCAGCTGGAAGCAACTGGCCACCAAAGCCCGCCTGAACCCCTCAGAAAGCCTGCAATTAGAGGAAATCAACGGAAAATATCACTTTCATCAATCCAAGGAAGATTTGGAAAGTATTGTGGGAGCCGGCTGTAGCTGGTATTGTGCCGGCGGTCCCTATGCCATCAGCGCTTCTTCTGAGCTGGGCCCCCGCGCCACCAATACCTACTATGCCAACAACGCCCATGACCTGAGCCTGCAGGGGGCCTGGGTAGAGGCCGCCCCCGGCCCTGGGGTTGGCGAGTGGATCGAGTACCGCTTTTCGCACGATAGCCCCCGCCTTACCGAAATCAAGATCTTCAATGGCTTCACCCGCAGCGAACGGGCCTGGCAGGAAAACGGCCGGGTAAAGCGGCTAAAGCTCTACGTAAATAATACGCCCACCGCCCTTCTGCAGCTGGAAGACAGCCGCGCCGAGCAGCGCTTTACGCTGCCCGACATCTGGGGGCATATGCCTGAAGGGGAAGAGATGGTGCTGCGCTTTGAGATTGCCGAGGTGTATCCCGGCAGCAAGACCGATGATACCGTTATTACCGAGATTTACTTTGATGGCACCGAGGTGCATTGTTTTGCCAGGGGATCGCTGGTAAGCATGGCCGATGGCAGCCAAAAACCCATTGAGCAGCTGGCCGCCGGCGATCAGGTGCTGGCCTATGGCAGCACGGCCGGAGAGGCCACGGCCGCTGCCGTAGAGGGGGTGGTAAGCGTAACCCACTGCAAGCTTATTCGCCTGACCTTTGAAGACGGCACCGAAATTACCGCCACCCCCGACCACCCCTTTGTGCTGGCGGGCGGCCGCTGGGCCTCCTATGATCCGGCCAAATCGCGCCGCTATACGGGCTATGAGAGCCTGTTCCGGCGCATTCAGCTGGGCGATCTGTTTCGCCTGGCCGATGCCAAAGATGTAGACCGGGTTTCCCGACTGTTAAAGATCGAAGAACTGCACCAGGCCCAGCCCACCTACACCATTACCCGCCTGTCGGGCAGTGCCCGGGCCTATGTGGTCAATGGCCTGCTGGTAGGCACCGAAGAGCTGCCCGGCGATGCCCCCACCGCCCGCAATGTGCTGACGGAATAGACATTTTAGCGACTAAGCAAGCGAACGCACTGCCCCGGCAGTGCGTTTCTTTTTGTACCTTTGTGGCGAATCTTATTTTTTACCCTATGCTACGACGCCCCCGCAGAAATAGAAAATCGGCCGCTATCAGGGCCATGCTGGAAGAAACCCAGGTACAGACCCGCCACCTCATCTACCCCCTCTTTATGATCGAGGGCCGCAACCAAAAGGTGGAGGTAGCCTCCATGCCGGGCCAGTACCGCTTCAGCACCGACCTGCTCCTGAAAGAAATAGAAGAGTGCCTGCGTTTGGGCATCACCACCTTTGACCTCTTTCCCGCCATTGCCGATGCCAAAAAAGATAAGGAGGCCAGCCTTAGCTACAACCCGGACAATTTTTACCTGCAGGCCATCCGCCAGCTAAAGCGGGAGCTGCCCGAGGCCTGCATCATGAGCGATGTGGCGCTGGACCCCTATAATTCCGACGGGCATGATGGCCTGGTGCGCGGCGGCAAGATCGTAAACGACGAGACCCTGGAGGTGCTGGGGAAAATGGCCGTAGCCCAGGCAGAAGCCGGGGTAGATATCCTGGGGCCCTCCGACATGATGGACGGCCGGGTGGAATATCTTCGGAATGCCCTGGATGAGGCCGGTTATACTGAGGTAAGCATCATGAGCTATACGGCCAAATACGCCAGCGCCTTCTACAGCCCCTTCCGGGATGCGCTGGATAGTGCCCCCCGCTCGGCTGAGGGCATTCCCGGCGATAAGAAAACCTATCAGATGAACCCCGCCAATCAGCGGGAGGCGCTCATTGAAGCCGATCTGGACGTAGCCGAAGGGGCTGATATGCTCATGGTAAAGCCTGCCCTCTTTTACCTGGATGTGATCAAGCTGCTTAAAGACCACTATGACCTGCCCATAGCTGCCTATAACGTAAGTGGCGAATATGCCATGGTAAAGGCCGCCGCCCGCCAGGGCTGGCTCAACGAAGAAGCAGTGATGAAAGAAAGTCTGCTGAGCATCAAGCGGGCCGGCGCCGACATCATCCTCACCTACTTTGCCAAAGAATTTGCCCGGCTGCAGGCCGGCCGCTAAGCGGCGCTGCTCCCGTTTAGATTG
>NZ_AODQ01000090.1 GCF_000348925.1 Cesiribacter andamanensis AMV16 | reverse complement strand
GCGATGGCAGCGGGCCGAGCTGCTGGGGCAGTCGGGTCAGCTGCCCGAAGAGCTGGTGCTGCCCCAGCTGTCCCTTGGCGAGCCTGGGGCCGACGATCACTGGCAGCTGGGCAAGGTGATGCAAAGCAAAAAGCTATGCCTGCTCTCCCAGCCCTCCTGGCCGGAACAGCATCCGGTAGCCGGACTGGAACACAAGGGGGGTCCTACCGCTGCCGTTATTCCTATTCTGAAACCTGGTGAAGACAGGCTAATTGGCTTTTTTGTTTCCGGCATCAGCCCCTGGCTGGAGTACGATGGCGAGTACCAGAACTTTCACCAGCTCCTGACCGGCCAAATTGCCAGCTCGCTGGCCAGTCTGCAGGCGCGGGCTGAAGCCGCCCGCCAGCAGGAAGAACTAATCAACCTGTTTGAACAGGCGCCTGTAGCCATTGGCATCCTGGGAGGGGCCAACTTTGTGGTAGAGCTTGCCAACCCGGGCATATGCGAAATCTGGCGCAAAAGCCATGAGGAGGTGATCAACCGGCCGGTGTTTGATGCCCTGCCCGAGGTAAGGGGGCAGGGGCTGGAAGAGCTGCTGGAGGAGGTCTATACCAGGGGGGTATCACATTCTTTTAGTGAATATCCGGTTACCTTTATGCGCAAGGGGCTGCCGCAGGATGCCTGGCTTAACTTTATGTACTATCCGTTTCGCAACTCTCAGGGGGTTATTACAGGGGTAATTGTCATTGCCGTGGAGGTAACGGAGCAGGTACGGGCGCGCCAGCTGATTGAGCGGACTAATAATGAACTGATGGCCACCAATGCCGATCTGGATAACTTTGTCTATTCGGCCTCGCACGATCTTAAAGCCCCCATCCTGAATATAGAAGGGCTCATGAACATGTTGCTGCCCATTACAGCCGCCGGCAATATGACAGCCCCAGAGTCAGACCGGGTGGTGGGCATGATCTTTAGTTCCATTAACCGGCTTAAAACCACCATAGCCGACCTGTCGGAGGTATCCCGGGTACAAAAAGAAGCCCATGAAGATGTTCGGGAGGTAGCCCTTGCCGATGTGGTGGCCGATGTGCGCTCAGACATGGAGCTGCACATTCGCGAAGCCGGTGCAGAGATCATCACCGATTTGCAGCAGTGCAGCCTGCGCTTTTCGCCCAAGAATTTGCGCAGCATCGTGTACAACCTGCTTTCCAATGCCATCAAATACCACTCGCCCCAGCGCAGGCCCCGGGTGGAGCTGAACTGCAGAATGGAGGATGATTTCCTGGTCTTTTCTGTGACCGACAATGGCCTGGGCATTGATCTGCAGCATGAAGACAAGATCTTTTCTATGTTCAAGCGCATGCACACACATGTGGAGGGCTCCGGTGTGGGCCTGTACATAATAAAACGCATAGTGGAAAATGCCGGCGGCAGCATCCGTGTGGAAAGTACGGTAGGGGAGGGCTCTACTTTTACCATTTACCTGAAAAAGCAGTAAGGAGCTTCATTTAATTTTTTTCGACGATGCAGCTGCCGGGCTGATCTCATGGATAATGTTCTGAAATTTTTATACCTTATCGGAGCGATCAATCACTCGTTAACCTTTCTCTTTAACGCCATGAAAAACCAACTCCTTCCCATTTTCGGGCTGGCCCTTTGCCTGGCAGCCTGTGGATCTGATAGCGGCAGTGAGCAGGCCACCGGCGAAAGCCCGGCAGCTGCTCCTGTACAAGCCAACGCCCCTGCTGCGGGCGGCGAAACCAGCAACCAGCTACGCGCCACCATACGGCTGGTGCTTGAGGGCGGCGAAATGGCCGGTACCTACGAAGCCCGGTGTATGGATGCCGGCTGCAGCCACGGGCTGGCCGGAGAAAACCAGTTTGGCCTGCAGTATTCCGAAGAAGGCAAAGGCGCTAATGAACTCTCCAGCGTGCAAATGATTGTGCCCAATGTGCAGGGCGATACCAAAGCCAAGGAGTTTATGGTAACCATGAGCTTTGGGGAGTTATTTAAAGGCAAGAGCTACACCATCAACACCATGAGTGCAGGCCGGGGCGAAAAGGGGTCCGGAACCGTGGAAGTAACGTTCCAGGGCAAGAAGGCTACCGTAAAAATTACCGGACAGACCCAGCAAGGGGAGAAGGTAGACCTGACAGTGGAATGCATGCGCATCATCACACCAGAAAATATGGCACAGGAACTGGGCCTCTAGTAGCCTATACGTTTTCCTGCATAGTCAGCACCGCCCAAAGCAAAAAGAAGGACCATCTGCATCGGATGGCCCTTCTTTTGGTTCAACCCCTTTAATCGGCATTGATGGTGAAAATGGTGGCGATGCCAATGCGTGGGGCAAGCTCTTTAAACTCGGTATCATTAAAGGAAGCGGCCAGCTCCAGACGGAACAGCCGCAGAATACCGTCGATGGAATACCCCAGCTCATAATAATGCTGCGAAACACCGGTTTTAAGGTAGTTCACAAAAACATTTTCCTTCAGGCCGCTAAAGCGCAGCATGGGCAGCTGGGTGAGCAGAAACTTGCGGAACTGGTAATGGGTGTGGGCCGAGACATACCCATTGTTGGTGCTGAACTCATAATAGTCCAGCAGGCGAAAGGAGCCCGCCGGACGCAGGCTGCTCAGGATGGTGCGGTTGCCATCAAAATGGTGGTAATCCATAAAGTACATGCTGCGGTTGTTCAGGAAGCTGCCTGCCCGCAACTCATACACCAGCTTGCCGCTTACCCCAAACTGATGCCCGTGGTTAAGGCCCAGCTGCACATGGTCAAAGTCTACATCGCTGCCCAGCACCCCCCTGATGCCCTTGCGGTACTGCAGCAGCAGCTCTGGTACTTTGCTGAGATTGGCAGTTTTGCGGCCATTGTATATCCGGTAGGTAATGCCCGGCCTGTAGGTAAGCTGGGTGCTGAACAGCAGCGCCTGGTGCTCGGGGAAGCCGGTATCGGCCAGCTCCCGGCTATAGGGTTGGTTGGTGGTATAGGTGCGGCCTTCGCCATTGTAGAGGCTGTAATTGCTCTGGTCAAATAGCTCCCCCCGCTGCGCCCACTCCAGGCTGGTGCTTACCGAAAAGGTATGGGAAGGCCGGTAGTGAAAGCCCCCCTGCAGGTAGCCCTTCTCATAGATCTTCATAAAATTGCGCCGCAGCAACAGGGAGCTGAGCGTATTGATGTGAGGATGAATAGGCTCTGCCTCATTGAACTGGGAAACAAATTTGCCGCCCTCTACAAAAAATCCCCTGCGTACTCCCTTGTGGGCATAGGTATAGGAGATCCGCCCTTTGGCATACACATCTTCACTGGCAAGGCCATAGCGTACAGTGGGCGCCAGCTCCAGCCGGCGGCGCAGGCTGTCGGTGCGGTGCACCAGCTTGCCGCTGACATTCACATTAAAGCCTTCTACCGTATTGTAGTAGACCTGGGTAAGGGTGGGGTCCAGCGCCAGTACCGTGCGGGGTGTGAGGTTAAATCGCCCACCCAGCAAGAACACGGATGGCTTGAATCGCCCCTTTTTGATCACTCCGGTAGAGTCCTTGCCGGTTAGCTTTGCGGACTCTACCCGGGCCAGGGAATCGTCCCGCTGATAGCCCTTCAGTTCTTTGGTGCTAAGGGGCACAGGACGAATCTCGGCCCAGTAGGTGGAGTCGCGCTTGCGGGCCAGGGTATCGACCGAGTAGCTGCGTTCGCTGACGATCTGGGGGTCTTTCTGCTCCTTTAAGCTTTCCTTCTCGTACTGGTTGATCATTTTGCGGAACTGCTTCTTGGTCATCTTATCTTCACTGGCCAGCGTTTCCACAATATCATCCTTGTCGGTTACCCGGGGCATCTTCAGGGCAGGGGGTACATCCTCGATCTTCTCATCGATGATCTGGGTTTCGGCCATCAGGTCCTGGTTCAGCACTACCTTATAATCCCGGCAGGAGGCCAGGTAGTGAAACTCGCCGGCAAAGCCCAGGATCTTGCCCGAAAAGCGGTACTGGTGTGTTACAGGCATCCAGCAGTTCTGGGCCACCTCGGCATAGTTTTGCTTTACACTTACCTGAAAACCCTGGATAGTGGTGACCAGATCCAGGCTATGGATGGCCCATAGCCCGCTGATGATGTAGATGTGCCCTTCAAATACCTGGGTGCCCCTGGAGCGGGGTGTTACCCGAATCTTGTTGATCTCCAGCTCGCCTTCATAAAAGCTTCCCTCATACCGGAATTTATAGTAGGCAAATGCCTGGCCCGACAGGGGAGAAATGGCCGTGGCAATGCGATCGTTGTAAAAACTCTGGTTGATGTATTGGTTGGGGGAGGCGCCGCTATTTTCGCCGGAGGTGCGGATGGAGATTACCTTTTCCTCCAGCTTATCGGGCTGGGCAAATTTGATCAGGCTGACCGATTCGGAGGTGTAGGCTTCATCTACGTTCAGGCCTTCTTCCTTTAACTTTTTCTTCAGGAAAAAAGGCACATCGGTTACCTGGCCGGTGCCCTTCATGTATACCTGCACCTCGTAGCTGTCATACTGCAGCAGGTGGTACTTGCGCTTGGTAATGGCCTTGCGCATTACGGTAAGGGCGGGGTCTTCCTGCCGGCGGCTAATTTCCACCTCCCGCAGCACCTGCACCTGCTCCTGCAGCACAACCTCCTGCTCCTGCCAGCCCTCGCTTACCTGCACCTGCAGCTGCTGTGTCTGATAGCCCAGGT
Organism: Cesiribacter andamanensis AMV16; assembly: GCF_000348925.1. Classification (GTDB taxonomy): domain Bacteria; phylum Bacteroidota; class Bacteroidia; order Cytophagales; family Cyclobacteriaceae; genus Cesiribacter; species Cesiribacter andamanensis. The sequence continues at coordinate 13,998 of NZ_AODQ01000090.1, read as the reverse complement.
ACTGCACCTTAAGGGTATAGGTACCGGCCGGCAGCCTTATTTCATAGCGGCCCTGCATGTTGGTGGAGGCGCCATCGCGCAGCTCCACTACATAGATGGAGGCATAGGGAAGTGGTGCTCCGGCTGCATCTTTTACAAGCCCCCGGATACCCTGGGCCAGCAGGGCGCAGGAGGGGAGAAGTACCAGCAGAAAGGCAACATACAGTAGGCGGTGCATAGATAGGCGTGTAGCAGGGTAAGGTGAGCTGTAGGGGCCGGCAGCAGCGGCCCTGTCAGTAAGATCAAATTTTATGGAAAGATACTGTTTCCGCTACAATAGTTGCATGCCACAAAAAAGATTGTGCTACAGGAAAATAGGGAAGAATACCGCCATGAGAGACGTCGGCAGGCTGATATTAATCATAATGGGGCCAAATCTAGGTCATGGCCTGGGAGGGCTACAGTGCCTAGCTTGCAGTATCATACAGGGAGATCGAGCCCGTATAGACTACAAGACCAATACGAATATGGCTGCATACACCTATCTTTTCCTACTGTTGTTGCTCCCCCTTAGCGGGCTGGAGGCGACTACTGGCAAAGAATGGCTGGTAACCGCCCAAAGCAGGCTAAGCATAGCCGGCAGCTCCAATGTAAATGAGTTTGAATGCGCCAGCATCTCTTATGCCGGCGATGATGTGCTGTATGAGTCCTGGGATGCAAAAAGCCAGCGGCCGGTCATGAATGGCCTCATCACCCTGAAGGCTTCCGGCTTTGACTGCCAGAACAGGATTATGACCCATGATCTGCGCAAGACCATTCAGGCCGAGAAGCACCCCATCATCAAGGTGCGCTTTCTTTCCCTGCAGCGCATCCCCGGCACAGGCAAACAGCAAAAGGCCACAGGCCTTGTGGAGATCTCCCTGGCGGGCATCAGCCGTCAGTACCAGATAGAGGCCGCCTTTGAAGAAGGCCGGGCGGGCAATGCCACCCTAAAGGGCTGCTGGGAGTTTAGCTTCTCTGATTTTAACATAGAGCCACCCACCAAAATGATGGGCGCCATAAAAGTGAACAATAGCCTGGCAGTAGATTTTGAACTGCACCTGCAGGGTCTAACCGCCAGCCAGCAAGATACCGTAATCGGCAAACGATAACCAGATATAAAGGCTTAGGGGTTTGATGTAAAGTTGGTGGCACTTTGTCGCCAACTTTTTTTTGTTCCGGCTGGTATCCCGGCGGGGGGTCCCCCTGGCCAAGGGCTAAAAGCCCAGCCCCAGCTGTTCCTGCCCGTTGGCCCCTACTTCCAGGGCTTGCTCCGAATCCAGATAATACACCCAGCCCAGCACCTGGCTAAAGCCCATGCGGCGCAGCAGCTGCAGGTAGTGCCGCACCCGGCGGGCATGGGCCGGGGAGGGCTTTTCTACCCGAAAGTCAATGGCATGGGCCTCGCTGCCGGAGGTAATTACCCGATCGGGCCGCAGCAGGTAACCGGTGGTGGAGAGCAGCGGCAGCTCGGTGCGGATCTCCCAATGCGGTTCAAACCACTGCCCGGCAACGGGGTGCCGAAAGAGTGCTTCCATCTGGCTACGCACCGCGGGCAGTTCCTGCCGGTTTATCATGCCCTCATAGTAGATGTTTTCCAGGGCTCGTTCCAGCTCCTCCGGCTGGCGGATCTGCCGCAGCAGGGCATGCAGGGTGCGGCTCCAGTTAATGCGGGCAGCGGCTTTTTCATCCGTAGCCAGCACCAGGCTGGCATTGCGCCGGCGCACTGTAAGGCGGCTGCGCCAGCGGGTGTTCAGGTAGTGCTGCAGGGGCAGGCTGCTTTCTGCCTCCCGTTTCTTTCGCTGCGCTACGGGCTGCAGCTCGCCGGTCTGGTAGCAGGCCCCCTCGGGCTGCCAGCCCGCCTGCAGGCGGATGAGCTCTTTTTCTGACATGCCGGCAGCCTCCGGGGTCTGCACATTGCCGGACAGCAGGCGGTAGAGCATGCCATTGACATGATCGGCCCTGGGCATGGTTTGCCCCTTGGGGATGGCCGGCAGGGGGCTCCAGATCCGCAGCACTTCTTCGGCCCGGGTAAAGGCCACATAGAGCAGGTTAAGGTTATCCAGATAGGCCTGGATCAGCTCCCGGTAGTACTGTTCCCGAAAATGGGTCTGCTCCAGCCTGGCCGAATATTTTACAGGCAGTGCTTCCAGCTCCTGCAGGGGGTGGGTGTGGGCCCTGGCCCAGATGAAATTATTGGCATTTGGCTTGTGGTTGAGCTCCCACTGGCAATAGGGCATCAGCACGGCCCTGAACTGCAGCCCCTTGCTGGTATGAACGGTGTAGATGCGGATGGCATCCAGCGAGTCGCTCACCTGTACGGTGCGCTTGTAGCCGGTTTCTGCCCACCAGTTCAAAAAAGTATCAATGTCTCCCTTTTCTTCGCCACTGTAGTGCAGCACTGCATCCTGAAAGGCCTGCAGGTAGCCCCATTCGCCCGGCAGCTCATTGAGGCGAAACTGGTCTATCAGGCTTTCCACCATTTCGTATAGGGGTAGTTTGGTCAGGTATACCTGCTTTTGCAGAAAGGGCGGGGGCAGGTAGGCCTTTAGGGCTTCTTCACCCCTGGCGCAGGCCAGAAAAAGCTGGTGCCAGTCCAGGGCCTCGGGTTTGAGGATGTAGCGCTGGTAATCATAGGCCATGTTGGTGCGGGCAACTGCGTTCTGGGGGTTGTGCAGGTAGCGAAGCACATTCAGCAGCAGGCCTACCGAGGCGGCGTTGCCCACAAAGAGTGAATCGCTGGAGATCACCCGGTAATTATAGGGGCTGCCAGGCTCCTTTTCTTCTTCGGCCTGCATAAGTACACTGGCCAGCTCCTGTCCCTCGCGGTTGCTGCGCACCAGCAGGGCAATGTCGCGGGCGCTATAGCCCTTGTCCTGCAGCTCCCGCACCGAGGCCAGCATGGCCTGCTGGGCCTGCTGCTTCCAGGCGCCCTCCTCCTCATCGGCTTGCAGAAAGTTTACCTGCACCAGGCCGCAGGGGCTGGCCGATTTATCGTCGGGGTAGATCTGAAATACATCCGAATAGGCCTGGGCCAGGCTGTGCAGGTAAAACTGCAGCGCCGTTTGTTCCATCTCATCGGCAGTGTCGGCAATTTTACTTTCGCAGACGGCCTTAAGCTCCCAGGCAGCCTGGTAGAAGAGGCTGTTGTTAAAATCAATGATGGTGCGGCAGCTGCGGCGGTTGTAATTCAGGCTCTCGTGCTGGGTGTTCTGGGGTCCGATGTCTTCTTCAATTTGCTTGAGCAGTAGTTTCCAGTCACCGCCCCGCCAGCGGTAAATGCTTTGCTTGATATCACCCACCACCAGGTTGAGGTTGCCGGAGGCTACCGAATTTTCAATGAGCGGCCGGAAGTTATCCCACTGAAAGCCGCTGGTGTCCTGAAACTCGTCAATGAGAAAATGCTGGTAGCGGGTGCCGGTTTTTTCAAAGATGAAGGGGGTTTGATCCTGGCCAATGATGTCTTTCAGAAAAACAGCCGCATCGGAGATCAGCAGCAGGTCATTATCTTCCCGGTACTTGCTGAGCACAGCCGTCAGGTGCGCCAGGATGCCCAGGGTATAGATAAAGCGCAGCACTTCTTTGGCCGTCAGGTAGTGTTCATACTCCTTTTCATACAGCGCCACGGCCTGCTGCAGGCGGGGGCTCAGGCCTTCCAGGGCTGCGCTGATCAAATAGTCGCGCTGCTTATTGCTTTTGGAGGCCCATTTTTGGGGATCTTCCAGCACCTCCAGCACCCGCTTGCCAGGCGCATAGGCCCCGTTTTCTTTCAGGATATGGGTAAAGTAATTGGCCGGTCCGCTTTTGCCATACGCAAAATCATCAATGCGCAGGCCACGCTGCTCCAGAAACTGCAGGGCTGAGCGGCCCAGCTCCTCCATGCTGTTCTCAAAAGCCAGCCGGATGTCTTTTAACTGGCCCAGCACTTTGAGCAGCCCTTTTTCATCCTGGGCTATGCGTTGCAGGCCCTTTTCGTGCTGTTTGTAGCTTTCGGTAAAGATCTCGCCGGCCAGGCTGCGGATGCTGCGGCGGATGTCCCAGCTTTTGCCTTCATCAATCTGCTCTTCGGCAAACTGGGTAAGCCAGCGGGTAAGGTGCTTATCGGTGCCTACGCCGGCCAGTACCCGGTCTATGAGGTCATCGAGCACCTTCTGCTGGTCCAGCTCTACCTTAAAGCCCGCCCGCAGGCCTATTTCTTTGGCAAAGGAGCGGATAATGCGCTGAAAGAACGAATCGATGGTGCTGACCGAAAAGTGTGCGTAATTGTGCAGGATGGACGACAGCACTTCGGTAGCCCGCTGGGTTAGGGCAGCCCCCTCCAGGCCGGTGGCCTCCATCAGGGCCTGGCGCATGCTATGGGGCTGTCCGCTGGCCAGCTCGTGCAGCGTTTCAATGATGCGGCTTTTCATCTCCTGGGTGGCCTTGTTGGTGAAGGTTACGGCCAGGATACTGCGGAAATAATCGGGACTCTGCAGGGCCAGCGACAGGTACTCCCGGGTTAGGGCGTAGGTTTTGCCAGATCCGGCAGAAGAGCGGTAGATCTTAAAGGGTTTAGCAGGCGCTTGCACAGGCATAGGGAGTCAGCTCACTAAGATACGGATTAGAAGCGGGGAAAGGGCCGCCCGGAGCCAGATTTTTGCCGGCTGGCGGACAGCTCCTTCCAGGGGCCGGGAACATGAAGCAATCCATACATACTACTATAGTATAGTAGCTGGCCCGGGCAGGTTGCTGGTTCCAGGCGGTAAAAGGCATAAGAGGCAGAAAGGAGGAGTGGTTTTGGTTTTCGTACCTTGAAAAAGGCATCGAAACAGCTGGCTGGGGGGAACAGCGTCAAAAAAAATTCAAATCATGTTTTTTCAGTCTGGTCACTTAGCCTGAGAAAGGAAACTGCCAAAGGCCTCTTGTATAGGGCATAGGGGGTAGTTCACACGATTGCGCTGAGAATGGCGGGAAAAAGGATGATATAGGTCATGTTAGCATCCCTGCTACAATCATCTTCAGGGCCGTGTTTGATCATGTTTTCAGGGGTGGGGGGGGCGTAGATTTGTATCAACAAGAACGCAATACTAACCCACTACTACCATGAAACGGTCCATAATTTTCCTTCTGATGTTTGTACTGCCCCTGGCCATGATGGCACAGAGCACCTACAAAATCTCTCCTAAAAGTGTGCTGAAAGTAGATGGTACGTCTACCATGCACGACTGGTCTATGCAAACCTCTTCCATCACAGGCGATGCCCAGCTGGAGGTAACGGAGGGCAAGCTAACGGGTATCAAAAATCTGCAGCTGAGCCTGAAAGCAGAAAGCCTGAAGAGCGGCAAGAATGCCATGGACAAAAATGCCTACGAAGCCCTTAAAACCGGCAAGCATCCCAACATCACCTTTAAGCTTACAACCATCAACAACATTGAGCAAAAAGGCAACGAAGGGCTGATCACTGCCACTGGTATGCTCACCATCGCAGGGGTAAGCAAACAGGAAAAAATCGAGGTGCGCTACACCATTGACAAGGACGGCGCAATTAGCTTCAAAGGCAAAAAAGAATTCAAGATGAGCCAGTTTGGTGTAACGCCTCCCTCCTTCATGTTCGGATCTGTAACAACCGGCGATCTGGTAACCATCGACATCAACCTGCTGGTAACTGCAAGCACTCCAACCGTAGTACAATAACAAACTATTACCCTTACTCATAATCAACATTTGTCATGAAAACGACAGCAATCAAACGAATAGGCGCAACCGCACTGCTGGTAGCAATGGGAGGCCTCGCAACAGTACAGGCACAACAGCCCGCACTGCAGTACTTCAGACCAAATGACCAAAATGGACTGAATGTATTTGAACCAAAAAAACATGAAGATACCGTAGCCTACACAGGGTTCAAGCTTCGGGTGGGCGCCCACTTTGCCCAGCAGTTTCAGTCGCTGAGCCACAGCAACACGGCCAATGCCAAAATTGATGAGGCAACCGGCAAAAACCTGAACCAGCTGATGAACATCGGTCCTGGCTTTAACCTGGCCACTGCCAACCTGATTGTAGATGCCCAGCTGGCCGATGGTATCCGCGTAAACCTGACTACTTACCTATCCAGCCGTCACCACCAGGAAACCTGGGTAAAAGGTGGCTACCTGCAAGTAGACAAGCTGCCCATGCTGAAAAGCGCCCTGCTTGACAAGGTAATGGAAAATGTAAGTATCCGTGCCGGTCACTATGAAGTAAACTATGGCGATGCTCACTTCCGCCGCTCTGACAACGGTAACGCCATGTACAACCCGCTGGTGGGTAACCTGATCATGGATGCCTTTACAACTGAGATTGGTGGTGAGGTAGTGTATCAGCACCCAAGTGGCTTCCTGGCCGTAGTAGGGGTAACTGGGGGTGAGATCCAGGGTGGTATCAACGTGGTGCCCGACCGTAAGAGATCTCCAGTAATGATCGGTAAGCTTGGCTACGACAAGCAGCTGAACGAAGACCTTCGGGTACGTCTGACAGGTTCTGTGTACACCACTAAAAACTCTGTACGCAACACCCTGTACGGTGGTGACCGCGCCGGCTCTCGCTACTACCTGGTGATGGAAAACATCAACGCCACACCAGCCGCGCAGTTCACCTCTGGCCTGATCAACCCCGGCATGACCAACGAGCTGACTGCGGTAATGATCAACCCCTTTGTGAAGATCGGTGGTCTGGAACTGTTCGGTACACTGGAAAGAGCAACCGGCTCTGCCTTCGGCGAACCTGAAAACCGCACCTGGAACCAGGTAGCTGCTGAAGCCCTCTACCGCCTGCCCATGTACGACCAGGTTTATGTAGCCGGTCGCTACAACAAAGTAAGTGGCGAGATGGTTGGTGGCACCGAGATCTCCATCGACAGAATCCAGGCTGGCCTTGGCTGGTTCATGACTAAAAACATCCTCCTGAAAGGCGAATATGTAAACCAGTCTTACGATGGTTTCGGCGCCAACGATATCCGTAACGGAGGTAAATTTAACGGGGTAGTAGTGGAAGGTGTGATCGGTTTCTAACCTAACTCACACCTGAAAGGAACCCGGCCTTGCAAGAGGCCGGGTTTTTTTATGGCTAGTCCCTATATGAAAAGAGGAGGGTATCCGCCCCTCCTCTTTTGTGTATTCTTGTGAAATATACTTAGTTAAGCCCAAGCACTTCCATTCCCTGCTCAAACACCACATCTACCGGAATGCTCTTGGCTGCCAGACGGTCCAGATCGGCCTGCAGCTCGGCAGAGATGCTGCCCTGCTGCTCCACCAGCTGGCTTACGGCGGCATAATCGCCATTGCCCTGCATCACCAGAATATCGCGGCTCAGGTCGTTCATGGCCTGGCGCATTTTGGCAAAGTCTACGCGGTACTTACCGGTTTGGGCATCGCGGGCAAAGGCCCCTTTTTGGGCAAAGTAATTGAAGCGCACCATGTTGGCCCGGCCGTGGGCACTGCTGGCGCCAAAGCGTACACTGCGGAAAATAGAGGCCAGAAAGGTAGTGTAATACTCCTCCAGACGGCCCTCCAGCTGGCCTTTCTCGTGCAGCTGGGTCACCATGTAGAGGCCCAGCACATCGGCCTTGCCTTCTTCCAGGGCTGATCCCAGCTCTTTAAGGGCTTCGCGCACCGAACCCTTGTTGTTGATGGTGTTTTTGATGCCCAGGCCATGGGCCACCTCATGAAACATGGTATTGGCAAAGAAAGCATCAAAGGTGATGTACTTGCGCTGGTCATCGGCAATGAGTTCATCGGCAATGGGCTCCAGAATCTCATCAAATTTGGCCCGCATGGCATTTTTGAGCTGCAGGCGGCGGGTACCCTTCTGTAGCTGTACTTCCTCGTCGTTGGGCAGGTTGATGGCAATGGTCTTTGAGCCGGCATTGCAGTCGCCGGCATAGTACACCACATCATAGGCATTGAGGTCAGAATCGGTGCCGGGCGTTTCCTGCTTGTAGCGGGCATCTACCGGCAGGTTGCGCTGCAGTTCGGGCAGAAAGGAGGCGTATTTGGCCAGACGCTCGCTCCAGGCCATGTCCTTGATGAGCACATAGGCCTCATGAGCTGCTTTGTAGCCAAAGAGATGATCTTCATAGGTTTCAATGGGGCCAATCACCACATCCAGCCGGTTGGTCTTCATGTCCATCCAGGCCAGGTCGCTGGGCTGGTATTCATCGGTGAGCAGGGCCTGGGCCCGCAGCTCCAGGTACTTTTTCAGGCCGGCATCCTCGGCCAGGGCGGCAGCCTGCTTCAGCAGGTCGGAGGCCTTCTTCACCTCTTCAGCAAAAGCCTGATGGTAGGGAACGGTGATCAGCTGTCCCTGATCGTTTCGGCGCAGCAGCGTATACTGGCTGGTTTTGTCGGCTAGCTGGGCGGCCTCAAATTCTTCTTTGGTCATGTCGGCCGGGTAAAAGTTGGCGCCCTCGGGTTTGGGGCCCACCCCTTCTACAAAAGGCTCGTTATTAGCCACGCGGTCCCAGGGGCCGTAATTGATGCCGATGTAGCGGGCCAGTTCCCTATCTTGTGCCCCCTGCAGCAACTGGTTGGGATTGCCGTACGCCTCCTGCCAGAAGAGCCCATCCATGATGTCGGCAGCCTGTATCAGCAGGCCAATCATTTGCCGTTCGTTGTTGCTCAGGTGGCCCAGATCAGCGGTAAGGCGTACCTGGGTGTATTTTTGCAGCTTTTCGCTGATATCGGCCGAGGGCCGTACAGCCCCCTGGGCAACCGTATCGCTGGCAAGCCGGTCGGAGTCGGAGCCCTGCGGGCCGGACTGGCAGGCCCACAGGCCCAGGGCAAGGGCGGCAGTGCCCAATGTAAAAATGCGCTTGTTTTTCATAGTGAGGATAAAGATGATCGCTGAAAAATAGGCACTTTCCAGATGAAACGAAACCCGGCCACCCAAAACAACTTCCTCTCAGACAGAACAAATAGGGATTGGCAGGAGAAAAGCCCTCCTGAATCTGCTACTTTTTCGTCAAAAACCTCAAACTAATTTCACCCCCCGACGTTTAAATGCCACACATACAAGATATCATGGAAGCAGTTGATCATAAAACACTAAAGAACGCCCTGCTGGATGCCTGCATCGAAAAACAGCAGCTGATGGTAGATACGGCCCGGGAGGCCATGAAATCCATACAGGAAAGTGCACTGGCCGAACGAAGCAATGAGGAAATGACGGACAGCTTTACGGCCCAATGTCAGAACGAACAAAGCATGTATGCCCGCCGCATGCATGAGGCTACCGGGGTGCTGTCCATCCTGGAACGGGTAAAAGGCATTAAGCCCCCCCACGGGATTGGTTTTGGCTCGCTGGTGATGACCGACAAAATGAATTTTTTTGTTGCGGCCAGCCTGGGCGATTTTGACATGGACGGAAAAAAATATTTCATCATCTCTACTCAAACCCCCATTTATGAAGCCATGGACGGCAAGCAAGCCGGCGAGAGCTTCAGCTTCAGGGGCAGAAATTACAAGATTCAGGAGGTACTCTAGGGGTTCGCTACCATCCGCGTATTTCCGGCTGCTCTCTCTTTGGGGGGCAGCTTTTTTTGGCTATGGGGTGGTTAATTACCTGAAACCCCTCACACTTCCAACAGATTCTCAGCCTCCTGGTCCTTGAGCTGCTCGCCGCGGATCTCGGGCAGGGCCTCCGGCTCAATCCAGCAGTGGCTGGCGGCATGCTCGGCTGCTTCTACAGTATTTTTAACCAGCAGCATTTCTACCCCATCCAGCGTTTTTAGCTCGCGGGCAATGGCGGCAATCTCCTCATGGCGATGGGGCTTGCTTACATCCCGAATGTAAATGGCCTTGACCCGATCGGGGTAGCGGCGCACCACCTCCCGGTAGATTTCCGGATCCTTCTGCCCGCTGTCGCCAATCAGGATAAAGGATTTGAGGGGATACATCTGCATGATGGTTTTTACCTGCGAGAGCTTGTGGCCCTCGTGCAGGGAGGTCATGAGCTTAAAGCGGTCCAGCCGGCTATCGCGCAGCAGAAGGGGACCTTTGGGAATGCCCTGTACATGGCAAAAATCGGCCAGCAGATCGTAGAGCTTCCAGCTGCTGCTGCTGACAAAGAAAATGGGAGTAAAGCGCTCCTGGTGATAGCCGCGATGGAGGGCGCGGTAAAAGGCCGCCACCCCCTCAAAGGGAAGGCGGGTGTGGGCATTGTTAAAAAGCATCAGGCGCAGCTTGCGGTAGGTATTGGTGGCGCGGGAGATCAGGATGGTGTCGTCCACATCCGAGATCACTCCCATGTCATTATCGGCGCCGGAGAGGAGTATGTCACCCATGGCCCGCACGGGTCCCTGGTTATAGGTAACCTTGTCGAGCAGTTCCAGCTGTACCTGATCCCAGGGATTGGTGATTTTTGCCAGCTTATTGACATGAAAGGAGGGTAAAATACCCTTCTGAATCGGTCTGCACTACTTTGTGCTGTCCCTGAAAATAGGCCTTTACCTGTACCCGGGGTGTCTCGCTGCTAATGTACCGTTTGAAGAGCGCGGTTGCATTCTCCCACTGGTTACTGTTGTCATGTACCAGCTTCTGGCCCTTGTCTTCCAGCACAAGTCCGCGCAAAATGGCCTGCTGATCATTGCCAAAACCTCTGAAGGGCAAAATACGGGGCTGTCCCAGCAATCCGGTACGTTGCTTGAAGCGGAATCGGTAATAGTCCAGTTTATTGGCCGAACGGCCCAGGTAACGAAATACTTTCTTTTTCATACAGTCTCTTCTACTTCACGCAGGCGGAGCAGGCAAGGTTACATGTACAGAACAGTCCTGAAAAGGTAAGGTTTAATTACAAATAAGGTTCTATCTTTGCGCCTCTTAACAAATAGTTCTCTTTCCTTAGTCCAAAAAAATAGTGGTAAAGCTGCAGCTTACGGGGGTAGCTTAAGTAGTAACGTGTTTTTACTAAGTTCATGCGTGTATCGGTAGGTGTTTGTGTTCTGTTTTTTTGGTGCTGACCTTCACAGCGAAGGCCCAGGATGCCCGGCTGCGGGCCGAACGACGCGCTATGTCGGCCAGCAAGCTTAGTGAAAAGCCAAAAATAGACGGTGAGGGCAATGATGCCGCCTGGCTGGAAATTCCAGCTTTTTCAGACCCTTTTACTCAGCTGGCCCCCCAGAACCTGGCGCCTTCCAAACAGCCTACCAGTATCAAGATCGGCTATACGGATTATGCCCTCTATGTGCTGGCGGTCATGCACGATCCTGCTCCCCACTCAATTGCCAGGGAACTGGGCCTGCGCGATGATTTTGGGCGGGTGGCCGATCGCTTCGGCATTGTGCTGGATACCTACAATAAGGGGCAAAACGCTTTTTATTTTGCCGTTACCTCGGCCGGGGTGCAGCTGGACCTCTACATTACCCCCACTAGTGAAGATACCTCCTGGGATGCGGTCTGGAACAGCGAGGTGCAGCTAACCGAGCAGGGCTGGGTTGCCGAGATGGAGATTCCCTGGTCGGCCCTGCGCTTTGCCAAGCGCCCTGAGCAGCTCTGGGGCGTAAACTTTATGCGGGTGATCCGCAGCATCAACGAAGAATCATTCTGGAATCCGGTAGATGCCTCGGTCTCGGGCCTTGTAAATCAGTCGGGGCTGCTAAGGGGCATCAACGATATTGACCCCCCGCTGCGCCTGCAGTTTTTTCCCTACGTAAGCGCCATTGCCGGCTATGACCGGGGCAGTGGCAGCACCTCTACCAATCTTGGCGGCGGCATGGACCTGAAATGGGGCATCAGTGAAAGCTTTACCCTGGATATGGCCCTTGTGCCGGATTTTAGCCAGGTACAATCCGATAATCAGGTGCTGAACCTATCCCCCTTTGAAGTACAGTTTGCAGAGAACCGCCCTTTCTTTACGGAGGGTACCGAGCTATTTAACAAGCGAAGCCTTTTTTACAGCCGGCGCGTAGGGCATGTGTTTGGTACCTTCCGGCCAGAGGTATCCGATACAGCCACCGTGCTGAGCAGGCCCAATGCTACCCGCCTGATCAATGCCACCAAGCTATCGGGGCGTACCCATAAGGGGCTTGGGGTAGGCTTGTTCAATGCTGTTACCAATGCGGCATTTCTGGAAGTGCAGGATACCCTGCGCCTGCCTGGAACAGAAACGTATAGCCTGCGCAGGCGGGAGTTGATGATCGATCCTGTGACCAACTTTAATGTGGCGGTGCTTGATCAGAACCTGCCCAATAACTCCAACATTGCCCTCATCAATACCAATGTAAGCCGGGCCAATGGTGGCCGGGATGCCAATGTGAGCGGGGCAGAACTACGCCTGCGGGATAAGCATAACCGCTACCAGTTTGAGGGCTTCGGCGCCCTGAGCTATGTGTGGCAAAACCTGCAGCCATGCACCGACTTTCGGCAGCGAACCGATGGGCACCGCTACTTTCTCTCCTTTGGCAAGATCAGCGGCAACTTTCAGTACCGCCTGAGCCGCAATGTAGAAAGCGATCGGTACGAGATCAATGATATGGGAATTCTGCAGGCCCCCAACAAGCGAAACACGGGCCTCTACCTGGGCTACCATGTGTTTAAACCTTTCTGGATCTTTAACCAGCTGAGCAATAATCTGAACCTGAACTATAACCGCCTCTACAAGCCCAATACCTATACCGGCTTCAACGGCAATGTAAATGTGTGGATGCAGTTCCGGAATTTCTGGGGGATGGGTGCTGGCTACTCCCGCAAGATCCTGCCGGAACATGACTATTTTGAACCACGCGTTGCCGGGTATTTCTTTACCCGCCAGCCCAGCTACCATGGCTGGGTGTATGTAGAATCTGACAACCGAAAACGCCTGGCCGTAGGTGCCGAACTGTGGCAGTTCAGGCGCAGGGTATGGGATGCCCACGACTGGGGCCTCTACCTGGGGCCGCGCTACCGCATCAATAATTTCATTTCAATATTTGGCGCCCTCAATTACAGCACCAATATTAATGAACGGGGCTTTGTAAACCGCCTCTACACCACCACCACAGGAGGAAGCAGAGAGCTGCAGCATATCGTGTTTGGCAACCGAACCATCCAGACCGTAGAGCCCTCGGCCCGGCTCAACATTACCTTCAATAATAAAATGGGCCTCAACATTCGGGCACGCTACTACTGGAGCCGCGTGCGCTATGCCGATGAGTTTTACTACCTGCAAAAAAATGGCAGCCTGCTGGCTACCGAAGCGTATAAGGGCGATCAGGATGGCGATGGACTCATCGATCACAACGTTAACTTCAATAGCTTTAACCTCGACTTTTTCTACAGCTGGCAGATTGCCCCAGGCAGCTTTCTGCAATTTGGCTGGAAAGATGCCGCCTATGATTTCAGCAGCGATGCCCGCCATAATTTCTCCGAAAATATGGAGCGTTTCTGGAGCAAGCCGCATACCCATACGCTCTCACTCAAGCTTACCTACTTCCTGGACTACCTGATGATCCGCAATGCCCTGTAAGGAACGCACTGCCGGCAGGCGCGCGCCAGCAGGTGCCAGGGCTTCTTTCCTGTTATTTCTGTTGCATTTGGCCCCTGCTTGTGTGTAGGTTTGCAGAGAGGGGCCCCTGGCTGGGGGCTATCCTATTCTTTTTGGCTAAACCGATTTTTATATGCTTAAGATCAAGCAATTCTATGATACAGGCCTGGCACATGCCTCCTATGCAGTGCTTAGCGAGGGCAAACTGGCCGTAATCGATCCGGGCCGGGATCCGGAGCCCTACCTGGCCTATGCCCGGGAGCAGGGGGCGCAGCTGGTGGCCGTAGTGGAGACCCACCCTCATGCCGATTTTGTGAGCTCGCACCTGGAACTGCACCAAAAAACGGGAGCCACCATTTATGCCAGTAAAAAAACACAGGCCTCGTATCCCCACCGTTCGTTTGACAATGGCGATACCCTTCCCCTGGGCAAGGTAGTGCTAAAGGCCTACAATACCCCCGGCCACTCCCCGGATAGTATTTCCATTTTGCTGATCGATGAGGATGG
>NZ_AODQ01000089.1 GCF_000348925.1 Cesiribacter andamanensis AMV16 | reverse complement strand
GAATAATTTCAGTAGGCCGTTTTTATTAAAAATAAGTATTCTCTAAAATTCGGGATGACTCATGTTTTGCTGTCTGCAACGGGTCTATAGGATCAAGCCCCGCAGCCAAAGAAGTAGTTTCAGGCAGGGAGGCCGCTAAGCGGCAAGCAGACTGCATAGGGACGGAAGCCAGATTGGCGCGCTTCGCTAGCAGTGACGAGGCCGGTAGCAGCGGAAAGAACCCTTGCTCAGGCCGACTTGCTTTCCAGTACCTGCCAGCTACTTTCGCATACCTGCACCTTGCCGTGCATGGCCAGTACCCATTCGGTGGTGTCGGGGCCGGTCAGTTCTTCAATCAGCGTAAAGCCATTTCTGCGGTAAAAATTGGCCAGTCTGTAGTCTTCTATAGCCAGCCAGAAACGGTTCAGGGGCAGCTGGTCATAGAGCTGCTGCAGCCAGGCTGAGCCCAGCTGCTTATCGCGGTACTGCTCCGAGATCCACAGAAAACCAATATAAAGATAGCCCTCGGCAAACCAGCGCTGGGCATCCTCCAGGTAGGTAGGATGTGTATCGGGCGAGGTGCTTGAGAAAACGATACCCCCGCCAAGTATCTGTCCATCAGCTTCCAGCACAAAGATGCGGGCTGACTGCTCGTAGGCAGACCAGTGGGGCACAATGCCTTCCTGCCAATCGGGGGGTAAAATAGAAAAAAAAGACGCTGGGGAGTGGGTGATTTCTTTGAAGCTGTGCTCCACAAATACTAGTTTTATCCAGTTTTAATCCGTGTGTTGGCTGGATAACAGATTGCAAGTTCAGCAGAATTTTTCAACATTTTATCTGGGGAGCCTGTCCTGAAGCAAAAATATTTTTTGTTATTGGAAAGAGATAAAAAAGTAGTGCTTTAAACTTATTTGAGTACCCTTGTTGTTAATATAGAAGCCCAAAAGCAGCCCCTATGGACATGAGCCCAGAAGAATTTGATGCACGCTACCAGGAAGCCCTGGAGAAAGCCCTGGCGCACATGGCCGAAAATCCGGAGATTGCCCCAAGCCAGTTTTACAGCCTTGCCACCTTCCTGGAGAACCTGTCCATATTTAGTCCGGTGCTTTACGGGCTTCTCATAGACTCAAAAAAGTCCTAGTTATAGCATAGGTCCCAATCAGCTGTCCCCCTGCCCTTCAGGCATTATCTTCAAAAAGCTCAATCGTATACCCATCCGGGTCCTGAATAAAGAGTTGGATGGCACCATCGGGCCGTGGTTTAGGGCCGCGGTATGTCACCCCTTTCTGCTGAAGCCAGTGCGCAGCCTCCCTTGCCGATCGTACCTTGAGCGCAAAATGATGCCGCCTGTCCAGGCTCAGTTCCTGCTTCCGGCCGCCAATCAGGTGCAGCTCCTGTCCGGCCCCCAGCCGAAACCAGGCTCCCGGAAAATCAAAGGCCGGGCGTGGAATAGCCTCCAGCCCTAGCTGTCGCTGATAGAATGCCCGGCTGGCTTCCAGGTCCTTTACCCAGATGGCCACATGGTTGAGTTCTTCTATATCCATTTGAATTAAAAAGGTGTAAAAAAAATGCGGGCTGTGCAGTTCCGCACAGCCCGCCCATAGGGTTAGTTGAGCATGCCGGTTCTTCGGAGCAAGGCCTCCGGTGAGGGTTCTTTGCCTCTAAACCGTTTGTATAACTCCATCGGATGCTCACTGCCGCCGGCGCTTAGCACATGTTTCTTAAACAGGTCGGCGGTATCTTTATTGAAGATGCCCCGCTCCTGAAAAAATTCAAAGGCATCTGCATCCAGCACCTCGGCCCACTTATAGCTGTAGTAGCCCGAGGAGTAGCCTCCCTGGAAGATGTGGGAGAAGGAGGCACTGGTGCTGGTGCCCGCTACGGGGGGTAATAGATCGGTATCCTGCAGGAGCTCCCGCTCATAAGCGCCTACATCGGTTATGGAGGCTGCTCGGGCAATGTGCCAGCCCATGTCCAGGCGGGCCAGGCCTATCTGGCGCACGGTCTGGTAAGCTTCCATAAAGTTGGCGCTCGCCTTTATTTTGCGGATCATCTCTTCCGGAATGGCCTCACCGGTCTGGTAATGGCGGGCAAAAAGATCAAGGCTTTCTTTTTCATACACCCAATTCTCCAGCACCTGGGAGGGAAGTTCCACAAAATCCCAATACACGCTGGTACCGCTCAGGCTCTCATAGGTGCCATCGGCCAGGATGCCGTGCAGGGCGTGGCCAAACTCATGAAAAAGGGTGGTTACCTCATTAAAGGTGAGCAGCGAAGGGGTAGTGGCCGTTGGTTTGGTAAAATTGCAGACGATGGAAATATGCGGACGCACATTTTCGCCCGCCACTTTTTTCTGGCCGCGGAAAGAGGTCATCCAGGCGCCGTTGCGCTTACCCGGGCGGGGAAAGAAATCGGCATAGAACACGGCCATATGCTGCTGCTGCTCATCCAGCACTTCATATACCTGCACATCCGGATGATAGACCTGTACACCCTTAAGCGGCCTGAACTGCAGCCCATAAAGCCGGCCGGCCACCTGAAATACCCCATCTATCACAGTCTCCAGCTTAAAGTAGGGCTTCAGCATCTCATCATCAATGGCATACTTTTCCATTTTGAGCTTCTCGGAGTAGTAAGCAATGTCCCAGCGCTCCAGCTTCTGGGGGCCGCCCAGCGAGTGTGCATACTGCGTAAGCTCCTCCAGTTCCCGCCGGGCCACGGGTTTGGCATAGCCTAGCAGGGTTTCCAGAAACTCAAACACCTTGGCCGGCGACTCAGCCATGCGCTCTTCCAGCACAAAATCGGCATGAGAGGCATAGCCCAGCAGCTGGGCCCGCTCCTGGCGGAGGCCTACCTTTTTAAGGATGGTCTCCTGGTTGTCCTGCTCATCACCCTTAAAGGCTCTGGACCCATAGGCCCTAAACAGCTGCTCCCGCAACTGCCTGTTATCGGCATAGGTCATAAAGGGGATATAACTCGGAAAATGCAGCGTAAACAACCAGCTCCCCTCCTTTCCCTGTTCTTTGGCCGCAGCGGCGGCGGCTTCTACCGCATGCCCGGGCAGGCCGGCCAGATCCTTCTGGTCGGTAATTTCCAGGCTGTAGGTATTGGTTTCTTTCAGCACCCGCTCGCCAAACTGCAGCGAGAGTTGCGAGAGTTCCTTATCGATCTCCCGGAGGCGTTGTTTTTGCGCCTCAGAGAGCAGCGCCCCGTTGCGCACAAAGCTTTTATAGGTTTTATCCAGCAGGGTATGCTGTTCGGGGCTGAGGCTAAGCTGGTCTTTTTGGGCATGCACCTGCCGGATGCGCGCAAAAAGTGCTTCGTCCAGCATGATGTCATTGGTATAGTCAGAGAGCAGCGGCGAAATATCGCGGGCAAGGGCCTGCATCTCATCATTGGTCTCTGCCGAATTAAGGTTAAAGAATATGCCGGAAACCAGGCCCACCTTTTCGCCGCTGCGTTCCAGCGCCTCCAGCGTATTTTCAAAGGTTGGGGCTTCGGGATTGGCCGTAATGGCGGCTACCTCCTGCTTGCCCTCCTGAATGGCCTGCTCCAGGGCCGGCAAAAAATGGGCATTGGTTATTTCTTCAAAGGGGGGGGTAGCAAAGGGGGTGTTAAAAGGGGATAGGAATGGATTCATAAAAAAAAGTAGTTTACCTCTGGCCTGTGCACAGCAGTGGCCGGCGGCCTTATTTCAGATACACCTTAAAGCAGGAGCCTTCTCCTGGCTTGCTTTCTATTTCAATTCTGCCGCCGCTGTTCTCCACAATGCGCTTTACAATAGCCATGCCTACTCCTGTACCCTCTACGTGGGTATGCAGGCGCTTAAACATGGCAAATACCTTCGCCTGGTCTTTTTCGGCAATGCCCAGCCCGTTGTCCTTCACCTGCAGCAGCACATAGGGGCCGGAGAGGGAAGTAGACACGCTCACCTGAGGGGTGCGTTCGGGCGAGCTGTATTTGATGGCATTGCTTAGCAGATTGTACAGGATGCTGCGCAGGTTTTTGCGGGAAAAGTCAATGCGAGGCGCCTTTGAAAAATCTTCGCTGATCTCGGCGCCAGAGCTGCTAATGGCCTCCTGAATGTTATGTTTTACCTCTTCTACCAGTTCAGCAAAATAAACAGTATCCTTAGTGCCGGCCTCCTGTTGTACTTTGGCAACTTCGGTAAGATCCTGCAGGGTGTTCTTAAAACGTTCAATAGACTCGTTGATCATGCCCTGCAGGTTGGCAAACTCCTGACTGCTGCGGGATTCTTTGCTCAGCTGCTTGTAAAAGAGGTTCATAAGCCCCTCAATATTGCTTATGGGGGCCTTTAGATCATGGGAGGCGGTATAGATAAAATTATCCAGATCATTGTTGATGCGCAGCAACTCTTCGGTTCGCTGGCTTACGCGCTCCTCCAGCTGCCGGTTTAACGAGATCATGTCCCGATGCGCTTTTTCCAGCGCTTTCTTCTGGCGGTAAAAGCTCACAAAGGCCGATACCTTGGCCCGGGTGATGAAGGAGTGCAGCGGCTTGAACAGAAAATCTACCCCGCCAGCCTCAAAGCCCTCTACAATGTGAGAGGTTTTCTCATCAATGGCCGTAACAAAAATAATGGGAATATCGCGGGTCATGAAGTTGCTGCGCAGGTATTGGGCTACTTCATAGCCATTCATTACCGGCATTTGCACATCCAGCAGTATCAGGGCCAGTTCTTCCTTAAGCGCAATTTTGAGGGCTTCTGTACCCGAGTGGGCAAACAGGTAGGTGATGCCCTCCCCTTCCTGGCGCAGCAAACTCTCCAGGCTGATCAGGTTTTCGGGCCTGTCGTCCACCAGCAGGATCTTTACTTGCTCTATGCTGGCCGGCTGTGCTTTGGTGTGTACTGGTTGCACGTATTCGCTTAAAGAAGTGAAGTTAGAAAATCCTGTATTTTTTGTAAAGTAAACACTCGACAAGCTGGCGTAAGCCGCAGCCCGGCAGCAGGCATGGTGGCCACTTCTGCCTCGGCCGGATCCTGTACAATGGCCAGTCCGCCTTTTTCGGCTATGGCTTTGAGCCCTTTGCTGCCATCGGAATTGGCACCGCTCAGCAATATGCCCGCCACACCTTTGCCCAATACCCGGGCCGCACTGGCAAAGGTAACGTCAATGGAGGGTCTTGAAAAATTTTCCAACTCCGAACTGTCCAGCGAAAATGAAAGATCCTTCTCCAGCAGCACATGGTAGTTTGGTGGAGCAATGTACACATTTCCGGGAGCTAATGTCTCTTTCTCTTCTATTTCCTGCACCTGCAGGGCCAGTTTGCGGGCATATACGCTTTGCAGGTCACTATCATTGTTGCGCAGGCGGTGCAACACCAGTATAATGGGAATGCTGTAGCTGGCCGGCAGGGCACTTAGAATAGTGGTAGAAGCTTTTATACCCCCCCAGGATCCCCCACATCACTACTGCCTGTATCTTCTGCCTCATCAGCGAATTTTCCGGTATATCCGATTGCTTTTATCTATAACTTCAAAATCCTTGCTTATTCCCGCCAGTGTAAGCGTTTCTTTTTTGCCCAGCCCCAGATAGCCCAGCGGTACCAGGCTTTCATCAAACAGGGCATATACTTTTTCCTGCAGCTCCCGAGTAAAGTAAATCAGCACATTGCGGCAGATAATGAGGTGAAACTCATTGAAAGAAAAATCGGTGGCCAGGTTGTGCGGATAGAACAGCACGTTTTTTAGCAGGGAGGAGTTAAACTTGATGCCTCCGTAGTTGCTGGTGTAGTAGGAAGAAAACTCCCGCTTGCCGCCAGCGGCATAGTAACCGGCTGTGTAGGCAGCGATGGAGCGCGCAGGATAGATCCCCTCCCGGGCTTCTTTCAGCACTTTCTGGTTGATGTCGGTGGCATACACCTTGGTGCGTTTCAGCAGGCCCTCTTCTTCCAGCAGGATCAGCAGGGAAAAGAGCTCCTCTCCGGTAGAGCAGCCGGCATCCCAGATCTTGATGTGCGGGTAGGTAGACAGCCTGGGCAGCACATGCTGGCGCAGGGATAGAAAAAAGCTGGGGTCCCTGAACATTTCGGTAACATTTACGGTCACCTCCTGCAAAAATCCCTCAAAAAAATAACTATCCCGCAGCACGGCCTGCTGCAGTTCTGGAATTCCCGGCAGGCGCTTGTTGTCCATAAAGCGCCTGATGCGCCGGTAAACCGATGCCCGGGCATATCCCGAAAAATCATAGCCATAGTGGGCATTGATGGCCGTAATGAGCGCTTCTACCTCCTGTTCAAAAAGATCTTCCTGATCATCCTTCATATAACCATACCCGCATAAGCGTTAGCAGTTTATCTGTATCCACTGGCTTGGGAATATAATCCGAAGCCCCTGCGGCAATGCATTTTTCGCGGTCTTCTTTCATGGCCTTGGCTGTAAGGGCAATGATGGGCAGCTGTTTGTAGCGGGACTGCCGGCGGATGTGCTTAATGGCCTCAATGCCATCCATTTCGGGCATCATTACGTCCATCAGTACCAGGTCAACTTCTTCCTCGGCTTTCAGCTTGTTGAGGGCCTCCTGTCCATTATAGGCCACTACTATCTCCATGCCCTGCATTTCCAGCAGGCTGCAGAGTGAGTACACATTGCGCACATCATCATCGGCCACCAGTATTTTCTTCCCCTTCAGGATCTCTTCTGGCACGTGCAGCTTCATTTTAAAGTCATTGCCTACGGGCAGCTTCTTGTTTACTTTATGCAGGAAGAGTTGTACCTCATCCAGCAGCCGCAGGTAGGAATGCTCATTTTTGATGATGATGGTATTGGCATGGCGCTTAAGGCTGATCTCTTCTTCTTCACTCAGGTCTTTGCCCGAGTAGATGATGATGGGGATATCGGCAAGGCCCTTTTTAGCCCTGATCTTCTGCATCCACTCCTGCCCCTTCATGCCCGGCAGGTTCAGGTCCAGAATAATGCAGTCGATCTTCTGCTTGGCCAGCACTTTTTCGGCCTCCTCGGCCGAATGGGCCGAGACTGAATGAATACCATGACTTAAAAGCAATTCGCCAATGGCATTGTTTTCAATTTCATTATCTTCTACAATCAGGGTAGTTTCAATGCTGCGCGCAGTAGTGGCCGAAATAGTGGTAAAGGCCTTGTTGAGCATCTCCAGGGTAACCGGCTTGGGCAGGTACTCCTCATTCTGCTCATGCTTGCCCACTACCTCCCGATCGTAGGCCGACATCACATGCACATTGATGTGGCGCAGGTCCCGGTCTTCCCGTATCTGCTGCAGTACCTCCCAGCCCGACATATCGGGCAGGTTAATGTCCAGCAGAACGGCATCGGGAGAAACTTCGCGGGCAAGTTCCAGGCCCTGCCGGCCCGTAAAGGCCTGCTTCACCCTGAAGTTTTTGGCCTGGGCAAAATCTGCCAGGATCCCGTTAAAGCCTTTATCATCTTCAATGATGAGCAGGCAAACCTCCTTTTTGGTCCGGTCAGTTCGGGTATCCAGGCTGGAGAAAAGCTCCCTGGCCGATTCTTGTTTGCTTTGTGTAAGGGCAGGCACCACCCGGCTGCGACTGCTGGTCTGGGCAGGTGCTTCTTCCTGCTGCTGCCCATGCTGGGGCATGATCAGGGTAAAGGTACTGCCTTTGCCCTGTTCACTTTGCAGCCTGATCTGACCGCCCAGCAGGTTGGCGAGCTCGCGGCTGATGGCCAGCCCCAGACCCGTACCACCAAACTTGCGGGTGGTGGAGGAATCGGCCTGCTGGAAGGCTTCAAAGATCAGATCCTGCTTGTCTTTTGGAATGCCTATGCCGGTATCTTTTACCGAGAAGGCAATGGGCGTACCGCTTTCTTTGCCAGTGGAGCCAGCCTTACCCTCCGCCTCGGCAAGGGGGTAGATGGATAGCTCTACGCTGCCGCCGGCAGGGGTAAACTTAATGGCATTGCTAATGAAATTCTTGAGGATCTGCTCCAGGCGGAACCGATCGGTGCGGATGCTCTCCGGCAGATCTGGCGCCAGCCGCATGCTGAAGGCAACGTTTTTGTTGCTGGCCATTTCTGAGAATACCTTATCCAGCTTAAGGTCCGCAAGGGGTACCGGTGCAATCTCCAGACGGATCTGCCCCGACTCGATCTTGGAAAGATCCAGAATCTCGTTGATCAGCTTCAGCAGATCGGCCCCTGAATTATGAATGATCCTGGCCTGCTCGATCTGTTTTTCACTTAGGCGGTCATCAGTATTGTCGGCCAGCAGGCGGGAAAGGATCAGGATACTGTTGAGCGGGGTACGCAGTTCATGCGACATATTGGCCAGAAACTCGCTCTTGTATTTGCTGACGGTTTCCACCTGCTGTATTTTGAGCTCAATGGCCTGGCGGGCATCTTCCAGGGCCTGATTCTTGGTTCGTACGGCTTCAAACTGCTCTTCCAGCAGCTGGGCTTTTTCTTCCAGCTCGGAGTTCTTTTCCTGCAGTTCTTCCTGGTTCACCTTTAGTTCTTCTTCAGAAGCCTTGAGTTCGGCATTCAGCTGGCGCAGCTCTTCTTGCTGGGTTTCCAGCTCTTCGGCCTGGTTCTGGGTTTCGTAGAGCAGCTCCTGGGTATGCACATGGGCCTGCAGCGTATGCAGAATGATAGCAATGCGCTCCGAAACGGTCTTAAAAAATTCCTGTTGCAGGGGGGTAGCCTCCTGGCGGCTGCACAGCTCAATGGCCCCTACGTTGTTGCCCGAAAACACCAGCGGCAGCACAAAAACCGTCGCTGGCTGTAGCTCGCTCAGGCCCGTTTGCAGCTTTAGATACTCATCGGGCACCTGCCTGAGTATTTTTATGCTGTTTTCACGCACGGCCAGCCCCACCTTGCCAGCGCCCAGCTCAAAGGAGGGGATCTGCTCCAGCCTGTGGGTGAGGCCATAGGTACTTGCCGGAATCAGACGGCCCGCATCATTGTGCAGGTACAGAACGCCCGCTTCCGCCTGGGTATAGGTGCAAAGAAAGGCAATCACTTTTTCGGCCAGCTCCTGGAGGTTTCCTTCTCCGGCAATCAGGGAGTTCAGCTCCGATACCCCGTTGAGGATCCAGCTGCGGCGGTTGCTCTCCGTGGAATAGCGCTGCAACTTTTCCTGCATATCACTGATGGCCATGCTAAGGTTATCTTCCGGACTCTGAATGGCTACCGGCAGATCATAGCGTCCCTCTCCGATGGCCCTGGCCACTTCGGTAAGGCCAATGCTTTTGCGCACCAGGCCCCGGAAGGCATCGGCTACCTCTCCTATTTCATCTCGGCTGGTTATGCCTATTTTCACATCTGTAGCGCCCAGGCGCACACGCTCGGCGGCCAGCTTAAGGCTATACAGCGAGGTGGAGATCAGGTTAACAATGTAAAATGACAGAACAATGGCCAGCCCCAGCATTACCAGCAAAAAAGCCACAAGGCCAATAAGCTGGCGGCTTCGCTTTGATTTTTCAGCTTCTACTTCGGCCTGAATGCGGCGTATCATCCGGTCTTCCAGCTGCTTGTAGGCCTCTATGCTTTTTGTGAACAGTTCAAATACTTCCCGGGTATCATAGCCGGAGAGGTTTTGCATTGGGTTGCGTTCCAACAGTACAAAAAAGCGGCCAGGGTCTGATAATCCTGCGTATTGGTAAGCTCCCGGGCGGCTGCCAGCTCCTGCATGGTGGCATAGCGCTTAAAGTCATTCAAATAGGTATAGTAGAGCTCCTTCTGAGCCGTAAACGCGCCAT
This sequence comes from Cesiribacter andamanensis AMV16, assembly GCF_000348925.1. GTDB lineage: Bacteria > Bacteroidota > Bacteroidia > Cytophagales > Cyclobacteriaceae > Cesiribacter > Cesiribacter andamanensis. The sequence continues at coordinate 9,295 of NZ_AODQ01000089.1, read as the reverse complement.
ATTCGCCTATGGAGAACTGGCCTACCTCTATGGTTCTGGCCATCTGGCTCCTGATGCGAGCCAGCTGAATTTTGGTTTTCACCAGATTGGTAAACCCTATGAGGTCCCGGCTAAGGGTTACATTGCTGATACCGGTGGCATTTTCATCGATCTTGTACAGAAAGCGGTTCAGCAGGTCTGCCGAGTAGATCCTGAAATCCTCTACATTAAGTTGCCCTTTGTCACTATCCCTACGGTATTGCCGTAATCCCTGCGCCAGGGCCAGATCAGCAAACTGGTGGTTTGCATCGTCCAGCTCCTGCTGCAGCTGCTGCTCCGCCACATCAGTTCGCTCGCGCTGCTGTAGGGCTTCCCGGTAATAGGCTGCACTATCCTGCTCGGCGGCCATCAGGCGGGCCCGCTCTTTCTGGAACTCATGCACATAGGCCGAAATGGCAGCCGATTCCCGCAGCTGTGCTGCCACTTCATTCAATTCAGCGGTTGCCCTTAGCTCCCGCTGCACCGTGGTGGTAACAAAGTAGATAAGGGGTATCAGCAGGAGCAGCAGCAGCAACAGGAGCTTATCTCTGATCCTAAGATTTCTGATCAACTTCATGAAAAGGGTTTCTAGGTAATAATGTGGATCTGCAGGCCACCAAAAGGGAGAAAGAATAGGGCATTAAAACCAGTACCTCTAAAAATAAACCTGGCCTGAAAATCTGTTTCAAAGGTACGAAATGTTGATGAGCAATGGAGGGTATGCCCAAAAATTAGCGTGCGAGTAGCCTGCCCAGGCTTGTATTTTACCTGTCTGCATACAGAGCCTACCCCATCAAACAGGGCTATAGGGCCACTTCTAGCGTTCTTCTTCCAGCTCAGCCAGCAGATTTTCCAGGTTCAGCGGCCGGGTATACATGGTAATGCTGCCATCTTCCAGCCGGGGCCATTCCTCCGGGCTACGGTCCCAATACAACTCCACCCCATTGTTGTCCGGATCGTTCAGGTAGAGTGCTTCGGATACGCCATGATCGGAGGCTCCGGTAAGGGGGTAGCCGGCGTCCAGCAGCCGTTTGAGGGCCACGGCCAGGTCTCGTCGGTTTGGGTACAGGATGGCGGTATGGAAAAGGCCTGCACTGTTAACCGGGGCCGGAGCAGCGCCCTTGCTATACCAGGTATTGAGGCCAATGTGATGGTGATAGCCCCCTGCAGAAATAAAAGCTGCCCCGGTTCCGTACATGGTTATGAGGCTAAAGCCCAGCAAATCGCGGTAAAAGGCCAGCGATCGGTCCAGATCGGCAACTTTCAGATGTACATGGCCTATGCGGGTAGCAGCGGGAATGGTATAAGGAGTTTCCATATTGTAAGGGACAGGGCCGGCCTGCCGGATAAGCTTTGCATGCTATAACACGCTAAAAAAGGTTTTGATTAGGCTGCAAAAAAAAGAGGCCTGAGACGCCCGCCTGAAGGGCTAAAAATAGAAATACCGGCAGCACCAGCCGCCGGTATTAAAATCCATATGCGTTATCGTATCCTCTGCGGATCACTTCACCAAGCAGCCTTGCTTAGTAAGCAACACCTGCAGCGATTTGATATAGATAACAGTTCATTGGACTAGACATTGTACCTCCTTTCTTTTAGTAAGAAATCGGTTCTACTAAACCGGATAACGCCCGTCACCGAGTTATTAATCGTAAAACGGGTGCGGAAAGTTCGCTGGCAGGGGCTACTATTTTTAAAATATTTTCCTGTTTCGGGACTGCTCAGCGGCACACAAAGCTCTGCTCATTTACCCCCAGTTTGTTGCGGGTAAGGATCTCTACGGGAAACCCCCACAGGGATCTGAGCTGCTCCAGGGTTTTGCGGGTCTCTTCGGGCTCCAGCTTGCGATCGTTGTAGAGGCTGTGGGTTAGGGTGAGCTTGTTGGTAGCATGCAGATCCAGGCCTGTGACCTGGATATTGGGCACCCAGTTGGCACGGTCATACTGCTGGCTCAGCTGCTCCCGGATGCGCTTGTAGCCCCGCTCGTTGTGTATGGCATTGATCTCGTATTCCTTTTTGCTTTCATCATCGGTAATGGCAAAAATCTTCATGTCCCGGATCACCTTGGGCGAGAGGTACTGCAGAATAAAGCTGTCGTCCCGGAAGTTTTCCATGGCATAGTGCACCTCATCCAGCCAGTGCTTGCCAATGAGGTTGGGGAACCAGAGCCGGTCTTCGGGCGTGGGATCCAGGCAGATGCGCTTGATGTCCATAAAGATGTTGAAGCCCAGCGTATAGGGGTTGAGGCCGGAAAAGTACTTGCTGTTGTACTCGGGCTGATAAAGCACACTGCTGTGACTTTTGATGAATTCCAGCATAAAGCCGTCGTTCACCCAGCCCTCGTCATACATCTTGTTGATGATGTGGTAGTGCACAAAGGAAGCAAATCCCTCATTCATCACCTTGGTGGCACTCTGGGGGTAGTAGTACTGGGCTACCTTGCGCACAATGCGTACAATCTCCCGTTTCCAGTCGGGCAGCGTGGGCGAGAATTTTTCGATGAAATAGAGCAGGTTCTCCTCAGGCTCCTGGGGGAATTTCTTATGCTTGCGGCTTTCCTCTACCCCCTGCCGGAGGGAGGGCAGTGTGCGCCAGAGTTCATTCACATTCTCATGCCGAATGCTGGTAAGCTTGCGCAGGCGCTCGTTCTCTTGCCGTGCCGAGCGCTTGCTGGGCTTCTTGTAGCGGTCAACCCCATGGTTCATCAGGGCATGGCAGGCATCCAGCACCTGCTCTACTTCATCCTCCCCCCACTCTTCTTCACAGGCCATGATGTACTCCCTTGCAAAAACCATATAGTCCACAATGGAATCGGCCGAGGTCCAGTCCAGAAACATGTAGTTATTGGCAAAGAAGGCATTGTGGCCCTGGCAGGCATGGGCAATCACCAGCAGCATCATGCAGGTGGAGTTGTTCTCCATGTTGTAGCTGATGCAGGGGTTGGAGTTGATCACCATCTCGTACGACAGCCCCATTCGCCCCTTGCTGTAGTTGTTCTGGTTCATGACAAAATCTTTGCCGAACTTCCAGTGCGGATAGGATGTGGGAAGGCCAATGAGCGAATAGGCATCCAGCATTTGCTCAGAGGTCACAATCTCAATCTGGTTGCTGTAGGTTTTCAGCTTGAGGTACTCCCGGCCAATGCGCTCGGTTACCTCATCGGCCGCCTCCAGGGTAGGATAATCCCAGTTGGGGTTGCAAAATAAGGATTTATAGGTTTCTTTCTTGTTCATGGCGCTGGTGGGGGTAGATTACACTGCATTCAGCTCGTCTCGTTTCCGGAACAGGCCCCGGAATACCGGCCAGATCTGGTTCACTTCCTGTATGCGGCGCATAGAAAAGTTGATCTCATCACACACCTCCTTGTAGGCCTGCCAAAGATCCCCTTCAGAATTTCGGTTGATCTCGATATAGGCCATGTACTGTACCGAGGGCAGGATCAGCTCCCGCAGCAGGCGGCGGCAGTTTACGGCATCTTCCCGGCTCCAGACATCCCCATCGGAGGCCTGGCAGCAGTACACATTCCAGCTGTCATCATAGCGCTCCCGGCGGATCTTGTGCATCAGTTTGAGCGAAGGGGCTACTACCGTACCCCCGCTCTCCCGGGAGTTAAAGAATTCCTCCTCATCTACCTCCTTGGCTTCGGTATGGTGGCGGATAAAGACCAGCTCTACATTCTTGTACTGGCGGGTCAGGAAAAGGTAAAGCAGCGTAAAGAAGCGCTTGGCAATATCCTTTTCATGCTGGCCCATGGAGCCCGATACGTCCATGATGCAAAACATCACCGCTGAGGTAACGGGCGTGGGCACCTGCTCAAAGTTGTTGTAGCGCAGATCCACATCTTCAAAGAAGGGAATGGTACGGGCCTGGCGGGCCACTTTCTCGATCTCCACTTCCAGCAGCATTCGCTCTTCCTCCTCGGCTACCCCCTCCAGCTGCAGCATGAGCGCTTTGAGTTTTTTCTCATAAGCCCCCTTAAGGGCAATTTGCCGGGCCAGTGATTGCTGAAAGCTGCTTTTGATATTAAGCCGGGAGGGCACGCTGTCTTTGGTATAGCCGGCCCGCTTGTAGGAGAAGGTGTAGGTGCTATCCATGAATTTCTTCAGCAGATTAGGCAGGGCCAGATCATCAAAGAAATACTTCAGGAACTCTTCCCTGGAAAGCACCACCGTAAATTCATCCTGGGTGATCTCCGGACTGTTGGAGCCCTTGCCTCTACCGCCACCCCCCTTCCCTTCGCCTTCGGGTTTGGGTATGCGATCCCCTTCGTTAAACCGATCATTGCCGGGGCGCACCAGGTATTTGCGCCCCGAGCCGGGCTGGTGATGGAAGCTGGGTTCATCGATGCCCTTTATCGGCACCGACACACTACCTCCTGTTCCGGCATCCTTGATGCTCTCCTGGCTCATGATATCCGGTATGGCCTTTTTGATCTGATCCTCCACCCGCCTGAGAAACTTCTGCCGGTTGCCGGTAGATTTTCCCTTATTGTTTTTCCGTCTGTCTACAATATTGCCCATGGGAGTAGTGCTTGAGTGAGTGAGTAAGACCTGAAAGGGATAAGCGCCCGATCAGGCCATGGTTTTGCGCACCCGCAGGAACCAGTCTACCAGTATGCGGATCTGCTTATCGGTATAGCCGCGCTCCTTCATGCGGCGCGTAAAATCGCGGTGCTTTTTCTCATCCTCTTCGTTTGATTTCACATTGAAGCTGACTACCGGCAGCAGGTCTTCGGTATTGGTGAAGATCTTTTTCTCGATCACCGTCTTGATCTTCTCGTAGGAGTCCCAGCGCGGGGTTTTACCTCCATTGTTGGCTTTGTAGCGCAGCGTAAAGTTGGTGATCTCGGCCCGGAAGTCTTTGGGATTGGCAATGCCGGCCGGTTTCTCAATCTTCTCCAGCTCTTCGTTCAGGTGGCTGCGGTCCATCACCTCGCCGGTATCGGGGTCGCGGTAATCGTTGTTCTGCATCCAGTGGTCGGCAAAGATCACATACTTCTCAAAGATGTTCTGCCCATAAGAGCTATAGGACTCAATATAGGCCTTCTGGATCTCATCGGAGATAAACTCGGCATACTTGCTTACCAGAATGGATTTGATCAGGTGCAGGTAGCGGTTTTCCACATCGGGCGGCAGCATCATCTTTACTACCTCCTGCTCCAGCACATAAAGCAGGTGCACGGGGTTGGCGGCAATCTCCTCACTATCAAAGTTGAATACCTTGGAGAGGATCTTGAAGGCAAAGCGGGTGGAGATGCCCGTCATGCCCTCGTTGATACCGGCATCGTCCCGGTACTCCTGTATGGATTTGGCATTGGGGTCGGTTTCCTTGAGGGTTTCGCCATTGTATACCCGCATTTTGGAGTAAAGGCTGGAGTTTTCGGGTTCCTTCAGGCGGGACATCACCGAAAATTCGGCCAATAGCTCCAGGGTTTTGGGCGCACAGGGGGCTTTGCGCAGGGAGCTCTCCTCGATCAGTTTTTCGTAGATCTTGATCTCTTCGCTTACCCGCAGGCAGTAGGGCACCTGTACCTTGTAGATTCGGTCCAGAAAGGCTTCGTTCTTTTTGTCGTTGGTGAATTTGGCCCATTCCGATTCGTTGGAGTGTGCCAGAATGATGCCATCGAAGGGGATGGCGCCAATGGGCTCCGTTCCCTTGTAGTTCTTTTCCTGGGTAGCCGTCAGCAGGGGGTTCAGTACCTTAATCGGAGCCTTGAACATCTCTACAAACTCCAGCACCCCCTGGTTGGCCAGGCACAGGCCGCCGGTATAGGAGTAGGCGTCGGGGTCACTTTGCTGGTACTCGGCCAGTTTGCGGATATCTACCTTGCCCACCAGGGTGGAAATATCCTGGTTGTTCTCATCCCCTGGCTCGGTCTTGGCTACGGCTATCTGCTCCTGCACGGAGGGGTACAGTTTTACCACCTTAAAGCGGTTAATATCCCCATCAAACTCCCGCAGGCGCTTGGAAGCCCAGGGGCTCATGCAGGCCGGGATGTAACGGGCAGGGATGCCGTATTCCTCCTCCAGCTCCTTTTTATAATCGGCAAAGAGGCCCAAGGGACTCTCGTACACCGGGCTGAGCTGGTCATAGGCTTTCAGCACATAGATCGGCTGAAACTGGATCAGGTGCTTGATCTTTTCGGCCAGCGAGCTTTTGCCCCCTCCCACCGGGCCCATCAGGTAAAGGATCTGTTTTTTTCTTCCAGGCCCTGGGCCGAGTGGCGAAAGTAGGATACAATCTGTTCAATGGTGCTTTCCATACCGTAGAACTCCCTAAAGGCCGGGTACACTTTGATCTTTTTATTTGAAAAGATGCGGCTGAGCACCGGATCTTCCCGCGTATCAACAAATTCGGGCTCGCCAATGGCCTGCAGGATCCGTTCCGCAGGTTTGGCATAGGCCGTAGCATCCTCTTTGCACAGGTCCAAGTACTCCGATACCGTCATTTCATTTGAGGCGGTACTGTAATTGGTTTTAATTTTTTCTAAAATGTTCATATCTGAAACAGTTATAGGTAGCTCGCAAACACACCAGGAATGATCGAACAGGAAGCGCCACGGATATACAGCAACCAGTTGAATGGGCCAAGTAGCTAATTTTGATAATTACAGAATATCAGCTTTAATAACCTGCTATTATCAATTTAACGAATTGGAACAATTGCCGCAATCAAAAAGAACAAAATAAAATATGGGCGTTATTGAGCTAACAGAAACTGTTTTGAGATGATTCCCGCAAGGGCAAGTTTTAACGGTGGGAGTATGGAATTTCTAGCAGGGAAAGGAATACCCCCTGTTTTAGCCTGGAAAAAAAGTAGTGAAACGGAACGCCAGTCTTGAAATAAGTAATGCCGGAGCAGAACTGAAGCTCTTCACCAAAAGAGGAAATCGATGCAGCCTAACTGGCTTGGTGCTCTTCTTAACTTCTATTAGGATGCGCCCTATAAAAAAAAGCCCGGCTCAGCAGGGCTTGATTCATAGTACCCCTAGAGAGCACCTCTACATACAATCTGAAAAAGCCAGACCATATATTAAGGAGCAGCTAAGCTGGGGGGGCAGACCAGCTCGGATGCTTAAAGGGGTCTGATTTTAATATCCAGGGCTTTTTCCAGAGCTTTAATGTCTGCCAGTTCCCTTGGAGTGACCAGAGCAACGGAATAGCCTTTTTTACCTGCGCGGGCCGTGCGGCCACTGCGGTGGGTGTAATACTCCAGCTGGTCGGGCAGCTGGTAGTGCACTACATAGGCCATATCGTCCAGATGGATGCCCCGGGCCGCCACATCGGTGGCTATCAGGGTCTGGAATTCCCGCCGGTTCCGAAAGGCCCGCATCACTCTGTCCCGCTCCCGCTGCTGCAGGTCGCCATGTAACGCCTCAGAGGGGTAGTTCCTGGCAGATAGCTGTTTGGCCAGCGTTTGGGCGCCATTTTTGGTTTTACAAAACACCAGGCCCCGGCTGTCTTCCTGCTGGCGCAGAAAATCGAGCAACACAGGCAGCTTTTCGTTCTCCTCACAGATAATGTAGCGGTGATCGATGTCCTTATTAACCTGATGCTGGGCGTCTACCTGAATGCGGTGGGCATCGGGCGCCATGTATTTTTTAATGATGGCCTGGATGTCTGGCGGCATGGTAGCCGAAAAAAGCCAGGTATAGCGCTTGCCCCTTGTCTTGGCCAAAATCTGATCCAGCTCCTTTTTAAAGCCCATGCTCAGCATTTCATCGGCTTCATCAAGCACCACGGTCCGTACCTGGCTCAGATCAACGGCCTCGCGCTCCAATAGATCGATCAGCCGGCCGGGCGTGGCTACCACAATGTGGGTGGGACGCTGCAGTGCTTTCATCTGATCACCAATGGCGGCGCCCCCATAAACAGCTTCCGAAAACAGCCTGGGGCCATATTTGGTAAAGCGAAAGAGCTGCTTGGCAATTTGCTGGCACAGCTCCCGGGTGGGAGCCAGCACCAGGGCCTGCACCTTAGGGTTGGCCGGATCAAGCTTCTGCAGCAGCGGAAGGCCAAAGGCGGCGGTTTTGCCCGTGCCGGTCTGCGCCTGGGCAATCAGGTCGGTTCCCTTTTCCAGCAGAAAGGGAATCGCTTTTTGCTGTATGGGGGTGGGGTCCAGTATTCCATTTTCTTCCAGGGCCTTCCGGAAAGAGTCCGTAATGCCTAATTGCGCAAATGTTCTCGACATACAAGGGGGTCTAATCGCCTGCAAAGATACAGGAATAAACCCGGCTATACTATTTAGGTTTAGCAAGCAGCTTTGGAGCGCTTCCGGCTAATTTTTCTTCGACACCAGCACAAACGATTGAGAAGTGTTGCCAGGCCCCTTAGCGGGCGGCAGCCTTGCGATAGCGGCTATTCTGGCACAAAGAAAAGGCGGCAGGCTGTTGCTTATCTGATAAATCATCCCGTACTTAGAAGAAGCAAAAAGCCAGACATGCGTCAGAACGTATCCTTTTACTTTTATTATTACTTCTTAAGCCTCCGCCGGGACTTGAGCAGGATAGTACGTTATTGACCACGCAATACGACCTTCTACCAAAAGCCCCGAATTCTCGGGGCTTTTTTGTTTTCAGCCCTTTCCTGTACCAACAGCCCTTTATCCCAAACATATAGCCGCATACCCTATGATCATTGCGCCCGCCCACAGACTCCAGCAGGTAGAAGAATACTACTTCTCCCGCAAACTGGCCCAACTGCGCCAGCTGGATACACCGGCCAAACCGGTGATCAACCTGGGCATTGGCAGCCCGGACCTCCCCCCTGCTCCAGCCAGCCTGGAGGCGCTGTGCCAGTCTGCCCTGCAGCCGGGCCATCATGGCTACCAGAGTTACAAGGGCATACCCCAGCTGCGGGCCGCCATCGCCGCCTTTAGCCGGGACCTGTATGGGGTAGCCCTGGCGCCCGAAACCGAGATCCTGCCGCTAATGGGCTCCAAAGAAGGCATTATGCACATTAGCATGGCCTTTTTAAATGAGGGGGATGAGGTGCTGGTGCCCGACCCCGGCTATCCCACCTACCAGGCCGTAGCCCGGCTGGTGGGCGCCCGGGTGCGCAGCTACCCTATGGAACAGCGGCTTGAAGGGGGAATAGACCTGGAGTGGCTCCGCCGCCAGGACCTGCATAAGGTGAAGCTTATGTGGATTAACTTTCCGCACATGCCCACCGGCATTCAGGCGTCGGCAGCTGTGCTTGCTGAGCTGGTGACCCTGGCCAGGGAAAAGCAGTTTCTGCTGGTGAATGATAACCCCTACAGCCTCAATTTAAACCCCAAC
>NZ_AODQ01000088.1 GCF_000348925.1 Cesiribacter andamanensis AMV16 | reverse complement strand
GGCTATTCACTCACTGGAAAGCTTCCTATTTCCAAAGGCCATTTTCCCCTCCTGAATTAGCATGGGTAGGGGTGGTTTGTGTTCCTTCCTGTACGCCGGAAAAATCAGCCTGAGGGGCAGTCTGGAAGTAATATCCCCTATAACTACTCAGCCTCATGCCTGCTCTCCCTCAGCAGGAGAAATGGGCAGCTTATCCATAGCAGGGGGTGTCAGACTATCTCCCTGGTTCAGGGTTTCCTTTAGGCGCTGGGCCTTGTCTTTCCCGATCAATTTGGCAATTTCTTCTACAGGGGCTTCCTTGATCTTCTGCACCGAACGGAAATGCTTCAGCAGCTTGGAGGCCGTTACCTCGCCAATGCCGGAGATGTTCTCCAGCTGGCTTTCAAAGGCCGCTTTGCTGCGCTTCTGTCGGTGGTGTGTAATGGCAAAGCGGTGCGCCTCATCCCGGGCCCGCTGCAGCAGCATGAGCGATTCTGATTTTTTATCGATGTGCAGGGGGTAGGGGTCTTCCGGAAAGTAAAGCTCCTCCAGCCGCTTGGCGATGCCAATGATGGGCACCTGGCCGTAGATGCCCAGCTCTTTGAGCGCATCGGTAGCGGCGCTTAGTTGCCCCTTGCCGCCATCCACCACAATCAGGTCGGGCAGAGGCTTCTTCTCCTCCAGTAAGCGCTTGTAGCGCCTGCTAACCACCTCATGCATGGAGGCAAAGTCGTTGGGACCCTCTACGGTCTGAATGTTGTAGTGGCGGTATTCGCTTTTAGCAGGTTTGCCATTGATAAAGCACACCATGGCCGATACCGGATTGGTCCCCTGTATGTTGGAGTTGTCAAAGCATTCGATGCGCAGGGGGGGATTTTTCAGCTGCAGGTCTTTTTGCAGCTGCAGCACTACCCGGTGGGGCTTGCCTTTCTGATCCTCCACCACGCTCATGCGCTCCTTTTTGAAGAAAAGGGCATTTTTAAAGGAAAGCTCCACCAGCTTGCGCTTATCGCCAATCTTGGGCACACTGATGTGCCAGTCTTCTACCTCCAGCTCAATGGGTATATTAGAGATGATCTCCCGGGACTGGCTGTTGTAGCGGCTGCGCATCTCAATCATGACCAGCACCAGAATGTCGGCATCGCTTTCTTCCAGCTTTTTCTTCACCTCCACTGTTTTGGTAACGGTTATGGCCCCATTGATTACCTTCAGGTAATTGATAAAGGCGCACTTTTCGTCAGAGGTGATGGTAAACACATCCACATCAGCTATGTTGGGATTTACCACCAGTGATTTGGCGTGGTACTTTTCCAGCAGCTCAAACTTTTCCTTGTAGCGCTGGGCCTGCTCAAACTCCAGCCGGCCGGCAGCCTCCTGCATGCGCTCCCGGAAGTATTGCCGGGGCTGGGCCAGATTTCCCTTTAACACATGCACCACCTGCTCAATGTCGCGGTTGTAGTCCTGCTCTGACTGCAGGCCTTCGCAGGGACCTTTGCAGTTGCCAATGTGGTACTCCAGGCACACCTTGAACTTACCCTTCTGGATATTCTCTTCCGACAGGTTATACTTGCAGGTGCGGATGTGGTAGAGGCTGCGCAGCAGGTAAAACACGTTGTTCATGGCCTTTACCGAGGCAAAGGGACCATAGTAGGTGCCCAGGCCCGGCTCAAACCTGCGGATGGCAAATACCCTTGGGAAACGCTCATGCGTTACGCAGATGTAGGGGTAGCTTTTATCATCCCTGAGCAGAATGTTGTACTTAGGCTGGTTTTCCTTAATGAGGGTATTCTCCAGCAGGAGGGCCTCAAACTCGGTATTGACAATGGTGAACTCAATGTAGTGGATCTCGGATACCAGCTTACGGGTTTTTTTGTCTACCCCTGTCTGCTTGTTAAAATAGCTGCTGACCCGTTTTTTGAGGTTCTTGGCCTTGCCCACATAAATAAGGTGCCGCTCGGCATCATAATATTTATAGATGCCGGGTTCGGAGGGCAGCTGCCCGATCTGATCAGGGGTATAATAGGAAGCGTACATGCAGGGGTACCTCCAAAAAAGAAAAACTTAAACGGCTACCAGAGCAGCCGTTTAAGTTTACTAAGATTTAGGGAGAAATGTTATTTAAAAGATTTCATCCGTATTGATGGGCCGCTGGGTATTGATGCCTGTCGTATCGGGCTCGGTGGTATTTCCGTAGTAGAGCTGGTTGTAGCGCATGCAGTTGATCTCAATGCTCAGGGGCTCTTTGGGCGTTTCAAAGGTGGTACGTTTGATGTCCAGATCAGGATCGGCATAGGCCTTGAGCATAAAGTCTTCCCAGATGGGCATGGCCGTGCGGGCGCCCTGCCCGGAGAGCCAGTAGCGGAAGCGGATGGCACGGTTATCTCCCCCTACCCAGGCGCCGGCCACCAGCTCGGGCGTTACGCCCATAAACCAGCCATCGGAGGCATTTTGGGAGGTACCGGTCTTGGCGCCGATCTCCAGGTTGTGGCGCAGATCCCGGCTAAGGCCCAGGGCAGTGCCCCCGCCCAGCTCGGTACCCCCTTTGAGCATGTGCAGCATCAGGTAGGCCGTTTCTTCATTAAGCGCCTCTACGGTCTTGGGCTGTGGCTCATACAGCACATTGCCGTTCTTATCTTCAATGCGGGTAATGTAGTAGGGCTGTGTGTACACCCCCTTGTTTACAAAGGTGCTGTAAGCACCCACCATCTCCCAAACCGCACATCGCTTACCCCCAGCGAGAGGGCCAGTACCGGCTCCAGATCACTGCGAATGCCCATGCGTTTGGCCAGGGCCACTACATTTTCGGGCTTCATTTTGTGCATGATGTTGGCCGTAACCGAGTTGATGGACTTGGCCATGGCTTCCCGCAGCGTCAGGGGCTGGTATGAATATTTGCCATCGGAGTTGTTGGGCGACCAGGTAGGCGGATCGCCGCCGGTCTCATAGCTCTGCGGCACATCATACACCTGGTAGCAGGGCGAGTAGCCATTTTCGATGGCCGTAGCGTATACAAAGGGCTTAAAGGTAGAGCCCGGCTGGCGCTTGCCCTGCATTACGTGGTCAAACTTAAAGTGCTTGTGGTCAATGCCCCCTACCCAAGCTTTGATGGCGCCACTGTAGGGGTCCATGGCCATAAAGCCGGTGTGCAAAAAGCGCTTGTAGTAGCGTACTGAGTCCAGGGGCGACATCAGGGTGTCGATCTCGCCGCTGTAGTTAAAGATGCGCATGGGGCGCGGGGTTTTCATCACAATCCAGACAGAGTCTGAGTCCTGGCCGTACTTGCGTACCAGCTTGCGGAAGTGATCGCTTCGGCGGGCTTCGCTTTCAATAAAGCCTTTCAGCTCCCGGTTGTTCTCATCTACCCAGGGGTTTTGGGTGCCCCATTCCTTGTCAAACTTGGCCTGCAGCTTGCGCATATGTGCCGCCACGGCCTCTTCGGCATATTTCTGCAGGCGACTGTCAATGGAGGTATAGATCTTCAGGCCATCCTCATATACATCATAGCCGTATTCCCGTCCCCATTTGGTCAGAAAATCCTTGATTACGGAGCGGAAATAGGGGGCAGCGCCCTGGTTGTGGTTTTCCACATTGTAGCTTAGCTCCAGGGGCAGCTGCTGCAGGCTATCGGCCTCGGCTTTGGAAATGAACTGGTATTCGGCCAGCTGGCTCAGTACAATGTTGCGGCGGGTAGTGGCCCGCTCGGGGTGGTAGCGGGGGCTCAGGCGGCTGGGGGCCTGCACAATGCCGGCCAGTACGGCGGCTTCCTGCCAGTTGAGATCGTTGGGTGATTTGCCAAAAAAGGTCTGGGAGGCCACCTTTACCCCAAAGGCATTGCTGCCAAAGTCTACGGTATTGAGGTACATGGCCATGATCTCCTTTTTGGTATAGGAACGCTCCAGGCGCACAGCCAGGATCCACTCTTTGGTCTTGTTGAAGAGCATGTCCAGGTAGTAGTGGTTGCCATAGAGCTTGCCCTCATACTGCTCATCGCGGCGCAGGTTAAAGAGGTTCTTAGCCAGCTGCTGCGAGAGCGTACTACCCCCACCGGCATTCTGGCCCAGCAGCAGCGATTTTACGGCTACCCGGCCAAGGCTCACCTCGTCTATGCCGGAGTGCTCCTCAAAGCGGGCATCTTCAATGGCAATCAGGCTTTTGACCAGGTTGGGGGAGAGCTCGTCGTAAGTAGCATTTACGCGGTTTTCCCGGAAGTATTTGCCCAGCAGGGCACCATCGGCACTGTAGAGCTCACTGGCCAGGTCGCTTTCGGGATTCTCCAGCGATTTAAAGCCGGGCATGCCCCCATAGAGGCCCAGAAAGTTGATGTTAACAGAATAAATATAAAGCGGAAGCCCAACCACGATCAGCAGAAAGAACATCCAAAGTGCAATTACCAGCCCGCGCAGCACCCGTCGCTTCGTTCTCCCCTCCCGTGTGGTCTTAGTTGTCTGTTCTGTGGTTTCAGGCTTCTCTGTAATAGCCATGGCGTAATCTGAAGTAAGTTAGGCGATGATCTGCTAAGTTAATAATAGAATTTCTGGAAGAATGCTTTATAAGCGTTAACATCCCGGGTATTGTACAAGATGCTAAAATTGTCTTTTGAAATAACAAAATATTCCAAATTAGCGTTCTCAAATCCGCTCTTCAACAGACCGTTTCGCTCCAGGGCTCTAAAGTACAGCATGGCTGCCCGTTTGTTGGCGAACTGACTTACAAAAACCATGGAGCGGCCTTTGGCAAGAATGATGTTGGTGGTCTTGAGCTTGCGCGCAGCTTCTTCCTGTGCATTATAAGATTCTACGCGGCGTAAAAGTTCATTTGACCCCCCCTTGTCGGGGCTGTGCACCACAATAAAATAATGGGGCTGCTCGGCATCTTCGCTAAAGATAATAGACTCCCGCAGGGCGCTGCTTTCGCTGTAGGTATGGCTGGTTTCCAGCAGCTCCCTGGCATAGGGTACCAGCTCGCTCTCCTCGTGGCGGGCAATAAAGGTTTCGAGCCCCTGCTGATAGGCGGCAAGGCCCTGTGTCTGGCCCAGGATCAGCACCCGCAGCAGCTGCAGGTTATCGCTGAAGGCGTTGGTGGGGTGTTGCTGCAGGGCACTTTCCAGCAGGCTGTCGGCCCGGGTAAAGGCGGAGCGCTTGTAGAGCCCGTAGGCCTGGGCATACAGTTCTTTAAGGGCAGTAGTAGCCTGGTCTTCTTCCTGCTCGTAGTTGGGGTTCAGGATGGTTCGGGCATAGGTGGTAGCGGGAAAGCGGCTCACCAGCTCATCGCTGTATTGTTTGGCCCGGGCGGGGTCGCTGCTGCGGTAAAGCAGGTAGAGGTTGTAGAGCACCTCGGGCCGGTGCTCGGTTTCGGGAAAGCGGTCCAGCAGCGTGGTGTAGGTCTCAACGGTGGGGCTAAACTCTTTCAGATCAAAGTTAAAGATCTTGCCCAGGTTGTAATAGGCAGTTTCTATTTGCTGGTAAGCCTCCTGCTGCTGCTCAGGCGCCAGGGGCAGGCTTTCGATGTACTGGGTGCGGCGGGCAGCCAGTACCTCCTGCTGGTCGGCAGGGGAGTCGCCCGGGCCGGGCACGGTAGCGCGCTCAAACTCCTCCCGCGCCTGTGATTGGGTTACGGTATTGGTATTATCGCGGCCCCGCTTGCTACGGCGCCAGTTATCTTCCAGCGGGCGGTTGCCCCAATCCTTCACAAACTCGGCCTGGCCAATGCCCAGCATGGAGGGGTTGTAAAAATACCAGACGGCATTGCTGTTGCCACCGGCAGGCTGGGCAGTGCCAAAGGGATCTTGGGTGGTGTTGAAGCCGGGGCGAACATTTACCTGATTAAGGGGGGTAGCCTGGCGCCGCTGGGCCTGTTGCAGTGCCAGGGCTTCCTGCTGCACCACATCATCCAGGTAGGCCTCCAGGGCTGGGCGGTCCATGGCGGCCAGGCGCAGCAGGCTGTCCTGGGTCTGGATGGTGGTCAGCTGGGCTACCAGTTGCTCCATAATGCGCTGGCGCTGCTGCAGCTGCTCAAAATCGGGCTCATCCTGGGCAAAGGAGCTGGTGGTGCTGTCATAGTAGGCTTTGGAGAGGTGGTACTTGCCTGCATCATAGTAGAGCTCGGCCAGGCGGCGGTAGGCATAGCCCTTTTGGCGGGGGTTGTTCAGGCTGGCGGCCACACTTTTTTTATAGTTCACAAAGGCGGCATCCAGGTTGCCCTGTCGCAGCTCAAAATTGGCCAGCTCGTAATAGATCTTGTCCCGGTATTCTTTGTTTTTGCGGTCTTTGAGCAGTTTGCTGAAGTAGCGGCGCACCTGCTTTTCATCTTCGCCCCGGGCCAGGTTTACCACCTGGGCCATGTGCAGGCGGGCAAAAAAGCTCAGCTCATAATCGGGATTGCTGCGCAGCACCCGCCGGAAGTGAGGATAGGCCTTATCGGGTTGCTCCATGCCCTGGTAGAGCTGGCCCAGCATAAAATGGTATTTGGCCCGGCCATCGCGCTTGCGCATGCCGGAAACAGCCTTCTCCAGGTGGGCGGCCATTTGTTCCCACTCCTGCCGGGCCCGGTACAGATGCGCCTGCGCCAGCTGAAAATCCTGTTCGTTCTCTTTATTAAGATTTTCCTTACGCAGAAAATCGGCCACCCCCTTGGCATTGCTCAGCTGCTGGTCATCTACAAAGGTACGCATCAGGTAGATAAGTGCCTGATGGCGAGTGGGATCATCTTTGCTGGTGGTGTTTACGAATTTAAAGGTTTCTACGGCCTGCTCTACTTCCTTGCCCCAGTAGCGGGCTTTGCCAATGAGCAGGTAGCTATCATCCGACCACTTGCTTTCCTTATGGCGCTCTATGGCCAGAGAGGCCATTTTCATGGCGCTGAGCAGGTCTTCGCTGTATTGCTTGGCCTCAGTGGTATCAAGGGGGGGGTATACATACAGCAGCTGGTTGAAATTGCGCTGGTGGTTTTCCCGGATCTGTTCCTCTACGGCATCGAGCTGCTGCTGGGCCAGAAAGTAGGCATTGTAGTGGGCAGTGGTATTGTGCCAGCCCTTGTTGAAAAAGCCCGAGCCGCCCGATGAACAGGCGCTGAAAAGCACCAAAAGCGCCCCTGCCGGTAATAGCAATTTCGTTATATTTTTCTGAACGTTTAGCAAGCCGATTCCCTTTTTAATTCGATTAAACGACAATATTCTAAAATTTAGTACATCGTTTTAGTGCAATTATGCGAATCCGATAGATTTGCTTTAATTTTAAAGAATTAACATAGCAGCTTTTGAAGCCCCGCAAGACATTATCAGAGTGGTTATCTAATCGGTATTTACTGATTCTACGCAACGAGGAGAACTTCGCGGAGCGTACTACCCTTAGCTTCACCTATGCCAAAGGTATACTTTTTTGGTTGTGGTGTTTCTGATCATGCTGCTTATAAGTCTGTACCTGGTAACAACTTTATTAGCGGCCTGGCTGGATCCCCGCCATGTGGAGGTAGAGGCCAACCGTCAGCTCATAGAGCTTACCCTGGCCGTAGACTCGCTGGAGACCGAGGTGAGCCGCAAGGAAGCCTTTATACAATCGTTTCAGCGCCTTACCACCGGCGCAGTAGCACATGATACCCTGATAGCGGTTGCGCAGGATCCCCTTCCGGCAGGGGGTAAAGAAGAGGAAGATGAGGGCTATAGCCTTACTGGGGTGGATTCGCTGCTGCGGGCCGAGTTTGAAGGCAGCGGGGTAGATGAGCGCCTGTTGCTGAGCAATTCGGCCTCGGAGCTGCAGGAGATCTATTTCCTGGCGCCCATTGCCAGCGGGCTGGTGTCTTCTCCCTACAATGCAAAAATCAAGCATTTGGGCATTGACATTGTAGCCAAGCAAAATGAAGCAGTAAAGGCATCGGCCGACGGTACCATTCTGTTTGCCTCCTGGACGCAGAAAGACGGCTATGTGATGGCCATTCAGCACCGGGCCAATGTAGTAACCTTATATAAGCATAACTCGGCTCTGCTGAAAGAAGCGGGCGATTTTGTGCGGGCAGGGGAGATTGTAGCCATTATTGGCAATACCGGCGAGCTGACCACCGGCCCGCACCTGCACTTTGAGTTGTGGTACAACGGCAACCCCGTAAATCCTGAAGATTTTGTCTCATTCTAAAAATAAGTGGTGTTATGTTTAACAATAATAAGCAGGTGAAAAAAGTAACGGAAGAGCAGCTGACCAGCGCCACCAATACCATTGGCAACGGTACCAGCATTGTGGGCGATGTGGAAACCTTCGGTAACATCCGCATTGATGGCAAAGTTAAAGGAAATGTCACCACCAAAAGCAAGCTGGTGCTGGGCGATACCTCGTATATAGAAGGAGACGTACTGGCCCAGAATGCAGAGATCTACGGCGAGGTGCATGGCAGAGTGGAGGTAACCGAGCTGCTGATCCTGAAACCCACCGCCAAGATCTATGGCACCATTCTGAGCGGCAAGCTGGTAACCGACCAGGGCGCCAGCCTGAATGTAACCCAGATGCATGTGGGCGACGAGGCCAAAGCCAAGGAGATCAAGATAAACACCGGCATGAATGGAGCAGCCAAAGAAGGAATCGAACCCATCCAGCAAGTCGCAAAAGCAAAATCAGCTTAACAGCTACGTCCGCTACTCGGGCCTGGCCTTTCAGATGATGGCCGCCATAGGCCTGGCCGTATGGGGCGGCATGAAGCTGGACGCCTGGCTGGGCATGCGCTTTCCGGTGTTTCTGGTGGTGCTTACTCTAATGTCGGTAGCCGCCACCCTGATCATCACCATTAAGAGCCTGCCCAAGGACTAAAGTGGCTGAGGATCAGTTAAAAATTGAAAAAAGTAGCGGAACTTACATGCGGCTTTAGCGCTTCAGAAAGAAAGCGCTACCTTTGCATCTCAGACTAATACGTATGAACCTATACATGCAGCATGCCCTGCGCCTTGCTTTGCTGGTGGCAGGGCTTGCTATTTTCATCTGGGCCCTGGCGCCTGTGGCCCCTGTTATTCACTCCCTGATCTGGTGGATGCTGCTGTTTCTGGCAGTGCTTACGCTTGCTACCAGCCATTTTACCGTATGGGGGGCTACGCGCTTTCCCAAAAGCTTCAATGCCTTCTTCTTTATCGGCATGATTGTTCGATTTTTTGCCGCCATCATCTTTATTACGGTGGTGGTAGTAACAGGCACACAGGCAGTTCTGCTCTTTGTAGGCAACTTCTTTGTCCTGTATTTGTGTTTCCAGCTGTTTGAAATTACATCCTTAGTGACTAACTTGCGACCGCATTTGGAAAACCAGGGAAATGAAGCAAAAAAATAAGGCCCGTATTTTTTATAAGTTCTTTACAGTCAGCCTATTCGCTCTCCTTTTGGTAGGATTCTCCGGCAGCCCGGCTCGTGCAGCAGGGGGTGGCGGCGAAGGCTTTGATGCCGGCGATATGATCCTGCATCACATCTCTGATGCACATGAATGGCACTTCTGGGATGGGGCTTTTGGTACCTTATATCTTCCCGTAATTCTCTATTCTCAGGACCGCGGTCTGGAAACCTTTATGTCGTCTAACTTCTATGACGACAACCACCAGCTCACTACCTATAATGGCTACAAGCTGGAGCATGGCCACATAGCACGCCTGGATGGCGGCTCGGTGCTGGATCTGTCCATTACCAAAAATGTGGCCTCCATGCTGCTGAGTGCCCTCATCATGCTGATCGTGTTCTCCAGCATTGCCAGCCGCTACAGCAAAAAGGCCATTTCCGCTCCCCGGGGTCTGCAATCGTTTCTGGAGCCCATCATCCTGTTTGTGCGGGACGATATCGCCAGGCCCAACATCGGGCACAAGTATCGCCGCTTTATGCCCTTTCTGCTTACCCTGTTCTTCTTTATCTGGATCAATAACCTGCTGGGCCTGCTGCCTGGCGCGGCCAACGTAACCGGCAACATTGCCGTTACCCTGGTGCTGGCCGTTATTGTGTTCATCATCACTACCGTAAGCGGAACCAAAGAATACTGGGGCCACATCTTTAATACCCCCGGGGTACCCTGGTGGTTGAAAACGGTGCTGCCCATCATGCCAATTGTAGAATTCATTGGCATTTTTACAAAGCCGTTCTCCCTGATGGTGCGTTTGTTTGCCAACATTACGGCCGGCCACATCATCATTCTGAGCCTTTTTGCGCTCATCTTCATCTTCCAGAGTGTGGCGGTAAGCCCCATTAGCGTAGCCTTTGCCACCTTCATGTATTTCCTGGAGCTGTTTGTGGCCCTGCTGCAGGCCTACATCTTTACCCTGCTGGCGGCCATGTACTTTGGCGGCGCGGTAGAGGAGCACCACCATGAGGAGCACGGCAAGGTGCACGAAGAGCAGGTTGATAAAGCACTTATTTAATTTAGATAATTCATTTCGTTCACTTCAATAATTAACAATTTCCTATGTTACTCGCTCTTTTGTTAAACGTAGGCTTAGCCGTTATGGGCGCTGGAATCGGTGCCGGTCTTGTAGCGTTAGGCGCAGGTCTTGGTATCGGTCGGATCGGTGGTCAGGCCATGGAATCAATCGCTCGTCAGCCTGAGGCTGGTGGTCGTATCCAGACAGCTATGATCATTGCTGCCGCACTTATTGAGGGTGTTGCCCTTTTTGGTGTGGTAGTTTGTCTGCTGATTGCCCTTAACGTAGCAGGTATTGCTGCCTAAAGAAATTGCCGGAGCCAGCAGTAGGCTGGTTCCGGTTATTTTATCTTTTTAACCTGAGAAGCGAAAACGAGCGGAAACGAAACGAAATTACCTCTTAAACAATGGAATTAGTAAATCCTGGCATAGGCCTTATTATCTGGACAGCCATTACCTTTATTGTAGTGCTGTTGTTGCTGCGTACGTTTGCCTGGAAGCCCATTCTGGAAGGCCTGCGTCAGCGTGAGGACTTTATCGACGAATCCATTCGGGCTGCCGAGACCGCCAAGGCGGAAATGGCCAACCTGAAAGCAGAGAACGAGCGCCTCATTGACGAAGCGCGTGCCGAGCGGGAGCGCATTATCCGCGAAGCCAACGTAGCGGCCAAAAACCTGATTGAAGAAGCAAAAGGAGAGGCCCAAAAGCAGGCACAACGCCAGCTGGAGGAAGCCCGCATTGCCATCAATACCGAAAAACAGGCGGCCATGGCCGATGTGAAACGCCAGGTAGCCCTGCTGTCGCTGGATATAGCCGAGAAGCTGCTGCGCAAGGAGCTAAGCAACGAAGCCGCCCAGAAAGCACTGGTGCAGGATTATGTAAGTGAACTGAAGGTTAATTAATCTCCATGGCAGCAGAAAGCAGAGTAGCGTCCCGGTATGCGAAATCCTTGCTGGATTTGGCCGTAGAAAGAGGGGAACTGGAAGCCGTACAGCAGGACATGCAGTTGCTGCATACCACCATTCGGCAAAACCGCCAGTTTGAACTTCTTTTAACCAACCCCATTATCCGCAGTGATAAGAAAAAAGCGGTACTAACGGCTTTGTTCAGGGGCAAGATCAGCCTGATGACCGGTAAATTCCTGGAGATCATCAGCAACAAGAACCGGGAAGACGTACTTCCCGGCATTGCGGCTGAGTTCCTTCGCCAGTACCGCAGCTACAAAGGCATTACCCGGGCGCAGGTGATCACCACCTTCCCGCTTAGCCCCGAGCTACGCAGCCGCTTTATGGCCATTGTGGCGGAGATTACCGGCAACCAGGTAGAGCTGGAAGAAAAGATCGACAAAGACCTGATCGGGGGCTATGTATTGCGCATCGGCGACCGCCAGATTGATGAAAGTCTGAAGTCTAAACTTGAAGAGCTGGAAGCTGAGTTTAGCAAAAACCCGTACGAAAAAGCATTTTAAACAGGCATCCCTGTTAAGGGGTGTGTATATAAACCTAGATTAAAAACCTTACCACATGGCAGAAGTAAGACCAGACGAGGTTTCGGCAATATTAAGAGAACAGCTCTCGGGATTCAGAACCGAGGCCGAGCTTGAAGAAGTAGGCACCGTATTGCAGGTTGGCGACGGTGTTGCCCGAATTTATGGACTATCCCAGGCCCAATCCGGTGAGCTGCTGGAGTTCCCTGCCGGCGTTACGGGTATGGTGCTTAACCTGGAAGAAGATAACGTAGGTGCCGTACTGTTGGGCGACTACAACAAGATCCGCGAGGGAGATACCGTAAAAAGAACCGGCCGCATTGCCGCCATCAACATTGGTGATGGCATGGTGGGTCGCGTGGTAGATACCCTGGGTAATCCCATTGACGGCAAAGGTCCGCTCAAAGGCGAGCTGTATGAGATGCCCCTGGAGCGCAAAGCGCCCGGTGTAATCTACCGCCAGCCGGTAAATGAGCCCCTGCAAACCGGTATCAAGGCCATTGACGCCATGATTCCCATTGGCCGCGGCCAGCGCGAACTGATCATCGGCGACCGCCAGACGGGTAAAACCGCGGTGGTAATCGACACCATCATTAACCAGCGCGAATTCTACGAAAAAGGCGAGCCCGTATACTGTATCTATGTAGCCTGCGGTCAGAAAGCCTCTACCGTAGCCCAGGTGGTAGCGGCTCTAGAAAAAGGCGGCGCCATGGACTATACCGTAGTAGTATCGGCCTCTGCTGCTGACCCCTCACCCATGCAGTTCTTTGCCCCCTTTACCGGTGCGGCCATTGGTGAGTTCTTCCGCGACACCGGCCGTCCGGCCCTGGTAATCTATGACGACCTTTCCAAGCAGGCTGTAGCCTACCGCGAAGTATCGCTGCTGCTGCGCCGTCCTCCCGGACGGGAAGCCTATCCAGGTGATGTATTCTACCTGCACAGCCGCCTGCTGGAGCGTGCTGCCAAGATCAACAGCTCCGATGAACTGGCCCAGCAGATGAACGACCTGCCCGACTCTATCCGTCACCTGGTGAAGGGTGGAGGATCGCTTACGGCCCTTCCCATCATTGAAACACAGGCGGGCGACGTATCGGCCTATATTCCTACCAACGTGATCTCGATCACCGATGGACAGATCTTCCTGGAGACCAACCTGTTCAACGCCGGTATCCGTCCGGCCATTAACGTAGGTATCTCGGTATCACGCGTGGGTGGTTCGGCGCAGATCAAGCCCATGAAGAAGGTAGCTGGTACCCTTAAGCTGGACCAGGCCCAGTTCCGCGAACTAGAGGCCTTTGCCAAATTTGGTTCTGACCTGGATGCCGCTACCAAGCGTACCATTGACCGGGGCCGTGCCAACCAGGAGATCCTGAAGCAGGCGCAGTACTCGCCAGTGCCCGTAGAAGAGCAGGTGGCCATCATCTTTGCCTCTACCAAGGGCCTGCTGGACAAAGTGCCTGTAGAGCACGTGAAGGAATTTGAAAAGGAGTACCTGAGCCTGCTGCGCGCGCAGCACCGCGCTACCCTGGATAAGATCCGCGGGGGCGCCTACTCTGATGAGATCACCGACACCCTTACGCAGGTAGCTCGGGAAGTTGCCAAACGTTTAGCCTAATCTAGCTTGACATAACCCCCTTAGCCAGCCGCTAAGGGGGTCTTTTAAAACCGCAAGCATGCCTAACTTAAAGGAAGTAAAAAACCGGATTGTTTCTGTAACCTCTACGCAGCAGATCACCAAAGCCATGAAAATGGTGGCGGCCGCCAAGTTGCGCCGGGCGCAGGAATCCATCATGCAGATGCGCCCCTATGCGCAGAAGCTGAATGAGATCCTGCAAAACGTATCTACCGCCCAGGTAGAGACCCCCTATGCCGAGCAGCGGGAGGTTCAGAATATTCTTGTGATCGCTGTTACGGCAGACCGGGGCCTGAGTGGTGCCTTCAATACCAACATCTTCCGCCGTGTACGCATCATGCTGGAAGAAGAGCTGAGCAGCTACCAGGCAAAGGGTACTCTGGAGATCATGCCCATAGGTAAAAAAGGGGTGGATTTCTTCAAGCGCAGAGAGGTACGGACGGATAACAGCTTTGGCACTCTGTTTAGCCGCCTGAGCTTTGATGAAGCCCGTGCCGTTGCCGAACATGCCATGCAGGGTTTTGTAGAAGGCCGCTACGATAAGGTGCTGGTGGTTTACAACGAGTTTAAGAACGTTGCTACCCAGATAGTACGCACCGAGCAGCTGCTGCCCATCGTACCAGCTGAGCCAACTACTGATGCGCCCATCTCCAACATCGATTACATCTTTGAGCCTACCAAGGAAGAGATTGTAACCGAGCTGATCCCAAAATCCATTAAGGTGCAGTTCTACAAAATGCTGCTGGAGTCCAGAGCATCAGAAGAAGGCGCCCGGATGACGGCCATGGACAAAGCCACCGACAATGCCGGTGAGCTCCTCAAGGAGCTGAAGCTGATGTACAACCGTACCCGCCAGGCAGCCATTACCAAAGAGATCCTCGAAATTGTGGGCGGTGCCGAAGCACTTGCCAAGGGCTAAGCCCCTACACTGTCTACGATACCAAGCCCGTACAAGCGTACGGGCTTTTTTCATTTTTTAAGTCCATCGATTGACCCTATAAGGAGACAAACCACCAGCGCATCTCATACTGTGAAAGACCTGCTGCGCGTGTTTGCGAGGCAGCTACGCTAGTCTTTAGTAGGGAGCTCCATAGGAGTTCATAAGGCCGCACCACAGACCCTGGAAACTTACCCGAGTTTATAAGGTAATTTGGTATAATGAGTAATAAGCCTCCTTTAGCTGGTTCTTCGCTGGTTCGGGCATGTTGCTCGGACCTCCTCGGGCAATCCTAAAAACCAACATCGCACGTAATAAGCGGCACTAGTTTACAGGAGCGAAGTAGCGGTGAAACCTGCTTTTTCACAGAGCGCAGAAACCTGATCGGGTAGGGCTACCGTACAGCAACATGATCTGATGGTACCCCATAACCTTTCCTATAGGGGGTACGTATAGGAATTTGCACTCCCCTTCAACCATTCCTAGTATTTCCTATCTAGCTGCGGCCCGGGGCTGCAGTTCACATACCTATTCTACTAATACGAGAAACGCATGAAACCCTACAGATATACTATGTCTATTGTGCTGCTGCTGGCACTGGCCCTATGCACTGCAGCCTGTGAGTCGGGAACGGGCGCAAGCAGAGGCATGTTTGCCGGCTTGTTTGGCAGCAGATTTGATGTGGATGAGCTTAATGTAGCCCTGGCGGAAGAGCTTTCCGACAGTACCAGGATGCTACAGAACCTGAAAGATCTGGAGTTGAACGACGATCAGCAGGAACACTTTAAGAAATTCTACCGGCAGCGGGATTATCAGACCGCCTGGGTCACCAGCCGGGGGCTCAACAAACAGGGTGAAGCCCTGCTGGAAGCTATTGATAAGGCCGGTGACGATGGCCTTAACAGTGAAGATTACAAGCTGCAATACCTGCAGCACTCCAAAAAACGAGTAGAAAAAGAAAAAGAGGTGGCTCTGGAAGAGGTGACCAAGCTGGACAAGGAGCTAACCGCCGCCTACCTGAAACTGGCCTCTCATAAGCTTAAGGGCAGAGTAAACCCCGAGCGCCTGGATGCGCTCTGGAAAACCAACCGGCGCAGCAAAGACCTGGCCAGGCACCTGCAGAATGCGCTGGATAGGGGCTCGATTGCCGAATCGCTGCAAGAGCTGGAGCCCCAGGACCCCCAGTACACTGCCCTCAAAAAAGCCTATAACAACTACCGCCAGCTGCTGGAAGAAAAAGGCGAATGGCCTCAGCTACCCGCTGATCTCACCATTAAAGCTGGCGATAGCAGCAAGTATGTAGCTACCCTGCGCGAACGCTTATCAGCCGATGGTTATTTTAAAACCCCTGCTCCGGACAGCCTGCAGCAGGTCTACGACAGCACCCTGGTACAGGCGGTGATGACCTATCAGGACATTAATGGCCTGGAGCCTGATGGGGTAGTGGGCGGCGAAACACTTGCCATGCTAAACACCCCCCTGAAAGAGCGCATCAACCAGCTGCAGCTAAACCTGGAGCGCATCCGCTGGAGCCCGGAAAAACCAGAAGGTAAATACCTGCTGGTAAATGTGCCTCAATACAAGCTTTATATTTTCAATGGCAACAAAAAAGATATGGAAATGCGGGTGATTGTGGGCGAGGCCTACAAATCAAATACCCCTATCTTTAACGATACCCTGCAGTACATTGCCTTTAGCCCTACCTGGACGGTGCCCAACAGCATTGCCACGCAGGAAATGCTGCCCAAACTACAGAAAGACCCCAGCTGGCTAAGCCGCAACAATTTTGTGCTCTACGAGGGCTGGAGCGAGAATGCCCCCGAACTGAACCCCCGCTCCATTAACTGGAACAAGGTATCGGCCGATAATTTTCCCTACCGCATTGTGCAGCAGCCGGGCAAAAGCAACGCCCTGGGCCATATGAAGTTCATGTTCCCCAATGATATGGACATCTACCTGCACGATACCCCTACGGAGTCACTCTTTCAGCGGGCCGAGCGAGACTTTAGCCATGGTTGTGTACGGGTAGAAAAACCCATAGATCTGGCTGTGTACCTGCTGCAGGACGAAGGCTGGGATGCAGCCAAGGTACAGGAACACATGAACCTGCCTACTCCTGAAAATGTGGTACTGGAAGAAAAACTGCCCATTTTTATCGATTACCGTACCGCCTGGGTAGATGATGAGGGACATGTTACGTTTGCCAAAGACATTTATGGGCACGACAAGAAGCAGATGAACCGCTTTGAAGAGTTGCTGGCAACCAACTAACATAAAAGAACCTATCCGGTATAAGCACCTGCAATCTTATTTGCGGGTGCTTTTTTTTGCACTTACTGCCCCTAAAAATTGTTTTCCAGTGGAAAATAGGATAAGTTTTTACGCATTAACTACCCCTACGTGGCCAAATTAAAATCAAGCTATTTCTGCCAGAATTGCGGGGCACAGTCGCCCAAGTGGATCGGCAAGTGCCCCTCCTGCAACCAGTGGAATACCTACGTTGAAGAGATCGTTCAGAAAGAAGATAAAGCCGCCAAAAGCTGGCGCCCTGCCCGGGAGGGAGCTGCCGGCTTCATCCGCCTGAACCAGCCCCAGCCCATTACGGCCATTCAGCCCCGTGCCGAAGAGCGCTTTCATACCGAAGATGGGGAGCTGAACCGGGTGCTGGGCGGCGGCATAGTGCCCGGCTCGCTGGTGCTGATCGGCGGAGAGCCCGGCATTGGCAAATCCACCCTGATGCTGCAGATCGCCACGGCCATGAAGCAGCTGAAGGTGCTCTATGTAAGCGGCGAGGAAAGCGAGCAGCAGATCAAAATGCGCGCCGACCGCATGCAGCGTAACAGCCCCAGCTGCTACATCTTATCGGAGACCAATCTGGAGAATATTTTTGTACAGATTGAGGAGATGCAGCCCGAGCTGGTGATCATCGATTCCATACAGACCCTGCATACTGCCCGGGTAGAATCGGCGGCCGGCAGCGTATCGCAGGTGCGGGAAAGTACCGGAGAGCTCATGCGCTTTGCCAAGGAGAGCCATGTGCCCGTGTTCCTGATTGGCCACATTACCAAAGAGGGATCGCTGGCCGGCCCCAAGGTGCTCGAGCATATGGTGGATACAGTGCTGCAGTTTGAGGGCGACCGCCACATGAGCTACCGCATTTTGCGCACCATCAAAAACCGCTTTGGCTCTACCTCCGAGCTGGGCATTTATGAGATGACCGGCGATGGCCTGCGGGAAGTGAGCAACCCTTCCGAGATCCTGATCTCCCAGCGGGAGGAAGACCTGGCCGGCGTAACTATCGGCGCCATGCTGGAGGGCAACCGCCCCCTGATGATCGAGATCCAGAGCCTGGTGAGCCCGGCTACCTACGGCACCCCCCAGCGCAGCAGCACCGGCTATGATGCCAAGCGGCTGCAGATGCTGCTGGCAGTGCTGGAAAAGCGGGGCGGCTTCCGGCTGGGCATCCATGATGTGTTCCTCAACATAGCCGGCGGCCTTAAGGTAGAAGATCCCGCCATTGACCTGGCCGTGTGCGCCTCGCTTATCTCTTCCCTTAAAGATGTATCCATCAGCGGACGCATAGCCTTTGCCGCCGAGGTAGGCCTGGGCGGGGAGGTGCGGGCCGTCAACCGCATCGAAAACCGCATCAGCGAAGCCGAAAAGCTGGGCTTTGATGAGATCTTTATCAGCAAGTTCAATAAAAAAGGCCTGGACCTGAAAGGGGTGAAGATGAAGGTGCATGCCGTAAGCAAGCTGGAGGAGGTGTTCCGGCTGCTGCTGTAGCTGGTAGTTTTATCCTATATCCCATATGGCAGCGCCTTTTACGGAGGCTTTGGCCTGAAGACCAGAATCAAAACAAGCAGGTAGCTACGGATGCCTGCTTTTTTTATAAAAAATATGTAAAGTATAGTTTACATTAGGTAAAAAATAGTTTACTTAGTGACATAATTATTTTACATTATGAAACATGTATTTTTACTGCCTGCCCGGCTGAGAGCTGTTGGCTGGCTGCTGCTGGTGCCTGCCCTGGTGTTAGGCTGGGAGGTCATGTTCTCAGATCTGGAGTTTACCTTTTTGGATGTTACACTTCGGGAAAAAGAAGCTGAAGAAGGTATCGGGGGCCTTTTTGGGCCTGCTGCGGTAGAAAACTTCACCAATGAGCTGGCGGCATTGCTCCTGCTGGTAGCACTGTTCTTTATTGGCTTTGCGCGGCTTAAGATTGAAGATGAGTACACCTGGAAGCTCCGGCTGGATGCCCTGCTCTGGGGGGTATATGTCTATTATATACTGGTGTTGCTCACCCTGTTTATGTTCTATGGTGAAGATTACTTTACCGTAATGGTATTGAACCTGTTTACCCCACTGGTCATCTACATTCTGCGCTTCTACTACTTACTGAAAACCCAATGAAAAACTCCATAAAAGTAGAGCGGGCCCGGCATGACCTTACCCAGGAGGCCCTGGCCGAACGTCTGGGGGTGTCCCGGCAAACCATCAATTCGATGGAGAAGGGCAAGTATGTACCCTCTACCGTACTGGCCCTGAAGCTGGCAGATGTATTTGGTGTAGGGGTAGAGGCACTGTTTGCCCTGGAGGAGAGCGACTGGCAGAAGGGCTAGAGCTGCGGCCTAGAGCGTAATGGCGTAGTAGTACAGCGCCAC
>NZ_AODQ01000087.1 GCF_000348925.1 Cesiribacter andamanensis AMV16 | reverse complement strand
ATTCCGGAAGAAGACCGCATCCGCATCCTGTGCCAGGCAGTAGCCGAAGAAGGCGAGCGCCTGCTGCCCTTTAGCGAAGAGGTGCAGCAGTGGCAGGCCCGGGTGCTGAGCCTGCGCCAGTGGCGGCCCCAGGAGGCCTGGCCGGAGGTAAGCACCGAGCGCCTGCTGGCCACCGCCGCCGACTGGCTGGCCCCCTACCTGAGGGGGGTGCGCCGACGCGATGATTTTAAGCGGCTGGAGCTGCTGCAGATCCTGCAGTCCAGCCTGCCCTGGGAGCTGCAGCAGCAGCTTGCCCGGCTGGCCCCCCTTAGCCTGGAAGTGCCCACCGGCTCCCAGATCCGGCTGGAGTACCGCCCAGATGGCAGCCCGCCCATCCTGGCCGTGCGTCTGCAGGAGGTGTTTGGGCTGCTGGAGACCCCGCGGATCAACGAAGATCACACCCCGGTGCTGATGCACCTGCTATCACCCGGCTACAGGCCGGTTCAGGTAACCCAGGACCTGCACAGTTTCTGGAAGAACGGATATGCCGAGGTGCGCAAAGAGATCAGGGGCCGCTACCCCAAACACCACTGGCCCGAAGATCCCTGGACGGCCGAAGCGGTACGAGGAGTGAAGCGGAAAAAATAAGCAGGCAGTTTTCGGGACGCCTGGCAGTGCACGTGTTGTAAACGCGTGCACTGCCAGGCGCTCTCACTAGCTAATGTCAAAACCTTGCGCACGTTTGCAACGCCTGCCCTAACCCGCCAGACAGTCCCTGAAATCTCGCATTATTTCTTAATCTCTCCCTTTTCCTTTATCCTTACCTCCTTTTTCAGATAGTCCTGAAAAGCCTTCAGATTTGTGGGTTTCCAGAAGGGAACCTTGCTGTGCACAGCCGTGCGGGCAATCACATGGGCGGCTACCGGTGCGGTAATAAAGGTAAAGGTGATGATCACCACCACTTTAAAGTACATATCGGCCTGGTTGAAATAGATGGCCATGCCCAGCAGGATCAGGCCTACCCCCAGGGTAGCCCCCTTGGTAATGGCCGACATGCGGATGTAAAAATCCGGAAAGCGCAGCAGGCCAATGGAGGCGATCAGCATAAAGACCACCCCCAGCAGAATGAAAAAGGAGCTAACAATCTCCCGGATCAGCAGGTAGTCGGGTACATTATCCATGTCGGTCGGTTCGTTTCATGAGAAAATAGGCAAAGGAGATAGAGCCCAGAAAGCCAAAAAGCGACAGGATAATGGCCACATCGATAAAATCCTCATTCCCGGTCAACTCAGAGTAAATGGCGATGATGCCGATCATGTTGGCTACAAACAGATCAAAGGCCGTAATGCGGTCGGGCAGGCTGGGCCCCAGGGCAAAGCGGATGCTGGCCAGCACCAGGCAGAGGCTCAGGCCACTGATGGCCACCATCAGGCTTAGGTGAAAAATGCTCATGCCGTCAGCTGGAGTAAGCGGTGTTCAAATCCATTTTTTAGCTTGTTTATGTAGGCGTCCACCCCGCCACTGTCCAGGTAGAGAATATGTACGTACAGAAAGCGTTTGTCCTCGCTCACATCCAGGCTTAGCGAACCGGGGGTAAGCGTAAACATGCAGGCCAGCAGGGTGATCTGCAGGTCGGTAGTTACCGTAAGGGGGTAGGCAATCACCGTGGGCTCTACCAGCAGGCGCGGGGTGATAATGTCGTAGGCGATTTTCATATTGGCCACAAACACCTCCCGGATAAAATAGAGGGCAAGGGCAAGCGCTCCTGGAAGTTTGCGAAAGTAGGTTCGCTTGTAAAAAGCGGTACTCAGCCACAGCAGGCCAAAAAATAGGGCAAAGACCAGGAGCGCCACCGGGCCTGTATAGGGCAGCAGCGCCTGGTAGCGAAAAAACAGGTAGGCCAGCGCAATGGCCAGAAGGATGTGAAGACCAAAGGTTTTCATTTGGGGGGGTACATTACGGCATTGATGTAGACATCGCTGTTCAACAGTTGCTCGGCAGCCCGCTGGCTAAGCGAGATCAGGGGGTCGGCATACAGGCCCATACATACGATCAGTCCGCTCAGAAAAAGCACCGGCACATACATAAGCCGGCGGGTGCGCCGCTCAGCCGGGCTCTCTTCCGGTAGCTCCCGGGCCTGGGAGGGCGCTCCCTCTTCCTGCGGTTTATTCTTCCAGAACACTTCATTCCAGATCTTGGTCATGGAAAAGACAGTGAGCAGGCTCACCCCCAGGGAGGTGCCCACCAGCAGCCATTGCCCGGCCTCAAATCCTCCCTTTGCCAGCATGAATTTGCCCCAGAAGCCCGAAAAGGGGGGAATGCCTGCCAGCGAAAAGGCTGATAGCACAAACAGCAGCGCCAGTACCGGCTGCAGCAGGTAGGCCCCGCCCAGGAAAGGGAGGGCAAAGCTCTTGTGTCGCTGGGCCACCACCCCGCTGATGAGAAAAAGGTTGGTCTTTACCAGAATGTTGTGAATGATAAAGAAAATAGTGCCGGCTAGCGCCAGGGGCGTAAAGAGCGAAAGCCCCATGATCATATACCCGATCTGGCTGATGATGTGAAAGGAGAGGATCTTGCGAAAATCAGTCTGGGCTGCAGCGCCCAGCACCCCAATCAGCATAGTAAGGCCCGAAATGAGCATGATCAGCGGCAGGGTGCGGTCCAGATCGATGGCAAAAATAAGTGTAAATACCCGCACCAGCGCATACACCCCCACCTTGGTAAGCAGGCCCCCGATAAAAGCCGAGATGGCGATAGGGGGGGTGTGGTAAGAGGCCGGCAACCAGAAAAAGAGCGGAAACACGGCCGCCTTTATGCCCAGCGCTACCAGAAAGAACATGCCCGCCATGGGTATAAGGCTGGTGTTGGTATCGGGCGCCCGCACCAGCTGGGCCAGCTCGGCCATGTTGAGGGTACCCAGGATGCCATAGACCACCCCTATGCCCATTAGCAAAAAGCTGGAGGCCAAGATGTTGATGGTCACATATTTGATGGAGCCTTCCAGCTGCGCCCGGGTGCCTCCCAGCGAGATCAGCACAAAGCAGCAGATGAGCAATACCTCAAACCAGACAAAGAGGTTGAACAGGTCGCCCGTAAGGCAGGCGCCGCCGATGCCCAGCTGCAGCATCAGCAGCAGGGGGTAGTAGCCAAAGCGCTGCCGGGGAGCATCCAGTCCCCGAAGGGAATACACCAGCAGGGCCAGCCCCACCAGGGAGGAAGAAAGTACCATCAGGCTGCCGAAGAGGTCGGCCACCAGCGTAATGCCAAAAGGGGCCGGCCAGTTGCCGATCTGGGTAGTAAGAATTTCTTCGCTGTTTACCTGCAGCAGCAGCCATACAGCAGCACTCACCAGGCCCAGCTGGCTCAGCAGGCTCAGGATCTTTTGCGCTCCCGGGCGGTACCAGAAAAACAGGCACAGGATAGCGCCAAAGAGCGGAATCAGCAGGGGTAATACAAGCAGCAGATGGCTCAAGGCGCTGGGGGTTTAGGGGAGTGAATCTGATCGGTACTGTCCAGATCATCCAGGTCGGTGGTGCCAAAGGTCTGGTATACCCGCTTGATGAGCACAATGGCAAAGGCCTGAATGCCAAAGCCAATCACAATGGCCGTAAGCAGCAGCGCCTGGGGCACCGGATCGGCAAAGGGCTCCAGGGCCACCTCCTGCTCTTCTCCAATAATGGGACTGCCCCCGCGGGTTAGCCGGCCAATCACAAAAATGAACAGGTTGGTCGCCAGGCCCAGGATCATCAGCCCCAGGATAAGCTTGAAAAAGTGCCGGTGCAGGATAAAATAAAGCCCTACCGAAAACAGGATGCCGATCACAAAACAGAGTACAATCTCCATAGCGTTCTTATTCTTCTGACATAATGAAGGTGATTTTGAGCACCACGCCCATCACCATCAGGTACACGCCCAGATCAAACAGAATGGGAGTGCCCGGCTTGCCCAGAATGGGCAGGTAAACATCTGTCCAGAGGGCTGTCATGTAGGGCTGCTGCAGCAACAGGCCGGCCAGTCCGCTGCCGGCGGCCAGCAGCAGGCCGGTGGCAATCAGGAGCATGGGCTCCAGGTGAATTCCCTTTTTCTCCCCCTTTTTCAGCTGCTCCAGCGTTTTTTTGCGCTGCCAGGTATTTTTTTTGATTGTTTGCAGCAGCTGCTGGCTGCGGCTGCGCGTATCGGCCCTGTCTTCTACATAAAGGCGCATAAAAAACATATCCACCACCGATTTGGGCCCGAAGGCCATGGCATAGAAAATATAGCCGATGGACCCGATAAGCCCCCCGATAAAACCGCCGCCGGGGTGGTTATGCCCCCGGAAAAGGATGTAAAGGGAAAATAACTGAAATACAGGTACCAGCAGGCGAATGGCCGTACCCAGGATCAGGGTGTTCATAGGCGTTCCTCCTGATCCAGTTTGAGTTTAAAGAGGGCAAAAATGCCCTTGGCCGCTACCGCCAGCACGGTGGTTTCGCCCAGGGTATCCAGCGCCCTGAAATCCACCAGGATCACATTCACAATGTTGCGGCCCTGGCCCTGCAGGTAGCTGGCCTGGCCGAAGTATTCCTTCAGCGGGGAGTCCAGCGGAAACTGCTTCACCAGCAGCAGCACATAGGTCATGGCAGCGCCAAACAGTACCGATACGGCAATGTATTTTGGCTTTTGCTGAATGGCCGAGAGGGTATGGAAGGCCGGCAGCTTGTGCAGCACCAGCACAAAGAGCACCACGGTAAGGGTTTCAATCAGCAGCTGGGTAGCGGCAATGTCCGGGGCACCAAAAAGGATAAAGAATACGGCAATGGAGTAGCCGATAATACCCAGAATGGCAATGGACGTAAGCCGGCTTTTGCTCCTGTGCAGCATGTAGAGGGCGGCCAGGATCAGCAGGATCAGCACCACCTCATACAGCCGTACATTGGTTACCAGGTGCCAGCGGTCGGCCAGCACCAGCGGGGGGCCGTTGGGGATGAGGGTATAGGCCACAAAGCCCACCAGCGTAAGGGAGATCACCGCAATGTAATTGCGCAGCTTGCCCGTCTGGATGGCGCCGGTAAGGGCTGCAGCGGCTCCCGGCAGGGCCTTTACCCCTTTAAAGAACAGATTGTTGGGACCATAGTGGTACAGGGGTGCCAGGCGGGGCGCAAGCGCATGCAGGCGGTCGGTGGCCCGGTACAGAACCCAGCCCAGCAGCATGGTGAGGCCGCTGAGCAGCAGCACCAGGTTAACCCCATGCCAGAGCGTAAGCTCAAAGGTTTGGGCCTCGCCCAGCATGGCCTCGGCTGCCCGCCGAAGCATGGGGGTTACCAGCAGGGCCGGCAGCACCCCCAGCAGCAGCCCCAGGCCGGCGAGCAAGAGGGGAGGAAGGTAAAGCAGCGGTCCGTCGGCATGCAGCAGGGGAGTAGGCGTAGGGGTTTTGCGCCAGAAGATGCGGTAGCCCAGTACCAGGGCCACAGCCACAAAAATGATCCCCGAAAAAAATGTGAGCCCGAACAGCGCCCAGCGGGTAGTACTCTCTTCCAGCGCCGCCTCATAGAGCAGTTCTTTGCCAATAAAGCCAAAGAAGGGAAGCATGCCCGCCATGGAAAGCGCCGCCAGTGCAGCCGCCAGGGCGGTGGGGCGCATGTGCCGGCCCAGCCCCCGCAGCTGCTTGATCTGCCGGCTGCCGGTAGCATGGTCTACATTGCCGGCCACCATAAAAAGCGTGCCCTTATAGAGCGCATGCGCCAGCAAAAACACCACCATGGCCTCCAGGGCCGGAGCAGTGCCCAGGCCAATCATGCTCACCAGGATGCCCAGCGCACTAATGGTGGTATAGGCCAGAATGGCCTTGAGGTCGCTCTGCTGAATGGCCAGAAAGGCCCCCAGCACCGTAGTGGTACCCCCCACGATCAGCAGGCTATACGCCCAGGGGTCGGTGCCGCCCAGCACGGGGGTAAGCCGCGCCAGCAGGTACACGCCCGCCTTTACCATGGTGGCCGAGTGCAGGTAGGCGCTTACCGGCGTGGGGGCGGCCATGGCATTGGGCAGCCAGAAATGAAAGGGAAACTGGGCCGATTTTGTAAAGGCCCCCAGGCAGATGAGTGCCAGCGCCGGCAGGTACAGGGCATGGGTGCGGATCAGATCGCCCTGCTCCAGCAACTCGGGCAAGGATAAGCTGCCCCCGGCCGTGCTGAGCAGCAGGAATCCCCCCATGAGCGCCAAGCCCCCGCCGCCGGTCACCAGCAGGGCCTGCAGGGCCGAGTTGCGGGAGTCTTCCGTATCATGCTTGAAGCCAATAAGCAGGTAGGAGCTCAGGCTGGTTAACTCCCAGAATACAAAAAGGGAAAACAGGTTGCCGGCCGTCACCACCCCCAGCATGGCCACCATAAACATGATCAGGTAGCCGTAGAAGCGTCCCAGCAGGGGGTGCCCCTTCAGGTAGCCGGCGGCATAGGCAATGATGAGGGCACCAAAGCCGCTGATGAGCAGGGCAAAGAGCAGGCTGAGGCCATCGAGGTAAATGTCCAGGTGAATGCCCAGGGAGGGCACCCAGGGGTAGTAACTGCTCAGCACCTGTCCGGCCAGAATGGTGGGCAGCAGGGAGAGCAGATACCCAAAAATGCTCAGGGGCAGCAGCATGAGCAGCAGGTAGGCCCTGCTGCCAGCCAGCCGATGTATAAGGGGGGCAGCACAGGCTACAGCCAATCCTGCCACAAGCGCAAGTACCATCAAGGAGCCCTTTCGTTGAAAAAATGAGTGCCCTCTTTTGCAGGCTGCCCGGGCCTACGTGCTGGTCGGGCGCAGCTACGTCTATCAGCAAAAGAAGAGAGGAGCTTCACCAGAAGCGGTTCTCCTAGCAGAACTACGAATCAGGAGCGGTGTTTGAAAAGCAAGCCGGCTTTTGGGACCAAAGGGGCAAAGCGCCGGGCTGGTATTGTCCTATACTCGCCTGCTATTTAGCCCTGTATAGGCATTTCTTCCGGGTCTGGCAGGGGTTTGGGCAGGGTCATCCGCAGGATGATAAAGGCCGCTACGCCTGCCACCGAGGAGCCCATCAAAATGCCCATTTTTGCCTGGTTGAGCAGTACGGCATCGGTAAAGGCCAGGTTGGCAATAAACAAGGCCATGGTAAAGCCTACACCCCCCAAAATGCCCAGAGCCATCAGTTGAAGCCAGCTGGTGCCGGCCGGCAAATTGGCCAGGCCCAGGCGTACACTGATCCAGGAGAACAGGCTAACCCCCAGCATCTTGCCCAGCAACAGGCCCAGGGCAATGCTAATGGTTAGGGGGGCCGTAAGAGCGGCGGATCCCCCCTCAAAGATCACCCCGGCATTAGCCAGAGCAAAAATGGGCAATACAACAAAGGCCACACCTGAATGCAGCATGTGCTCCAGTTTCTGCAGGGGGGGCTGTACATGCTTGGTAGCCCCTTCTATGGCGCCTACGGACGCCATCTGCTCATAATTCAGCAGCTTGGATTCCTCATCATCCTTAAACTGCTCAAAGACCACCAGGCCGTTGTTCACTTCTTCAATAAAGTCCTGTACCCGAATGCGGGAGGTAATGGGTACGGTAAAGGCCATCATGATGCCTGCTACGGTGGGGTGAATGCCCGATTTGAGGAAGAAATACCAGATTATGCCCCCGATGATGAAATAGGCCATTTTCTTGCGTACGTTCATCACATTCATCAGCAGGGGGATCACAAACAGGCCCAGGCCCATGTAGAGATAGCTGGTGTCAATCTCGCTGGTATAGAACAGGGCAATTACCAGTACGGCGCCTATATCATCCACAATGGCAAAAGCAGTCAGAAAGATTTTCATGCTCAGGGGTACGCGTTTGCCCAGCAGGCTCAGGATGCCCAGCGAAAAGGCAATGTCGGTGGCCATGGGAATGCCCCAGCCCTCGGCTCCCGGCCGGCCGGCCTGCAGCAGCAAAAACAGCAGCGCGGGTACCAGCATGCCCCCAATGGCCGCAAAAAAAGGAAGCGCTGCCTGCCGCACCGACGAGAGCTCGCCCAGCATCACTTCCCGCTTGATCTCCAGCCCCACCAGAAAAAAGAAAATGGCCATCAGCCCGTCGTTTACCCACAGGATCAGGGCTTTGTAAAGCGACCAGTCGCCAAACTGTACGCCTACCGTGCTGTTCCAGAGCTCTACATAGCTATCGCTCCAGGGGGAGTTGGCCCACAGCAGGGCAAGGGCTGTAAAGATGATCAGGAGAATTCCGCCGGAGGCTTCCGTTTGCAGAAAGCGTTGAAAGGGGGTTACAATTACACGTCGTAGAATGCGTCGGGTAGGGGTAGTCATCAGGGCTTGTTCCTCTTTTTTCTTTTTACTAAGACCGAAATGGCTCCTTTTTGTTAGGTTTTGTGCAGGGCTAAGGCCCCTGCAGGCCAAAAAAGGCATACAAAACTCAAAAAAGCAAAAAGCACCTCCGGATGGGGGTGCTTTTGTTTTGTCAGCTATGGGAAGATAGGTTTATCTGTTGCCCATGCCCATGCTGTTGCCGGGCATGATCTGGCCGCAGGCGATTGGCAGGGTAGGCCAGTAGGTACCCTCTACCGTCATGCCATGGAGCACAATCACGCGGTTTTGCAGGGGCTTAAGGGCCTGGTAGGCAATCATGTCGCCCATGCCCAGCATAAAGGTTTGCTTGTAATGGATGGTACCATCTTCAGCAGTTGGAAAGGGCGTAAGCGAAACAAGAACGGGGCCGTAGAAGGGAACGCCTTCGCCCAGGTCAATCAGGCCATCGCCATTTACATCGGCAGAGGGGGGTGGGCAGGTGGCATTTCCTTTGTTCTCCACAAAGCCATGGATGTGCTGCGGATGCGGCATGCCGGCCTCCAGGCCTTCAGCCCACACTTCTACGGTAAGCACATTGCCCTCTACCACTAGTTTGGCCTGGCCCGTAACGCCGGAGTGGTTCAGGGGATTAATCTCCACCCAGTACTCTTTCATCATGTTGGCGCTTTTGTTATTGGCTTTGGAGTCCATATCGAGCGTAGGTTCTACGGCATCCTGTGAATCTGAACAGCCAAAAGCAAGCAGCAAGCAGCAGGAGAGGAAGAGTGCAGGAATTCTGCTCAAAAATGTAGGTGAAAGTTTCATAAAAAGTAAGGTTTAAATTGGAATTTGATCTAGTAGGTGAACCGGGTCTAAGCCCGGGAGTTCGATTTTTGGTCTACTTATTTTATAAAATTTTTAATTGTTTAACGTTTTAAGTAAAAAAATGGTAACGAATAAACGCTTTGTAAGCACTTTTTTAAAAATTTGTTAGTTGCTGGTTGTTTACACACCAACTGCCAAAGGGATTTTGGTAGTAGAGGGGTGCTAGTCAGCGAAGGCGCTTCAGCCAAAAGCAGGGGGATAGTCTGTAGGCGGGTGACTAACAAGGGGGTGGAAGCGGGCGTAACGGGTCATACAAAAAAATCAGGAGTTAACCATAAGGAGCATTGGTGGAGTGTAGTCCGCTTTTGTCCTTGGTTTGCAGGTATTTACGAACCGATGTGTGCTCCCGGATTTTTTGCAGGTAAAAAAATAGAAAAAATAGCCTGTTGGCCTGCACCCCGACAGGAGGCAGCAACAGGTGTTGGAATGGGAACTGCCAGGCTGCTTAGCGGCCGCCCCCGAACCAGTCTTTGAAGGGAGCCACTTTTTCGCGGCTTACTATGATCTCTTCCTTAAACTCAAAATTGGGGTTGATCTTCAGGCGGCTGTTGGAGTAGACCAGCACATCCTTAATGCCGCTGAGCTTGAGGATATAGCTGCGGTTAACGCGGAAGAAGTGCTCGGGCGCCACCATTTCTTCTATGGTCTCCAGCTTGTAATCGGTGATCATGCGGCGGCCGCTGGCGGTTACCAGGTAGGTGTTGCGCCCCTCGGCATAGAAAAGCTGAATCTGCTCGGTGGGTACTGAGTGGATATGGTCGCCGATCTTGACCAGAAAACGCTCTTTGTACTGGGGCTTGCTCAGCTTTTTGTAGATGTCCTGAAGGGAGTGCAGGGGGTCGGCAAAGGTGCCGCTAAGTTGTTTAAGCTTATCGAGGCTGGCCGAAAACGCCTCATAGGTAAGGGGTTTGAGCAGGTAGTCGATGCCATTGGCCCGAAAAGCCTCCAGGGCATACTGGTTGTAGGCCGTAATGAAGATCACCGGCTTTTTAAGGGGCACCTGGTCCAGGGCGGCAAAGGAGAGGCCGTCGGCCAGCTGAATGTCCATCAGAAGCAGATCGGCCTGCTGGCCCCGCTCCTGCAGCAGGGGTACGGCAGCTTCTATGCTCTGGGCAGAACCGATTAGCTCGGTTTGCTCGCTGTAGCGTTTCAGAAAATGCACCAGCTTCTCATAGGCTGGTTTTTCATCCTCAATGATGATAACTTTCATGGGGGTGCAGGCTTGCGGTAGGGAGTGTTATCTGATAGGGAGTGCCGGGGGTCCAGCGCAGGCGCTCGCCGGTAAGGCCTGTGTAGCGCTGCTCCAGATTCTGCAGGCTGCGCTCCAGCAGGCCGGGCTGGCTGAGCGAAAAGTTAGGTTCGAAGCAGATGTGCAGGCTGCCCGACACCTGCTCAATGCGGACCAGCAGGGGGGCTGCGGCAGAAGAAAGCTGCCCGTGGGCAATGGCCTCCAGCAGGCGCAGCAGGCTGCCGGGGATAAGCAGCAGCTGCTCATCCAGCTCGCCCAGCTGTAGCTGCAGGTGCCTGCCTGAATGGAGCAGCAGCTGGTGCAGCTTGTGTACCGCTTCCAGTTCCTCCTGCAGGGGGATCAGCTCTTCCTGCCGGCGCAGAAAGTACTGGTACAGCCTGGCCAGCAGGCTAATGCCGGCATCGGCCTGTTGGTGCTGCAGCTCCCGCAGCCTCAGGATCACATGCTCCAGGCCGGCAAACAGAAAATCGGGATGCAGGGCATGCCTGAACAGATCGATCTGCTGCTGCAGCTCCAGCGCCCGGGCCTCTTCTTCGGCAATGCGCAACTGGTACTGGTGATGCAGGGCTACGAAGCCCAGAAAATAGCCCTGGTACAGCAGGGCCAGGGCACCAAAAATGCTGTTAAACACCTTTAGCTCGCTCAGAAAGCTAAGGGGGTTGGTAAAGTTCAGCTGGTAGCGGAAGTAGAGGATAAGCGCCAGGCTGGTGATCAGGGCGGTGGCCAGCAGGGCCAGCAGCAGCTTGAGACTACTCCAGAGCCAGAACTGCCCCGCCCGGCGGGTAAGCGAAACGGCCAGCAAACGGTTGGCCTCCAGCACTCCATAGCTGATACCAATGCACACCAGCAGTTCCTGGTTAAAGAAGTCGCTCAGTACCCGGCTATGGGTATCAAAGGCCAGCAGCACCAGCAGGTACACCATGGCGCCAAAGCCCAGCGGGGCCAGCAGCCGAAAGAGGGGGCGGGTGGCAGGGGTGCTATACATAGGCCTCCTTTCTGATAGCCGTAATGTAGGGCAGGCGCACCTGAAAACGGTCGGGCTGCTGCAGTACCTCGGGCTGGTATCGGCTGAGGTGCTGGTAGCGCTCCCGCAGGTTGCGCAGGCCTACCTGGCCCGAGCGTACTCCCTGCGGCGGGCGGGTAATGGTGTTGGCCACTTCTACCCCCCGGGCGGTGGCAGTTATGCAAATGCGTACGGGGGCCTGGTCTGTAGCCACATTGTGTTTGATGGCATTTTCTACCAGCAGCTGCAGGGCAAGGGTGGGTACTTTTTTGTCAAGGCAACCCGGCTCAAGGCTTCGCTCCAGCTGTATGCGGTCCCCAAAGCGCACCTGCATGAGGTGAAAGAAGCTGTCAACCACCTCCAGCTCCCGCTGCAGGGTGCTGAGCACCTCATGGGGCTGGCCCAGCAGGTAGTGGATGTTGTGCGCCAGCTGGCGCAGGTAGGCCTCGGCTCCTGTGGGGTCGTAGCTGATCAGGGTAGAGGCCGTATTGAGCGAGTTGAACAGGTATGGGGGGTTAGCTGGTCCCTCAGTACATCAAACTGCAGCTCCTTCTGCCGGCGCTGTGCCCGCAGGCGGGCCAGGGTTTCGGCAGCGTAGCGGTAGTAGGCGTACCAGGAAAAATCGCTGAGAGTAAACAGCAGGCTCAGCAGCAGGGCTACAATGGCCCCTGTCAGGATGAAGATCTCCCCATTCTCGGTGCCGTACAGGCCGGTATGCCCGATGGTGTGGGCCAGCAGCAGGCTGGCGCCCCAGGCGGCCCCTATGCCTGCCACCCACAGCACGGCCCAGGAGAGTGCAAAGCGCAGGCCCGGGTAAAAGCGCCAGCCCAGGCGGCTTATAGCGCCCCAGTAGAGGCCCCACACCAGCAGGCTGGCGGCCCCTACAGCAGCCAGCAGAGCCGCGGGTTGCTGCACCAGGGCGGTGCCCACACTTAGTTTTCCTCCCAGGCTGTAGAGCAGGTAGAGGTAAAACCCCAGCAGGGGCAGCCCTATGGCCGGCAGGGTGAGCAGTTTTTTCATAGATGGGGGATTGGGGAGGCACTACCGTCGCATACCGGCAGCTTGCTCCGGCCCGTATGCTAAAGATAGCAGATTATACAGATATTTTTTACTGCACACATTTCATTACGCTGCCGTAGTAATGGGTGGAACTGATGGATTTGGCAGATTCCTGCACGGCGGCTTTTACAGGAGCAGATGCGCCGCTGCTACATACCTTCAGGAGCACTTCGGTCTTGTAATGATCGCTTTTGATGGTGGCAGCGCTTTTGGCCAGGCTGGCCTTTTGCTCGTCGCTGAGCTGGTTGGTATTCAGGGCGCTGCGCAAAATCTCGCTGCGGTAATGGTCGCTGTCCATGCGTTCGGTTTCACGCAGAAGGAGGCCAAAGTGCTTGCCAAAGTCCTTGTCCTTTACCAGCATGCGCATAAATTCAGATTTGTAATGGTCGGAGCCCAGCTTGTTGAGCATGCCAAAGAGCGCTTCATAATTGCCGCTGCTTAGCTGGTGGCTGCTCACCAGACGCTTCAGGCTCTCGGTGGCATAGTGATCGGAAGTGGTCTGGGATATGCCCCGGATCACATGGTCCACGCCGGTAGGGCTCAACTTGGGCTGCTCCTTTAATACCACGGTAATGATTTCGGTGCGGTAATGGTCAGATTCTACCTGGCCCAGCATCTTGCCCAGCAAAAATTCCAGTTGCTCGTCGCTAAGGTTATTTCTTAGCATGCGTTTCAGGATCTCGCTCTTGTAATGATCACTCTCAATGGTGGCAATGAGTTGCAGAGCCTGCTGGTTGTAGGCAGCGGGCAGGTTGCGCTCCAGGGCCAGTTTAACCAGTCCGGTTTTGTAGTGGTCGGAGCCTACGGTTTTAATGGCGCTCAGGTAATTGCCCAGGTGCTGGGGATTTGCCAGCAGTTTACTGCTGTTGCTTTTGAACACCTCGTAGCGGTAATGATCGGAGCCAATGTGCTGGCCTACCCCCTCAATCACAAAGGGAATCTCGCTTTCTTTAAGATCTTTTTTAAGGAGCAGTTCGGCATAGCGGGCTTTGGCGTGGTCGCTCTTCATGGCGGCGATCTCATTCATAACCCCCCTGGCGCCCCCCTTCTGGTAAAGGCGGTCTACTCGTGATTGAGCCCCTATGGTGGTAGAGCGTACCAGGTCGGGCAGAATATCGGCTAGCCAGGCCCGTCCGGCCGGCTCAAAGGGTACCTGGCGCCCGCCTTCCCGGTATTCATGGGTAAGGGTGCCGCCCGAGCTGCGGATAAAGAGCTCGCGGGTATTGCCAAAGGTGGTTTTCTTGATCCGGAAGTACCCATCGCCGGTAATGCCGGTAATGCTGCGGTCGTCGGCCGAAAGCTGGACCTCGCCATCCTGCTCGATCTTGATGCTTTCATTGCCGGTTTGGTAGGTGGTTTCGGTAGAGCCGCCCCTGCTGGAGATGTGCACATTGGTATGCTGTGCCTGTACGGGGGCAAGCAGGCTGATGAGGCCCAGGCTCAGGGCCAGCAGCAGCCGCAGGCTCAAAGAATAAAAAGGTATAAGCTGATACATATGCGTGGTGATTTAATTTCTGCTTCAAAGGTGCACTGCTGGGGCCGCCTATAAAAATAGAATGGTATCAGCTGCCGAAAGGCTGTAGTGAACTGCCGATAGGCTGTAGTAAACGGGTTTGCTGGTTTGCGGGACTTCAGAGCAGCGGCGCTTTGGCGCATAAGGGCCCTATTTTGCTGAAATCCTGCTGTTTAGCCAGGCGGGTAGGTGATTTGGTGCAGCCCTTTTGCAGTTCACTACACAGATTCTGCGGTTGGTGACACTTCATTTTTACGGGGCTGGAGACTTCTGCAACTTTGAATCATCAAGCAGACCAACCCCTAACCCCTATGCGTATGTATCCATTTTTTCAGCTTACCACCCGTCTGAGCCTGTTGCTGTTTTTGCTGCTCCTTTTAAAACCCGGAGAGCGTACGGCGCAAGCCTCCCTAGGCCTTGCCTACCCCTGGCAGCAGGTAGTAACAGCCCCCCTGCAACAGCCGCTTGTGCACCTGCTAAGGGCAAGCAGCTAAAGGGGGGTAGTGTTTCGGCCACTCCTGAGTAGCTGCCCAACAGCTGCCTGCCTTTTTTACCACCAGATTCAACTCTATTACACCACCTTATTTTACCATCATGAAAACGGTATTTTTAAGCCTCATCACCCTTTGCCTGCTGGCGCCTGCCCAGGCCAGTACCACACCTATAGCTGATTTGCCCTGCTGCATGACTGCCAGCGATAGGAACAAAAAGAGTGCTGCACCAGAGCGGGATGCCCCCGACCTTAGCCTTGATATTCTGTTTCAGGAAGAGGTGTACATTCACATTGAAGATGCCGAAGGCAATACCACTCTTAGCGGCGCCTACAGCAGAGAAGCGCTCCAGCAGGATATGGGCCTACGCCAGCTTTTGCGGAAGAGCCGGCACTACCTGAGGCTGGAAAATCATTACTATTACCGCCTGGCCGAGTAGGGGGCCTGCCGGGCTACCGGTCCGGCAAGCTCAGTGCAGAGGAGGCTGTAGGCGCTGGCAAGGGCGGCATCAGGCCCCCTTTCCGGACTTGCGCCACTGCTGCAGTTCCAGTTTGGCTTTCTGCACCTCATAGCAGGCTAGCATCAGCAGCTTAAAGTCG
The DNA here is from genome assembly GCF_000348925.1 of Cesiribacter andamanensis AMV16. Classification (GTDB taxonomy): domain Bacteria; phylum Bacteroidota; class Bacteroidia; order Cytophagales; family Cyclobacteriaceae; genus Cesiribacter; species Cesiribacter andamanensis. Next base: position 4,188 of record NZ_AODQ01000087.1, on the reverse strand, counting down.
CCTCCCTGCAGCGCCTCCAGCAGGGCTTCCATTTCGGGGATGTATTTTACGGCAAAGTCCTTGTCGTTTTTGATGATATCCCGCGTATTGTCGATCACATCGGCCAGCTTGATGGTTTTGGCCTGGGGGCTGATGCCGGCCTGGCGGGCTACCTCTTTTTGCTTGCGGATTTTGCGGTTCAGCCGGGGGTAGGCTTCTTTCATGTACTCATCGGTAAGCTCGTGCACCAGGTGGGCCACCTCCCGGCCAAAGCGCTGTTCAATATCCTGATGCGATACAGGGGTATCTTCTACCACATCGTGCAGGTAGGCGGCGCAGAGCATGGCCTCAGTATGGGCCACCGTTTGCACCAGGCCAGCCACCCGCTTGGGGTGCTCGATATAGGGCTCGCCGGTAAACTTGCGCTGCTGGCTGCCATGGGCCTGCCTGGCAAAGTCGAGGGCTTGTTCCAGGGAATTCATACCGCTATTAACGGGCTATGCCCGTTTTTGTGAGAGAATACAGGTAGAAAGTCCAAAGGGCAGGTGATGGGAAATTCACAATTGCTTAAAGAAAGGCTGTTTTAGGGTAGTATATGGCTATCAAAAACGGTAAGTGAGGGCACTCTTTCGAACTACTGCCCAGGGATCAGATGCGTGTAGGATCCTATCAATCCTATTTGCCATAAACCATCCAAATCAAAAAGAAAAACGTCTCTGCAGCTGCAGAGACGTTTTTTATAGGGAGTACGGAATTATCAGGGCTTGATCACCAGCCCCTGCGTACTGGTCTTGCCGTCGGTACGGATAATGACCAGGTACATACCGGCCTTCAGGTGGCTGAGCTCCAGTATAGGGCCGGCCTCTGCTTCCTGGGCGCTATAGCTTCTGTGCAGCAGCTGTTGGCCAAGTGTGCTGGTTACCTCTACCGTTACGGCTCCTGCTACGGCCTGCCTGAAGTGCAGGTGTAGCTTGCCCTGACTAGGATTTGGGTAGAGCGATACGGCTATGGCCGCCTGCGGCAGCTGTACCTGTACGGTTTCTGTTGCTATCTGCCCATTGTTGGAGGCGGTAGCCCTGTAGTAGTAAAGTGAGCCAGCGCTTACCTGAGTATCGGTCCATTGGGCCGGGCTGCCTTCTGCCTCCTGGGCTGTAAGGGTTGCGATGGTTTCAAACTCCCGGCCGTTGAGGCTGCGCTCCAGTTCAAATACGCCAGCTCCCTTGCTGGCCGAGAAGTTCAGCAGCACGCTGTTGTCCTGCGCTGTGGCCGTAAGACTAGTAGTTGTGCGGCTGGCAGCCCCTGTTACCACCATGGTTTCTACTGAGGCGCTTTTTTTGCCACCAAACTTAGAGTCTACCCAGGCGGTGTTTAGGATATAGGTGGGGTTCACCACAATGTCCACATCATCCACAAACCAGCCGGTAGCGCCGGTGAGTACATCTGAGCCCATCCGGAAGCGGATCTGCACCTGCTTGCCGGCAAAAGTGCTCAGATCGGCTATGGTCTGGATGTAGCCATTGCTGCCGCCGGTAAAGGCCGGACCCTGTACGGTGGAGGCATTGGCCAGGGGTATCTGGCCATTGTAGCCGTTTTGGATCATGTGGGGACCAAGGTCCTGCCAGGTGAGGCCGCCATTGGTGGTGATCTCCACTACCCCGCCATCAAAACCTTCTTCAGTATTGTAGTCGTGCCAGAAGCGCAGTTGGGCACTTTGTGGCAACTGCACCGGACTTTTGAGGATCAGCGACTGGTTGCTGAAGGCGTCGGGATCAATGGCAAACCAGGAGTAGGTGCCACTGCGCGGGTTTTTGCTGCTCAGTGTCCAGTCTGCCAGGCCTACATCGTGCCGGGTGGTCCACTTGCCTGCTCCAGCCTCCATATCATCGCTAAAGAGCACCGTGGTTCCCCCACCGCTAGCTACTTTTACGGTAAAGCTGCGCTCAATGGTTTGTCCCTCAGCCAGCTTTACGGGTTTAAACTTTACTACATCCTTTTGCAGGCTGCCTCCGTCTGTAGCGGAAACAAAGGTGGTGTTGGCTGGCAGAGGATCGGTGATCTGTACCCCTTGCAGCGAAGCGGGAGTTTCGTTGCTGACAGTTATGGTGTAGGTCAGTTCCTCGCCATCGGCTACAGGCGAAGGGGTAGCCTTAAGCCTGATGGCCATGTTGGGCTCGCAGGAGGGAGGCATATCAAAGGCTTCCACCCCATCAGTAAGGTCGCTGCTGCTGCCCTGCTGGGCGCTGTAGCCCAGGCCTCGCTTGGCAAAGGCCCGCCAGATGTAGCACTGGTTGGCGCCACCGTTGTTGATCTGGTCAGCCGCCAGGATGGCATCGCGCATGTCAATAAAGCCGGGGCTGCAGGGTTGCAGTTTCAGGCCGTCAATCACCAGTTGCAGGGCCAGGTTATTGCCGCCCTTGCCGTTATAAATGTCTGGATCGTAGCCATACTCTTCAATGAGGTTCCAGGTCATGTCCCATAGCATGCTGGCCCAGATAAAGCCCACGCCATGGGGTACGCTGATCTCGGGATTGGAGATCATGCCGTAGGTATAGGGGTTGATGCCCATATCGGTGCTGTAGGGGGCTGGCCGGATGCCATTGCCATCGGTGCCCTCGTCCATTACATAGGTGCCTATGCCGCGGCGCTGGGTGCCGGTATCTCCGTTTTTCATGGTCATGTACAGGCCAAAGAAGTCGCTCCAGCCTTCGCCGCCCTGTTCCTGTCCGCTCAGGCACTGGGTGCTGGGCCCCCCAGTGAGGCGGGTGGAGATACCATGGCCGTATTCATGGGCAATGATGCCATTGTCCAGATCGCCGTCTTTCATAGGGGGTACGCCACCCTCACGGCGCAGGGTACCGCTGAGCCCCTGAGTCAGCGCTGCTTTTAATTTGTCGCCATCTTCCTTGCTGATCATGATGGCGGGGATCAGCACCAGGTTGCCGGTTTCATCGCCGCCCATGGAGAGGGCGCCTCCGCCAGCTATGTTATTGACCACAATAACGGCGGTAGCGCCAGATGCCTGAGCATTTAGCGCTTTTTCAATAAACGAACATTCTCCTCGGTCTACCAGCGCTATATTGCCGTTTATCTGCTCCTGATTGGTAAAGGGTACCACTACAGAGCCGGCAGGTAGGGCGGGGGCGCCGCTGCAGCCATTGGCCGGGTCGGCCAGTACAATGGAACCACTTACACCGGTTTCATCCAGGGGCTTGCCAAAGGCAGCTTCTATGCCCATATAGCCGCCAGCCACGGCAGCAGGGCTGGTAATAAAGAGCAGCTCGGCGGGCTGGGCAGAGGTCCAGAGGTACATTTGCATGCGACCGGGTATGCCATCCTGCAGGGTGAGAAAGTTGGCATTGTTTGTGCCGCCGCCATCCTGAGCCTCGGCCATAACGGCATCCAGCCCCTGGCCCTGTCCGCTGAAGTTGGTATGCTGAAAGTTGCCGCTCACCTCATCGAAACCAAACTGGTAAAAAACATCGTGCATGAGGTTATTCCAGTAGAAAAGATTGGTTGTTGCGGCCTTTACATAGGTGCCGGGCTGCTGGCTCAGATCTGCCGGAAAATCAAATATCAGGTTGGCGCCGCCATCGGGGCTGGTGCCGGCATTGGCGCCCAGCTGGTCCTCATAGGCAAATACGTTGTTGCCCCTGGTGATGGTGTAGCTGAGCAGGCCATCGTTGTGCCAGCCTAGCGGAGAGGCTCCTGGGTCTTCCTTGCCGCTTACCAGAGAGAACTCTCCATGGTTAGGCGTTTCAAAAGGAGCATCCAGCACCCGGTAGGTGCCTCCTGTGGCGGCAGCGGCCAGTTGCGCCTGTGCAGAGATGCGGGGAGCAGCAATTGTTGCGGGCTGCAGCATGGAGGCGGTAAAAGCCTGCTTATGCTCTTTGGGTGCATCGGTGGCCATTGGGGTGCCTCCCCAGAAATCATGGATCACCAGGTCCTCCTGCTTCAGGATGGCACCGGTGGTGGCGTCTACGGATACATTCCAGTAATGCTGGGCATCCCTGGTATAAATGGAGACAATCCAGACCAGACGAACTGTGCCGTTTTCCTGCGGCTGGTACATAAGCTTGCTGCTGATGGGGTGAAGTGATATGCCGCCATCGGTTAGGAGTACCTCCCGGGTTTTGCCTCTTCGGGGTTTTTCTTCAAGCACNCAGGGCTTGTGCAGGGGATAGCTTCAGGGATCGGGCTGCTGCTTCGGCA
>NZ_AODQ01000086.1 GCF_000348925.1 Cesiribacter andamanensis AMV16 | reverse complement strand
GCTTCAAATTTCATCCTTTCAAAATTCGGGATGATTCATGTTTGTAGTAGTGAACTAAATTGGATGACTACTGGCGGCGTGGGTTTAGCACATCTTCAATGCGCTGTACCAGGTCCTGGTAGTGGTAGCGGGTGAGGGTATCGGACGTGCGGCCCTGGGCGGCGCGCAGATCGCGCTGCAGGCGCTGCAGTTCGGCGCGCACCACGGGCCGGATGTCGGAATTCTCCACATCTACCTGGGTAAAGCCCATAAAGGCCTGTGCCCGTGCAGGTACCTGCTGCTGCTCTTCCTGCATCAGCTTGCTCAACTGGGCTACGTACACCCGCTGCAGGTTGCGGCGGTATACATCGGCGCTGCGGCCACTGCTCAGCTCGGTCCAGATGCCGGGGCGCAGATCGTCAAACAGGTTGGTCATGCCGTAGTTGTTGCGGTCCAGCTCCTTGGCTTCTATGAGGCGGCCCAGGCGGCCCGGATCCAGCACCCGGGTAAGGATGCCTTCCTGCAGATTTTTGATCCGCTCTACGCTACCGGTGCCTTCAATGCGGCGCAGAATGTCAGTGTTCAGCATCCACTCAGGGGTTTTAAAGGCCTGCTCGTTCAGGAATTTCACCGCTTCTTTCTGGGTGGCTACCGGTACGGGCTCGTACACAAAGCCTTCCTGATCATAGGTCTTGTTGTTTTCATATACCCCGCCAATATTGCTGCTTACGTGGCCCATGTAGCGGTTCCACTGGCCGATCACCTGCTTGTAGAGCTCGTCCAGGTCTTCGTAGTTCTTGCCGTCTTCTGAGGTCCAGGTCACCAGCTGGTCCATCACCCGCTTCAGGTTGTTGATGCCGTAGGTGCTGGCCTTCATGGCATTGTCGCCCAGGTCTTCGGTCTGCGAGCGGGGGTCAATGGGGTTGCCGGTCTGGCGGCCGTAGCGGTACAGCTTATCGCCGGCGCGCTCCTTGATCCAGGCATTCAGCTTGTCTTTTTCGGCATCAGGTGTGGCCGCTTCGGGAAAGTAGGTGTAGCCCCACTTCACCGCCCATTTGTCATACGGTCCGATCTCCGGATAGAGGGCTACGCCTTTGTCTTCGGGCTGGGCAATGTAGTTAAAGCGGGCGTAGTCCATAATGGAGGGAGCCGTACCCATTTTGGCCGTAAAGCTGGCGGAGCGCAGTGAATCTACCGGGTAGGCATTGCTGGAGCCCATGTTGTGGGGCAGACCCAGGGTGTGGCCTACCTCATGTGCCGATACAAAACGGATCAGGCGGCCCATTACCTCATCATCAAACTTGGTCTTTTGCGCATTGGGGTTGATGGCAGCCGTCTGGATAAAGTACCAGTTGCGCAGCAGGTTCATTACGTTGTGGTACCAGCCAATGTCGCTTTCCAGGATCTCGCCGGAGCGGGGGTCGTGCTCATTGGGTCCGTAGGCATTCTGAATATCAGAGGCAAAGTAGCGGATCACCGAATAGCGGGCATCCTCGGGGCTCCAGTCCGGGTCTTCTTCCAGGCTGGGGGGGTCTTTGGCAATGATGGCATTCTTGAAACCGGCGGCCTCAAAGGCAACCTGCCAGTCTTCTACCCCCTGCTTCAGGTAGGGGCGCCATTTTTCGGGAGTGGCCGGATCAATGTAGTACACGATCTGCTTCTTGGGTTCTACCAGCTCGCCACGCTTGTAGGCTTCCATGTCCTCGTCTTTTGGCTCAAGGCGCCAGCGCACAATGTAGGTACGGCGCTTGGCCCGCTGCTCATCCAGGCCATAATCTACCTGGCTGGTGCTGAAATAGCCCACCCGGTTATCGGCCAGGCGCGGCATCATGGGGCGCTCGGGTAGCAGCAGCATGGAGTTGTTAATCTCCAGCGAAATAGTGCCGGAGCGGCTCTCGGATGGGGGCTCGGTGGCATTGTAGGTAAGTACATGCCGGGCCTCTACGTTTATGGGGTAGCTCTTGATGCTTTCAATAAAGGTGCGGCTCTCATCCAGGCGGCTTACCTTATAGCTTTTCCGGCGGTTATCATCCAGGCCAATAGAGGGCACATCTTTGGTAAAGAGAGGGGTGACATCAATCACCACGCCTTTGTTTTCAGGCGCCAGGGCCTCAATGTCAAAGGCCTGCAGAATGGGCTGAAAGTTAGAGTTGGCCACCGACTGGAATATGGGCAGCGAGTCGTTGGCTACGTTGTCGTAACTCACCAGGCGCATGAGCATTTTTTTGTCCTTGCGCTCCCAGCGGATCACCTGCGAGTTCAGCTTTTCACCACCATAGCCAATGCGGTTGGCGGTTTTGGAGATGCGGGTAATGAGCAGCATATCACGGCCCATGAGCGAGTCGGGGATCTCGTAGTAGTATTTGGCATCTACCTTGTGCACCTTAAAGAGCCCCTCATCGGTCTGGGCCTGCTCGGTGATCACCTTGTTATAAGGCTTGATGGTGGCTGCCTTGCCATTGCCACCCCCTGCGGCGGTGGCCCCTCCATTGGGGGTCTGGGCCGTGGCGGCAGGTTGTTGAGTTGCCGTACAACTGGCCAGCATGCTGCCCAAAAGCAGTACGCTAAGCCCTTGCCGGATTCTGGATCTTTTCCAAAATACCTCTGTATGCATGATTATAGGATTGGTAAACAGATATGTTGTTTAAACATGTAATATACAACGATTAGGCTACAAGCTAAGGATTGGGTAGCGAATTCTGCGGAAAAAGTGGCTTTTTGCAAAATTTAGTCCGTTTTGTATACTTTTTTGAAAGGGAAAAAGCTGATCTTTTCCACAGGCCAGGCGGCTCCTGGCCGTAGTATGGCTACCCGATGGGAAAGGTAAAAGGCCGGGCTACCACTGCCAGGCCACCAGTTCCCAGACCTCTCCATCGGGAGCCTGGTAGGTATGAAAAGTGGTAAAGCCCAGGCGCTGATGTGCCCGCAGGGAGCGGGGGTTGCGGGCTGCGATTTCGGTGAGCAGCAGGGGATACTGCTGGGCGTAGTGCTGGCGAAGCTGCTGGTACAGGCCGTCAAAGATTCCCTGGCCCCTGTAGCCCTCCGCTACGCAGATTTGACCACATACCAGGTAGTTCACCTCCTTCAGCGCCCGGCCCTGCAGCTGTAGCCCATCAATCACCTCAAACATGGGGATCAGGACCGGTATGTCATTGCGGAACGCCCGGGTCATGGCCAGGCAGTAGCCTGCCAGCTGCTGGCCCTCTTTGGCCAGGATGGCGGGGGCTGCAGCATTCATTTGCTGTAGCAGGGGCAGGGGGTGGGCTACGGTAACAAAGCCCTGGGAGGCCAGGGCATCATCAGGCAGCACGGAGGGCAGGTTTTGCTGTTGCAGCGCAAGTACCTGCTGCAGCTCCTGCCGGGTACGGGCAAGCTGGTAGCGGATCATAGAGATGCTCTAAAGCAGTAAGGTAGTATGTTTTGGGTTAAAAAAAGGAGGCTGACAGCAGCTGCCAGCCTCTATTTTTTCTACCCCCTACTGCAGCATGGAGGCCGAGTAGGGGTTGGAAAGCAGTTCCCTGAATACGTCCCAGCGCCGCTGCGGATCCTGGGCGGTGCCACCCTGGCGCTCTACCCATCTGCTCACCAGCTCCTGGCCCAGGTTGTAATTGATCACATAGCTGCGGTAGCGGTCAATGAATTCAGTACGCTGCAGGGCCTTACCCGGATCATAAAAGGTATAGGTTACCAGCCAGTCGGCGGTCTGCTGCCGGCTCAGGCTGCCGTTGAGGTACAGGCGGGCGGCTTCGTTACCGGCAAAATTCAGGTGGGCGATCTTCTGCAGAATGCTGTAGTAGCGCTCAGCCTCGGCCGGGTTGAGGCCAGCCAGCGGAAAGAGCACTTCTTTTTCAAAAGCCAGCCGCTCGGCGTCCGGAAAGGCCACCTCAATTCCGTAATTAGCACTGCCTTCTGCAATGAGCGACTGCGGACTGAAGAGGGGGTAAATGGAATATTCCATCCAGCCGCGGCGGTTCACCAGCTCTTCTTCCAGCAGCACATTGAATACATGGTGGCCGGGATAGCCCTCATGGCAGGCCAGGTCTACGGCACGCTCAATGTAAATGGCATGGTCGGTATTGAGCTGGATAAGGCTGTAGCCTCCGCCCTGATAGTAGTTGTAGCCCGACCAGGGCTTGCCTGTTACATACTCCACCCTGAAATTCTCCTCTGCGGGCAGGGCATAATGTGCTTTGGTGCGGCGGCGGGCTTCGGCTATGGCGGTCTTAAAAACCGTATCCAGCTTTTCTTTGGGAATGGCAAAGCCGCTGCGGTAAGCCAGCCAGCGCTCGCTTACCGAGCCGCTACCCGGCAGCTCCTGCCCAATGGCTGCCAGCAGCGAATCAAAATAGGCCTGGGGGTAGTGGGGCGGCTGCGCATCGTAGAGGCGTTTGGCTTCCTCATCAAAGGGGTATTCTTTGCCCTGCATCATCTCTACCTTGGTACAAACGGCCAGTAGCTGTTTTGCAGCATCTCAACCCGGCGCTGCACCTGTGGGTCGGGGCTGCCGACGGTGTGCCGGGCAAGTTCCTGCTGCAGGTTCCGGAGCACTGCCAGCAGGGAATCGGCCGGCAGGGGGCCGGTGGGGGAAGCGGCAGGGGTGGGGCGCCACTCCTCGGGGCCGTAATAGGCATCTATAAAGTCGCTATCATACTGGCCTATGAACAGCAGGGTCTTTACGTAGCGTTCGGCCAGCTGGTCCATGGGAGTTCCTGCGGCTTCTTCCGGGCTGGAGGTGGCACAGGCTGACAGCAAAGCCAGGCATAGAGCAAGTAGGGGTTTGTTCATATCGGGAAAAGACTAGTGAGATGCAGCTGCAGCCGCTGCATTATCCCGACAAGATACTCGCTTTTTTCAAAGCGTAAAAGACAAAGGCCGCTACTGTGGGGTAGCGGCCTGTTCGTCTGGGTTTGTTTTATGGGCTTAGTTGAAGTTGTTGCGCAGGAACCAGTGCAGGGCTGGTATGTCGATGAGAATAAGCGCTACCAGCAGCAGGCCCAGGAACAGCACAAACCACCTGAACTTCTTCTGCTTGTACAGTTTTTCGGGCTTTTGCGCCGGCGAATCGGCCTGCAGGCCAATTTTTAGGTACCAGGCAAACAGCAGGGCAAAGAAGGGGAAGCTGATCAGCAGCTCAATGCGGTTCTTCACCAGGAAGATCCCCAGGAAGAAAGCCGAGGTAAGGGCATAAAAGAAGGAGGAGATCAGCAGGCTGTTTTCAGTATAATACTTAAACGACTTGCGGTAGGAGCCGGCCACCTGCGGATCGTTGATAAAGCGGTATTCGGAAAAACGCTTCACCGCCATCAGGAAGGCACCGCCCATCCAGTAGGCTACCAGTACCGAGGTGGGCGGAATATTGGTAGGCACAAAGATGAACCAGCCCAGGGCAAAACGGATGGGATTGTTTATTGACTCCGACAGCACATCAATAAAGGGTTTGTCCTTGGTGCGCACCGGGCGTACATTGTACAGGATGCCCATCACCAGCAGCAAGGCCGAGGTGAGAAAGAACGGCCATGAAATGTAATAGGCCAGTGTAAGGCCCAGGGAGGCGATGAGGGCATACTGCAGGTAGACATACTGCGCCGACAGGTTTTTGGTAACTGAGGGGCGAAATTTCTTAACAGGATGGAAGCGGTCAAACTCAGCATCCAGCCACTCGTTGATCACATAGTTGGCAGAGGCGATCAGGCAGGTGCTGATTACACCTACCAGTACAGCTACCAGCAGCTCCAGGGTAAAGGCTACATTAAAGTAAATAACGGCAAACAGCATGCCGGGCAGCATAAATACATTTTTGAACCAGTGGTCGGGCCGGGCCAGGGCGATATAGTCTTTAAGTGAGGATTTGCCTTTCTCCAGTGCAACTGCCTTGGGCTGCGTTTTGGCATAGTTCTGTTCCATATCAGGTAGTTCTTGTGTAGGTTGTAGTAGGTTAAACAGGCTGAGGCGTTGCCACGCTCTCAGCAAGAGCGCTATAAAAATTGGTTTGTTTGTCCGTCTCTGTCAAAATGTAGTAAGGCATGCCTGCCTGCCGTGCACATGCTCCATCCAGCTCGTCCCGATCGCCAAAAAACAAGCAACGCTCAGGTGTGGTATTAAATGTTGTTAGTATATAACTGAGTCCGGCAGGATTAGGTTTTAGGGCATCTATGCTTTCATCGGTAGAGGCTACTACCAGATCGGCCTCCAGCCCCATGGCCGCCAGCTTATCGGTAGCCGGGTAATCGGAGTAGATGGCAATCTTTATTCCCCTCTTTTTCATAGCGTTAAAGAACATTTGAATGCCCGGATAGCTGCAGGCCTGCAGGTGTGGGAGGGGGGCCTGGTACATCCACTTTGAGATGATTTGCTTTACCTTCTGTGGGGCAACATTTATTTTTTGGGCACAGCGCTGGTACTGCGCCTCCTCCAGATTGCTGACCTGGTCCAGGCACATTTTTTCCCGCTCCTTTCTGAAGATGCGGATCACCTGCAGGTCATAGGCCTGCCAGGGGCGCAGGGCATAATGGCTCAGCAGGCTGCGGGTCATTTGCCGGCGCAGGCGGGACTGGTTGTACAGAGTGCCGTCCACATCAAAAATCACTACGTCTATAGTGTTCCAGTCAAACGTCATCGGGCGTTGGGTTTGTATATCAGTTTGTTGTAGTCATGGCCGTTGATGCGCATGCTTTCCAGGCGCTTGCTGCTGTAGGCATCCGGGTTGGCCCGGTCTATCCGAAATCCTCCCCGCAGGGATTCTGTGCGCAGCTGCAACCCATCTACAAAAAAGGGAGCGCAGGGCAGGGGGGCATCCCAGCACTGGGCAGAGGCTTCCGGCACGTATACGGAAAGTTCATTTTGCTCCACTACCTGCAGTGTATACTCCGGAAGGCCCCCCGGGGTTACCAAAAAGTAGCCCGGGTGTTTAAAATAATACCGCATGGCATCATAGGCCGGTTTTACCAGGAAAAAGAGCATCAGCAGGGGCAGTATCCTGTAGGTGCGCTGCGCCAGCCGAAAGCGCAGATCCAGCTGGTACCGCCTGCTAAGCTGCAGCAGCACCTGGCTCAGGCACAGCAGCGAGAGTACAAGGGTAAAGCTTATGCCATACCTGAAATGGGGCGCGCTGAAAAACCAGAACAGAATACCCCCGTAGACCGTCAGCATAAGCAAGCCATAGCCCAGCACTGGCTGGCTCAGCCGGCCTCTGTAGTAGGAAAGATACAGGTACAGCGGAAGGCAAAAGGCAATGAGCAGGTTCAGGAGGGCTGCTCCTTGTTCAGAGGGCTGCAGCTGCGAAAACCAGTAAGGAAGCCACTGGTGCAGGGATAATTTGTCAACTTCTTCAAACCGCATCTGACGGATCTTGGCAAAGGAACGGGTCTCCAGCACCTCCAGTGCTACCAGCTCCCTGGGGATCTTCCAGTCTACGGCAAACAGATCAAGCTGGTAAAGGGGGTATACCAGATAGCCCGAGCTGATAACGTTGCGCGTAAACCAGGGAAGGGTAAGAAAAAGCACGATCAGCAGACTCCAGGGGAGCATGAGCTTGCCCCCCCTAACCAGCTGCAGCACCAGCAGCGACAGGGGAAGCAGCAGTATGGGAGCAGCCGATAACTTTACCGTTACCGCAAATACGGACAGCAGCAGAATGAGCAGGCTGTTTACATCAAACTGGTAAAGCCTGCGCAGTTCAAGCTTGGTGATAAACAGAGCCAGGATGGTCCAGATCAGGAAGGGAATTACAAAATCGGGTGAGGGCGAGAGTACATTCTCCATCAGCAGGTGCAGGGGAATGAGGGTAACCAGCCTAAAAAAATTGCTGAAGCTAAACTTGCCGCTCAGGATCTTGCGCAGCCCCCCCAGGGCGTATAGGCTGATGATCAGCAGAAACAGGCCGTTCAGATCATAGAGGCTAAGGCCCAGGAACGAAAATGTAAAGAGTGCCGAAAGGGTATGCCAGGCAGAGTTAAAGGAAAGCTTGGCGTGCAGGTTGCCCAGGCCGGTAATGGCCGGATACTGCTCCATCCACTTAATGGTTTGTATATAGTAGAGGCCTTCATCATACTTGGTATCGGGCACGGCCGATAGCATAAGGCCTATAAACACCACCAGGGCGGTAAAGAGGTAGAAGGCAGGGGGTGCCTGCCGGATCTCCTGCAGATAGGTGCCAAGGCTGGTGCGCAGAGCCCGCCAATCCACCAGCAGAATGATACCCGCACCCCCAAGCAGCAGCAGGTTGGCAAGCAGCCCTATGCTGATGAAGAGCGACAGGTAGCTGGTGAAAGTAGCAAGCAGCGCCAGCCCGGCAAGTAGATGAATGGAAAAATGCACATCGGACTTTTCCTGGCTTACATAGCGGAAAAACCCCAAAAGGGCATGACCGTAGAGGTAGCTTAAAATAAGGATATACAGCCAGGCCAGTAAGATTAGCAGCATGAAACAGTACGCAAACTGGTACAAATGATCACCTAAAAATCTACCCTCCCACTACCCCTACGGGCAGGCTGCACCATGGCGGATCGTTATACGATTGCCGCTGCGCAGGGATGAACCTGAACAGAGCAACAGAGGGTAAGAAAACCATAAAAAGAGGGAATACCTGCAGCCAGGTAGGCTACATTGACCCATTAGCCATTAAACCGCTTCTGTTTCTTTATTGTTACGTTTTAAAACGTGTATTTTTTCCACAGCACTAAAATATACCGCTTAGGGGCAAGCTGGCTATGCCGCAGCCTGTAGACTTTTTCCCCATGAAATACAGTATAGCAAGGGCTGTTGTGCGACCGATCAACAAAGGACATTTTGCCGGCAAACGGTTGGTCTAAAGCATTATAACAAGCTGTATGTTGTATTTTACAAGCGGGGTCCTGTGGAGGTGCAATCCGGGAAAAGTATAAAAAATTTGTAGGCTCTTATTTAACAAAGCCCGGCTTGCTGCGTTTAGGTTGAAGAAGCAGCGCGTGGTATCCGCTAAACGGATGATGTGGAGGATAGGTGATCACAGCCCGTTAGTATGCCCTTTAGTGCCTGTTTCGGCATTTTTTTTACTTAAATGGTATTGAACCGTGATATTCAATAGCGTTCCCTTTTTAGTCTTTATTCTTGTTTTTGTACCAATATATTTTACGCTAAAGGGCCGGTACAGATTGCTCTTTTGCCTGCTCTCCAGCTACTTTTTTTACAGTTGGTGGGACTATCGCTTTTTGGTGCTCATCCTCTTTTCAACCACGCTTGACTTTACAGTAGCCCGGGCACTGGAGCGCTCGCAGGAGGGGGGCAGGCGAAAAAAACTGCTGCTGCTAAGCATACTGGTAAATTTGGGCATACTGGCCTGTTTCAAGTACTTCAACTTCTTTATGGATTCTACCCTGGAGTTGTTAAACTACCTGGGCTTTCATGCCAATTACCAGCTGCTGCAGATCATACTGCCGGTGGGCATTTCCTTTTACACCTTCCAGTCCATGAGCTATACGGTAGATGTGTACCGCAGGCGGCTGGCAGCCGAAAAGGACTTCGTTACCTATGCCACCTACATCTCCTTTTTTCCGCAGCTGCTGGCCGGCCCCATTGTGCGGGCCAGTGATATGCTGCACCAGCTGCGCACGGATAAACGCTTTGACCTGTATAACTTCCAGGCCGGCCTGTCCATTGTACTGGTGGGCTTGTTCAAAAAAGTAGTGATTGCCGATTCGCTGGCTGTTTTTGTTGATGCGGCCTTTGCCTATCCGGAAAATTATCCGCCCCTCTACCTGTTGCTGGGCGTAATTTTCTATTCCTTCCAGATCTACTGCGACTTTTCGGGCTATTCTGATATTGCCATTGGCCTGGCCCGGATGCTGGGCTTTAAATTTCCGCTCAACTTCAGAATGCCCTACTTCTCCAAGAGCTTCAGTGAGTTTTGGGAACGCTGGCACATTACCCTTTCCCGCTGGCTCAGGGATTATCTCTACATTCCCCTGGGGGGCAACCGGGGCGGGCAGTTCAAGACCTACCGAAACCTGATGCTGACCATGCTGCTGGGCGGGCTCTGGCACGGCGCCAGCTGGACTTTTGTGTTCTGGGGCTTTCTGCACGGCACCTACCTCATTCTGCAACGGGTAGTGGAGTGGGCCAGGGCGGCGCTGGGCATTCGCCTGCCCCGCCTGCTGAATGCGGTGCTAAGCATTGCCCTGGTGTATTCACTCACCTGTCTGGCCTGGGTATTCTTCAGAAGTCCCGATTTTGCAACGGCCAGCCTGGTGCTTAGCAAGATTGCCTCTATTTCCGACCTCTCATTCTCTGCTCTGCCCAATAAATTCATCATTGCCAAAGGGGTGGCCCTCATTGCACTGCTGCTGGTGGTGGAATACATCAGCCTGCGGGTAAACCTCTCCAAGATCATGCTGCGCTACCCGGCCTTTCGGCTGGCTGCCTATGCCAGCATTATCTGGTTCATAGCCCTTTTTGGCTCCTTCACCAATTCACAGTTCATCTACTTTCAATTTTAAACTATGAGATCTATCGCTCAGGGAATGCTTAGCAGAGCGCTTCGCCCATACCGCCAATCCCTTGTGCAAACCAAAGGGGTAAACCAGCGAGGGGCAAAAGCCAGGTTTGTTCGCTCCAGCATGCTGGTGCTGCTGCTGTTGGTTCCCGTAACCTTTATTGGCGACCGCCTGCTGGGTGCCGGACTGGAATGGCTGCTGCTGGAAAGCAACTTTCGCTACTCCAGGCTCTATGGCGGTACGGCTCAGGCCGATGTGGTGGTGCTGGGAAACTCCCGCGGCCATGCCTTTTACGAACCTGAAATGGAAAAGCTCTCCGGCAGAACCATTTTTAACCTCAGCTATAATGCCCTGCCGATCTCGGTAGGCCGGGCGCTGGTAGAAGATTACCTGGATCGCTACACCCCCAGTGTGCTGGTAGTAGATGTAAGCATGCTTACCAAAACGGAGGAGCAGATCACCAACAGCTTTAAGGCCTATGAGTCGCTTTCGCCCCGCCTGGATAAGCTCATCGAGCGCAGCTCCGAAGAAACCAGTACGGCCTCCCAGATCTTTAGCCTCTATCGCTTTAACTCAGAAGTGTTTCACCGGGCCCTGTACTACCTTGCTAAAACTGACGACGACTGGATCCTGGACAAGCAGATCAGTGCCACCATGGCCCGCAAC
The DNA here is from genome assembly GCF_000348925.1 of Cesiribacter andamanensis AMV16. Classification (GTDB taxonomy): domain Bacteria; phylum Bacteroidota; class Bacteroidia; order Cytophagales; family Cyclobacteriaceae; genus Cesiribacter; species Cesiribacter andamanensis. The sequence continues at coordinate 8,142 of NZ_AODQ01000086.1, read as the reverse complement.
AGCCGGGACCTGGATCGGGTATCTTTCCGGATCACCAAAGACCGGATGCGGGACCTGCGCCACATCATAGAGGTGGCCGAACGCAAGGGGGTGACCGTTAACCTGGTCATGGGCCCCTACTATCCCGGCTACCTGAAAAAGATCAGCAACCTGGACCAGTTCCTGGCCACTATTGAAACCGCCACGGGATATGAAGTGGAAGATTATTCTGGACTAATCCGGCAGGATGCCATGTTTTCGGACTACCTGCACCTGAACAAGGATGGAAGTAGCATTTTTCTGGCCGAGCTGTATGAGGATGAGGTTTTTTAAATGGAGTTACAAGTTTTCTTTTACCTGAAGATGCTATAGATACAAAAAGCCAGCGCCCGGGAGGAGCGCTGGCTTTTTGTGTGTATGTAGGATCAGGGATTATGCTCCCTGCAGGGCTTCTTTAACACGCTCGGCGGCGTCTTTCAGCACAACGGCCGATTTTACCTGCAGGCCGCTCTCATCAATGATGCGGGCACCTTCTTCGGCATTGGTGCCCTGCAGCCGTACAATGATGGGTACGTGGATGTCACCAATTTTCTTATAGGCTTCCACTACGCCATTGGCTACACGGTCACAGCGTACAATACCGCCAAAGATGTTGATGAGGATGGCCTTTACATTGGGGTCCTGCAGAATGATGCGGAAGCCAGCTTCTACCGTCTGGGCATTGGCTCCGCCGCCTACGTCCAGGAAGTTGGCAGGCTCGCCGCCCGACAGTTTGATGATGTCCATGGTGGCCATGGCCAGACCGGCGCCGTTTACCATACAGCCTACGTTGCCGTCCAGCTTCACATAGTTCAGGCCGCTCTCGCCGGCTTCTACCTCCAGGGGATCTTCTTCGGTAACATCGCGCATGGCAGCCAGTTCTTTCTGGCGGTACAGGGCGTTGTCGTCCAGGTTTACTTTGGCATCTACCGCCAGAATCTGATCATCTGAGGTTTTCAGCACGGGGTTGATCTCAAACTGAGAGGCATCGCTGTTGATGTAGGCGTTGTAAAGGGAGGTGATAAATTTCACCATCTCTTTGTGTGCCTTGCCCTCCAGCCCCAGCTGGAAAGCCACTTTGCTGGCCTGGAACGGACGCAGGCCTATGGCCGGGTCTATCCACTCCTTGATGATCTTTTCGGGCGTATGCTCTGCCACTTCCTCAATGTCCATACCCCCTTCGGTAGAGGCCATGATCACATTGCGGCTCTTGGAGCGGTCCAGCAGTATGGACAGATAATATTCCTTGGGCTTGCTTTCGCCAGGGTAGTATACATCCTGGGCAACAAGTACTTTATTTACTTTTTACCTTCCGGACCGGTCTGGATGGTTACCAGCGTGCCGTTGAGGATGCCTTTCGCTTTTTCAGGGACTTCATCGAGGCTTTTGGCCAGTACCACTCCATTGGAGCCGGTTTCCTGTACTTTGCCTTTGCCCCGGCCACCTGCATGGATCTGTGCTTTGATCACAAACCAACCAGTACCGGTTTCGTCCTTCAGTTTCTGGGCTACTTTTTTTGCCTCCTCGGGAGAGTCGGCCACATAGCCTTCCTGAATTTTCACACCCCATTTTTTCAGGAGTTCCTTGCCCTGATATTCGTGTATGTTCATCCGTACTAAAAATTTTTGCCCGAATCTACGGCTTATCCGGCAGGTTTACAAACCTGGGAGCGCAAGTCTGCAGCGGATGCCAAAGGAATTCCGGCCCTATTGACCCTGGCTTTAGCAGCAGGGGCGCCCCCCTATTGTCTAGGGCCTGTCTGGCTTCTAGTGGGAGGAATACTGGTTTGGGGCTGGTCCTGCACTTCTACAAGGATCACCCGTACATTAGACCCCAGGTAGGCAACAGACTCACTGCCCATGGCGGCCAGGGCCCCAAGGGGAGCGGCCCCTGCTTTTGTTCCCATTTCATGGTACCAGGGGGGCTGGTCATCAAAATCACCAATGTTGAGGGTAAGAAAGCGTTCATGGATAAACCAGATGCGCTTTTTGTTTCGGGCTTTCTCCAGATGCGGCTGCAAATAGGTCAGGTATTCGTGCCGGCTGTTTACCTGATTTTTGATGTCGCCAAGCTCTACCGCTGTATAGCCAAGCTGGTAGGCGTGTCTGTAGTAGGCATAGGCGTGCGCAATGTTCCAGTAGACGTATACGATATCGCCCTCCCGATAGTGTTCATTGATGTGCAGCAGGGCTTCCCGATAATTGGAGTTTTTGTAGCTGCCCAGGTGGTGAGGTTTGGCCAGCTGGTTGGCCGAGCCCCAGACCGGCCAGAGCAGCAGCAGGGCAGGCAGGACATAACGAGCCGAAAAGCGGGCGGGAATCAGATGGGTGCAGTGCTGGCAGCCTTTGGCAATGAACAGAATGGGAATGGGCGCCAGAAAAACAAGCATTCGCTCCATGAAGGGGTATAGGTCCAGCAACGTAGCCAGAAGGGTAAGCAGGAGGGGAAAAAGCAGGGCCAGGAATACCTTTAGGCTTTTGCGGTAAAAAAGCAGCATGCCAATGCCCCAGAAAAACAACCAGATCAGCCCCATCTTCAGGAAGATTTCTACAGGGGTGTTGATAAATGATTTAAAGGCGTTGGCATTCCAGATGATGCCCAGGGGGGTAATCGAGCAGGCGGTATAAGGCTTTCATGAGCCAAAGGAGCCCTGCCTCTGAAAAAAAATCCACCGGGGCAAATCCGCCCCGCACCCTAAACCAGTTCACCAGCCACTCCTGCTCGGCGTGCTTGTGGGTAAAGAGCAAAAAGTTGATAACAAAACTGACAAGCCAGAGCGAAAAGGGAAGCAGAAAGCGCCTAAGCAAGCGCCAGCGCTTACGGTAGAGGAAGTACAGGCTGGTACCAATAGCCATACCGGCCAAAATAAAGATGGCAGAAAACGAAAACCAGAGGAGCACAGCCCCCATCCACCCAAAGCCCAGCAGGCTGACCCAGTCTTTTTTGTTATGATAGCGGCTGTAGAGATAAAGGGCCAGTACGGTGGCCAGCAATTCCATGCCATATTGTTTTACCTCCACACTGTGGTAGACCAGGGGCGGGGCCAGGGCCAGTATGCCCATGGCAAGCACCACCCCCAGGGGTTTGAGAAAGTACCGGGCCACCGGTAGAAACGCAAAGAGCGAGGCTATGCCACACAGCAGGGGTACCAGCCGCAGCGCCCGTTCATCTTCTCCCAGAAGAATCACCGAGAGTTTTACCAGCCACAAAAAACCAATTGGGGCCTTTTGCTGGTAGGCTAGCTCTGGCTGGGTAAGCCCCATAAAGTCGGTTTTTAGGATGCTGGTGATCAGGTAGATCTCGTCAATCCAGAGCGAGCGGTTATCGATGTAGTGAAAAACACGCAACAAGATGCCACTTACCACAAATACCCAGACCAGGACAGCCAGCAGCTGTCCATACTTGTGGCGGGCAAAAAGCAGCAGAGCAGGGGGGAGGGCAAGGGGGGAATGAAGGGGCTCGATCTTTCGCAAAATACTGGGCGTAAAGGGAAGCCTGCCAAAGGGTAAGCAGCGTCCTGATGGAACAATGCCGCCGGACTGGCCTGCAGTGCAGGGCGCCGAGCGCTTTGCAGACGTATGGTCTGATGAAACCTCCAACTACATGGGCGGGCAGCAGCACCAGCGCATTGGGGTAGCAGGGCTCAAGACTCCAGCATAGCGGCTTATTGGACCTTAACAAAAAGCCGATCTGATTGTTCGGAGAAAGAAAATAGCCCCCAGGAGCTACCCTTCCCTCACCTGGCCCCTATCTGAAGCTCCTGCTTCCCTTCCAGCAGCACCAGGTGGCAGCAGTCGTGCCCGATTAGGTAGCGCTCCCGTACCACCACCGCACCCCCTTGAAGGCCGGTAAATTCGAAGCTGCTGCCTTCTTTTCGCACATCGCGCAGCTGGGCATCGGTAAGCACCGGGTAGTAGGCCTGCTGCGAGCCGTATTCCTCATTAAATTGGTACACCTGCCCGGTCTGCAAATTTTTGGTCTCATAGCTGTCCAGTACAACCGGATCGCCCTGAGGGGTGGTGAGGCGGATGCCAACCGTTACAAAAACTTCCGTACACATCAGTTCTTCGGGGCAGGTTGTTTCCTGAACAAAGGGATCGCTCTGGCAGCCGGGAAGTGCCAGCAGCAGTACAGCTGTCAGCAGCGGTAGAAAGGAGCGTTTATGCGGGAGGATCATAGGCTTTTTTTAAAAAGACAGTCCTGGAGGACAAAGGGTTGGTTGCTAAGGGCTGCTTACCAGCGTTCCAGTAGCAGCAGGGGGTAGGGGGTGTCAAAGCTAAGACTGCCCGCCTCTACCCGGGCATCGGCTCCGGAGTAGGCATCCCGCACCCGCTCCCCTTCAGCAAAAACGCCATGCACCGGTACGGTCTTGGGGCCCTGCGGAAGCTGCAGGGCTACCAGCACCTGATCCTGTACACCACCCGCAGCATAGGTTCTGGAAAAAAGATAGGGTTGCTCCCGAAGCTGCTGATGCAGGCCGGCTCCCACGGCCAGGTGCCGTCTGCGAAACTGACCCAGGCGAGACCAGTGCCTGAAATTTTCCTGCACGGCAGCATCCTGTTCCAGGGCCTGCCAGTTCATAAAGGAACGCAGGTTGGCATCGCCCTCAGCCCCTGCAATGGCAAGGGGGCGGTTGGTTTCATCGCCATAATACACCTGGGCTGCTCCTGGCGATAGCAACAGCTTGATGGCCGACTCCCAGCCCCTTGTACGGTCCCGGTCAAAGGGATCGCCATCATCGTGCGAGCTCAGGTAGTTGAGCACCCCTACCCCCGCCAGCGAGCCCTCCCGCAGCAGGGCATCGTATTTGGCAAATAACTGCTCATAGCTGCGGGCTGTCTCCAACTCGCTCTGCCGGGCAGGCTGCTCCCGTCCGGCATCCCATTTAAAGGCAAAGTTGATCAGTGAGTGAAAGCCATGCTGATAATAATCGATCTTGCGGTCGCCGAAATCATAGGCCCGCTCGCCGCCGGCGCCAAAACCATATACCTCACCCACCAGAAAGAAATCGGCATCATCCAGCACCTGCCCGGGATTGCGGGCTTTCCACTCGGCAAAGGCTTTTTGGGCTTCTTTCTGCAGTTCGCCCCAGATCTCGGGCTCGGTATGTTTGGCGGTATCTACCCGAAAGCCATCCACACCATATTTATGCACCAGGTCTACCAGCCATTTAAGGAGATAGTAGCGCGGGGCGCGGGGGTAGCCACTGCTGGCAAAAAAAGCATTCAGTGACTCGGTCTCCTGCTGCAGACGCCCTTCAGCCTCCCATTTTTGCAGCAGCTGCGGGGGCAGGTCTACGGCTTCGTTGCGTTCCGTGCGGATGTCGGGCAGGTTTTTTACCAGGGTGCAGGCGGTGGTGGTCTCATAACCGGTATAGGTACAGGGGGGGCTTTGGCGCACCCAGCTTTCGGGCCAGGCGGGGTCCTGTTCGGTTACGGGTCCGGTATGGTTCAGCACTACATCAAACAGTACCCGAATGCGCTGCTGGTGGGCTGTGGCCACCATCTCCTGCAGCTCGGCCTCGGTACCAAAGGCAGGGTCAAGGCGGGTCCAGTCCCTGGCCCAGTAGCCATGGTAGCCATAGGTGGCGCCCTGGCCTTCATCTACCGCTCCCTGTATCTGCTCTACCAGAGGGGTCATCCAGATGGCGGTGATGCCCAGCGAATCAAAATAGCCCTCCCGCAGCTTTTGGGTAATGCCGGCAATATCTCCCCCGGCAAAACCCCGCAGCGGCGGCGTGGGTTTGGTGCGTTGCAGGGCCGCATCATTGGCTGGGTTGCCATTGTGAAAGCGGTCGGTCAGCAGAAAATAGACCGTGGCATTTTGCCAGGAGAAGGGGTGGCGGGCCTCAGGATGTACAATTGCATCAGTGGTCTGGGTGCGCATGTCCTGGCAACTTGCCAGCAGAATCAGCAGCAGAAATGAAAAAAGGCGGGTGGTCATGGAAGAGAGGGGGTTAAAAATGCACCGCAGGCAGTAGCGTGCAGTTAAATATAGCCTATTCTGGCACTTATTGGCACTTTGGCAGGGGTTAATGCAAAAAAAAAGCCGGCTGGGAGCGGCTTGGAGCGTGTGTGTTAGTTCAGGTTTCGTATGTGAGTCAGCAGCACATGCTCATCCTGCAGCAGGAGCTTGCCATCGGGCGACAGGCTGGCTTCAAAAGCAGTTGACACCCCTTCTTCTGCTTCATTGATGAAGGTGAGCACATTTTCATCCGATAGCGCCCAGGCACCGCCTGCGGTCAGTTTGCCATCGGGCCCTACCACATCATAGGTTTTGTCGTTTTTGATGACAAGGGTTCTTACAAAATGTTTATTCCAGATTGCCGCAAATTCCTTGTCAGCTTCATAGGTTTCCTGATAGTCCTTGCTATACTCGCTGCTGATTGCCCAGCTGCCTGCAAGCTGTGTTTCCAGCGGATTGGCAGGGGTTAGTACAAGATCGTCCTGCTTTTCGCAGCTGCTAAAGGCTACTGCAGCCAGCAGCGCAAGGGATAAAACCGTTTTTTTCATAGCCATAAGATGAAAATAAGTCCGGAAACATGTGCTTCCAGGCAATGTATTTCTCTACAATGCTGCAAGCCGGCCTTTATTGTGCTGGGATAAAATAAATTTAATTGGCTGGGGATGAGGCAGCAGGCTGACGCGGGAGAGGGCCTGGCCCGGAGCCGCTCCAGCCTGGCCCGTGGCTTAGTCTGCGGGGCGGATCTCCAGGATGTGGAGGTTGCTGGCAAAGCGGGCAGGCATCATGCCACAGCTATATTCCAGGGGCTTCTCCAGCAGGCGATAGGTGACCACCACCGGGCTGCTATCGGTCTGCTGAAAGGACTCGGGTATTGCCTCTTCATTGCTGGGTTTGTACTCCTTGCCATTAATGTCCAGAAAAAAGCCACAGCCATCGGCAGCCAGCATGCCCGTCCAGCGCAGGGTGGCCTCAGCAGTGATGGGTTCGCCATTGGCAGGGGCATCGCTCTCAAGCGAAGCGGGTTGGCAGGCGCCCAACATCAGCAGCAGGGCAAGAAAGGGGAGAGCAGCAAATGATTTCATAGGGATTAGAAAAAAGTGATGGTGAGTTGTAAGCAACAATAATACCAGTTCCTGAGCGGATTTAACAGCGCGGCTCTCGACAGCCGCCCCTTTTTTTCGTATACTTGAACCCACATGCTCATAGCTGAAAATATCATTAAATCATACGGCGACCTTCAGGTGCTGAAGGGAATCAACCTGCACGTAAAGCAGGGGGAGATAGTCTCCATCGTAGGGGCCTCCGGAGCCGGCAAAAGTACGCTGCTGCACATACTGGGTACCCTGGATACGCCCGATGGCGGAAGCCTTCAGATAAAGGGCCAGCCCCTGCATCGGGGCATGAATGCCCGGGAGCTCAGCCGGTTCCGCAACAGTAACATTGGCTTTATCTTTCAGTTTCACAACCTGCTACCCGAGTTCACTGCCCTGGAAAATGCGGCCATGCCTGGTTTTATTGCCGATAACCGGCCCGAAGAGCAGGTGCGGCAGGAGGCAACTGCCCTGCTGCAGAAGCTGGGCCTTGGCCAGCGCCTGCACCACAAGCCAGGCCAGATGAGCGGGGGCGAGCAGCAGCGGGTGGCCGTAGCCCGGGCGCTTATCAACAAGCCGGCCCTGGTATTTGCCGATGAGCCCAGCGGCAACCTGGATTCTCACAGTGCCGATGAACTGCACCACCTGTTTTTTCAGCTGCGGGAAGAAATGGGGCAGACCTTTGTAATTGTAACCCATAACCAGCAGCTGGCCGATATGGCCGATTTCAAATACGAGATCGAGGATGGGGTGATCCTGTAGTCCGGCCTCAGGACATAGCTGGGTAATAAAAAATTAATTCGGTATACGCATACAGAAACGGTCCTATACTTACATAAAACATGAGTTATCCCGAATTTTTTAGCGGGATAATAAATAAAAAAACGTGAATTATGGATTAAGCTCTTTACCTAAAGAAGGATAACGTACGAAATCCCCCTTGGCGAAGGGCGGCCCGCGTAGGGGGCAGGGGGATTGGTGACATTGTATTCGAGGCTTATTAATATCTAATGAACCTGACCAGTAAAATTTAGTAAAGGCAGCTTTTGAAACTATGACTATTTTAATC
>NZ_AODQ01000085.1 GCF_000348925.1 Cesiribacter andamanensis AMV16 | reverse complement strand
TATACGGCCCTGGGCAGATATCAGGTAACCTTTGGTTCTCAATCTTCACAGGTTAGTGGGCCAAGTTTGGTTTGCACGTCAAGTACTTCCTTTAGTGTTTCTAATCTAGCACCAAGCGTATTTGTCGACTGGACAAAGAGCGGAAACCTGAAGTATGTAACGGGCCAAGGCACGAGTAATTATGTAGTTGAGGCAATCTCCGGTGCAAATGGTCCAGGTTGGGTGCAAGCTGACATTACTGGGCCTTGCGGGGGGCCTATTTCTTACCGATATAATGTATGGGTAGGAAAGCCAGCTGCAAGCTTAGAAGTGATTACTACTGATTGTATCAAGCCCCGGCATAAGTGGACACTCCCTGAGCTGGATGGAGTTACGTATACCTGGAGTATAAACACCGGCAACTTGTATCTGTTAGGATCAGGAAATGTAGTAGAAGTAATCAATACCGGCGGTGTCTATCATAATTCAAGTCAACCCTATACAATCACCTATACTATAAGACGAGATAGGTTATGTACCCAAACTAACAGTACAACAACTACCTTCTACCAGCCCGACGAATGCTACTGCGGCATAAGGACCACAGGCTGTTCGCCCAATCCTTGTACTGGCAGTAACTGCTGGGAACCGATGAGTGTATTCCCTAACCCTGCCGATGGCGAGCTCAATATTGAGATAGATGAGACTACACTCAAGGTTAAAGACGGGCTATTGGCAGGCTTTGAAATTCATCTCTATAATAATTCAAATGAGCTAGTATATTCCAAAAAGGAAGTTCGAAATAAATTGACTATACCAGTTAAACAACTGCCGAATGGAATCTATCACCTTCATTTTTTACACCCTACCGGGAGTCAGGTGAGGCATGTGATCATCCAGCATTAAAGTTATCATTCATTAAAAACAAAAGCCTTACAAAATCATTAAGTAAGGCTTTTTTATTTGCCATGGTTTATGCATAATGGGATTTTCTAAGAAAAAATTCTAACACAAAGTTGGTCTACCATCTTGGCGCTACAGCCCCTGCTTGAAGTTGGTAGGTCTCCAATCAAATGTTTATTGTCCATTGTCCAGAATTCTCTATCCAAATCTCCCTACCCAAAACACCCTCCGCACTCCTAAATTGATTACCTTTGCCATGCGGTGCAGCACTATTTTGGTACAATTGCTGTTCAGGGGGGTAGTGCCGCTTTACGCCGCCAATGGCAGGGCTGTTTTGGACCTTTGCTACCGCCTGCAGCCGCACCCATCAACCTTTCGCTAGCAACATGACCATAACCACCGAAAATGTACTTGCCGTACTGGGCACCGTAAACGATCCCGACCTGAAGCAGGATCTGGTAAGCCTGGGCATGATCGAAAAACTGCAGGTACACAACCTCACCATCAGCTTTGTGGTGGTACTGACCACCCCGGCCTGCCCTCTGAAAGAATTTATCCGCCAGGAGTGCGTACGGGCCCTGGAAGGCGCCTTTGGCGAGGGCCTGGAGCTTGATATTCACATGTCCAGCCGGGTGACCAGCACCCGCTCCAATGCCCCCGTTCTGCCCAATGTGAAAAACATCATAGCCGTAGCCTCCGGCAAGGGGGGTGTGGGCAAATCTACCGTTACGGCCAACCTGGCTGTTTCGCTGGCCAAAACCGGCGCCAAAGTAGGCGTGGTGGATGCCGATATCTTTGGTCCCTCCATGCCCATCATGTTCAATGTAGAGTATGAGCAGCCCGGCGTAGAGCAGGAAGGCGGCAAAAGCTACATCATTCCGGTAGAGCAATACGGCGTTAAGCTAATTTCCATCGGCCTGCTGACCCCGGCCGACCATGCGGTGATCTGGCGGGGCCCCATGGCCGCCCAGGCGCTGCGGCAGTTTCTGGCCGATGCCCGCTGGGGAGAGCTGGATTACCTGCTCATTGACCTGCCCCCCGGCACCTCCGACATTCACCTTTCGCTGGTGCAGACGGTGCCCGTAACCGGTGCCGTCATTGTCACCACCCCGCAGAAGGTAGCTGTAGCCGATGCCCGCAAGGCCGTGGCCATGTTCAAACAGCCACAAATAAATGTGCCAATCCTGGGTATCGTGGAGAATATGGCGTATTTTACTCCTGCCGAACTGCCCGAGAACAAGTACTATATTTTCGGACAGGGGGGCGGCCGGCAGCTGGCCGAAAAACAGCATGTACCCTTCCTGGGGCAGGTACCGCTGGTACAGGGCATCCGGGAGAGTGGCGACAGCGGCTATCCGGCCGTGCTGAAGCACGATGCTTCGGCCGATGCCTTCCGGGACCTGGCCGAAGCCCTGGCCCGCCAGATCGCCATCCGTAACGCAAACATGGACAAAACCCAGGTGGTAAACGTAGACTAATATGGAGCAGACCGATCTATATCATGCCGTAGAACAGGCGCTGGAGGGCATTCGTCCCTACCTGGAAGCCGACGGTGGCAATGTAAAAGTACTGGAGATCACTGATGAAAAAGTGGTGCGCCTTGAGCTGCTTGGCGCCTGTGGCTCCTGCCCCATGTCGGCCATGACCTTTCGGGCCGGCATCGAGGAAGCCATTCGTCGGGAAGTACCCCAGGTAAGCGCCGTACAGGCCGTAAATCTTACCCCTGCCGGTGTGCGCTAAGCAAAGACCGGCAGAAAAAGCATTCCCCCGGCGCAAAATCCGGGGGAATTTTTTTATTTTTAATCTGGATCAGCCCATCCTCTCATGAAGCTTTTGTTAGGTCTCTGTTTCAGCCTGCTCCCCTTTCTTGCCCTTTCGCAGGAAAAATGCGGTTTTGTGCCCTACAACAAGCAACTGGCTGAGCTCTCTCCCGCCCTGGCCCAGCCCCAGGGAGCGTTTGAGCACTGGATGCAGCTGCGCCAAAAGGAGCTGCAGCTGCTGAAAACGCAGGAACTCCTGCAGGGCCGCCAGCTTAATGCCCGTTTTGTAATACCGGTGGTGGTGCATGTGATCCACCGGCCGGGCGAGGGCATTGGCCAGGGCCGCAACATCCCCAAAGAGCAGATCCTCTCCCAGATCGCTACCCTCAACCGCGATTTCAGGGCCCAGAATACCGATGAGATCAACAAGCTGCCCGAGCAGTTCCGCAGTCTGGCGGCCGATACCGAAATAGAGTTTGTACTGGCCAAACAGGATCCCGAGGGGCTGCCCACCGAGGGCATTGTGCGCGTTGCCTCCAGCGAAACCTCCTGGGACCAGTCGGAAGACCTGCAGCTCAAAAGCCTGAGCCACTGGCCGGCCAGCAACTACCTGAACCTTTACTCGGCCCAGATCTCCGGCGATGTGATCGGCTGGGCACAATTCCCGCAATCCGATCGCCTCTCGGGCCTGGAGTTTGGCGAGGCGCCTGAGCAGACCGATGGGGTGGTGATCGATTACCGCTACCTGGGCACCGGTTTCAATGCCGCCGGGGGTAGCCGTGGCCGCACCGCCACCCATGAGATCGGCCACTACTTTGGCCTGCGCCACATCTGGGGCGATGGGGGCTGCGGCGCCGATGATTATGTAAACGACACCCCCGTGGATGATGGCCCCCACCAGGGCTGCCCTCCGGATGAAACCATCAGCGTCTGTACCAATGCCCGGCCCATGTGGGAAAACTACATGGACTATACGTCCGATGAGTGTATGGCCCTGTTTACTCCCGGCCAGCGCAGCCGCATGCAGGTGGTGCTGCAGTACAGCCCCCGCCGCCGCGATCTCAACAACTCCATAGCCAAGCAGGAACCCACCGTGGTGCCCAACGATGCCGGCATTCGCAGCCTGTCCCTGAACCTGAGCCAGCTCTGTGAGCGGCAGTTCAGCCCCGTGCTGGAGCTGCGCAATTACGGCAATACGCAGGTTACCCAGGTGCAGGTGGCCCTGCGGGTAGATGGCACGCTCATCCGTACCTATACCATCAGCACCAACCTGGGCTACCTCGATACCCAGACCCTTACGATGGATGAGGTGGAGATCAACCAGCCAGGCTTCCATACCGTCTCCGTTGCCATTGTTCAAACCAACAACCAGACCGACAACAAAGCCCTGAACAACACCGCCTCTGCCCAGGTCTATGTGCCGCTACGCAGCAGCCTGCCGGTGAGCCAGAACTTCCAGTCCGGGCTGGAACCCTTCTACACTGTCAATCCCGACTTTAGCTATACCTGGGAACTGGTAGATGTGCCCAACGGCACTACAGCGGGCAATAAAGCCCTTTTCCTTAATTTCTACGATTACCTGAGTGAGGGGCAGCGCGATATCCTGGCCTCTCCCATCCTGGACCTGAGCCAGACCTCCACGGCTTATTTCAGTTTCCGCTATGCCTATGCCCCCTACCCCCGCAGCGAGGATGGGCTGGAGGTATGGGTATCGACCGACTGCAGCAACAAGCTGGAAACGGCCACCCGCATTTATGCCGCCTATGGCGAGGAGCTTGCTACGGCCCCAACCACCGAATCGCCCTTCCGGCCCAGCGGCGCCAGCGAGTGGGCGGGCATTAGCCTGGACCTCTCGGCCTTTGCCGGGCTGGATAACATACAGCTGCTGCTGGTCGGCTACAATGATTTTGGCAACAACCTGTATGTAGACGACATCCAGATCAGCCCTACCTACTCAGCTGCCCTCAATGTGGCCCTCACCCGCATTCTGCAGCCTTCGCCTGTTTTTGGCAGCCCCACAACCCCTGTGCTGGTAGAGGTAAAAAATGCAGGCACACAGCCCATCCAGTCGCTGAGCTACCGCATCTGGGTAGATGGGGTACAGCAGCAGAGCGGCACCCGCAACGGACTGGCGCTGGCCTCTCAGGAAAGCAGCCTGCTGGAGCTGGCACCGCTCACCAATCTGAGCTACAAGCCGCACCTGATCCGGGTAGACCTGCATTCGCCCAATGGCGGCATTGATGCCAATGTGGCCGACAACCGCCTGTCCCGTTCTTTTGTGGTAGATTCTACCAAAAGCCCCATTCCGTTGCGGGAAAGTTTTCCGCTGGAGAGCCTGAGCGAAGGCCTCTGGACCACGGTAAGCCCACAGCCAGGCCTTCCGGCCTGGGAAACGGTACCGGTTACCGGCCCCCAAAGCGCACAGCAACGCCAGAACAGCGCCGCCCGGGCCCAGTTTACAGGCATCATCACCGAAAAATGGCTGGCCTCCCCGATCCTGAACATGAGCCGTACCCAGCAGGCCGGCCTGCAGTTCTGGTACTATGCCGGTGGCGAGGGACCCCTTGGACTGCGGGTGCTGGCCTCTACCGATGGCGGCCTAAGCTGGCCCCATGAGCTGCTCTACCGGGAAGGTACCGAGCTGCGCCCCAACAATGCCCCTGCACCCCCTTCGGTTGCCAGCTGGCAAAAGGAATTCATCTCCCTGCAGGCCTTCGTTGGCCAGGAAAGGGTGCGCATAGCGTTTGTAGCCCGGGGCCAGGGCAGCAGCCTGGTGTATGTGGATGAGGCAGAATTCTACCTCTCCAACGAACCCATTACCGTAAACCTGCCCGAGCGCAATGGGGTATCGCTGTATCCCAACCCGACCAGGGATTCGTTCAAGCTCCATTTTAACCTGGAAGATCCGGCCGGAGAAGATGTAACTGTGGAACTTTTTGACAGCCGAGGTTCCTTAGTCTTTAGTAGATTTTACCCTACCACCCTTAACCAGATCTATCTCCTGGAGGTACCCCAGCTGTATGGCGGGATCTACCTGCTGCGCATCCGCAGCACCAGCCTGGATACGGTTAAGCGCCTGGTGATCCAGCGTTAGCAGGCGCACCCCCTTGTACTCACAATCCGATGTTAGACAGAAGGCAACGATATAGTAAAGCATGAGAATTGGTATTTTCTTTGGGCCAGAGCCGCGAGCGTGAAATCTCCTTTGCCGGCGGCCGCACGGTGTATGATAATCTTAATAAGCCCTTTTCGAACCGTCCCCATCTTTGTAGACAGCCTCGGGCACTTTATTTTGCTCGACTGGCAATATGTATACAAAGGCACCATCCGGGACTTTTACCCCCCGGCCAGCTACCTGCCCCAGACCGAGCTGCCCTTTCAGGTCTACATTGAGTCGCTGGGCCAACTGCCCCAGACCGAGCTGGAAGCGCTCTTTGCCCAGGTAGGCCGCCGTGTGGAGCCCCACCAGTTCCGGGAGCTGTTTGACTTTGCCTTTCTGGCCCTGCACGGCCCCTATGGCGAAGACGGCAACATCCAGGGCCTGCTGGAGTGGTACGACATCCCCTACTCCGGCTGCGGCATTCTGCCTTCGGCCATTGGCATCAACAAAGTGGTGCAGAAGCGCCTGATGGAAAATGCCGGCTTCCCCTGCCCCAAACTTACCATCATCAAGCGCCAGGAGTGGCTGGAAGCAACCGATAAAAGCCGCTTCTTTGATTTGGCTAAAGAAGCCGTGGGCTTGCCCATGGTCCTCAAAGCCCCCAACCAGGGTTCCAGCATCGGGGTATCCATCCTCAAAGAAGACAGCCTGGAGGGCTTTACCGCCGCCATCAACAAAAGCCTCTTTTTGCAGGAAGTAGACCTGAAGGCCTGGCAGCAGAAGAATATTGACGAGAAAGTAGTGTTTCTGGCAGTGCTTACCGACATTCGGGAAGGCATTGGCATGCCCGTATACGCCGGCGAGGAACAAACGCTGCTACACCACCCCGAGGAGCTGCTGCGCTACCTCAACCGCAAGGCCGAGCTGCAGGAGCGCACCATCCTTACCCCCCTTAACAGCGAGGAGGAGGTGCTGCTGGAATCCTTCATCGGTGGCAAGGAGTTTAGCTGCATTGTGGTGCAAAACCACCTGGGACAGCCCATGGCCCTGCCCCCTACCCAGATCATCAAAAGCTCCGATGTGTTTGACTACCGGGCCAAGTACCTGCCCGGCGTAAGCCGCAAGATCACCCCCATTGACCTGCCGGCCCAGCAGATCCAGCAGATCCGCCAGGAGTGCTGCCGGCTGTTTGAGGTACTGCAGTGCAATGTGTATGCGCGCATCGATGGGTTTATTAACGAGGAAGGCACCATTTTCCTCAACGACCCCAACACCACCTCGGGCATGCTGCCCTCTTCCTTCTTCTTTCACCAGGCAGCCGAGATCGGGCTTAACCCCTCGCAGTTCCTGACCTACATTATCCGCACCTCGCTCTCGGAGCGTATCCGCACCGGTAAGCGCAACAAAGAGCTGCGGGACCAGCTGCAGCAGCTTGATGGCGACCTGCAGCGCCTGCGCCAGCAGCGGAGCCAGAAGATCCGCGTGGCTGTGGTGATGGGGGGCTACTCCTCGGAGCGGCACATTTCGGTAGAAAGCGGACGCAATATTTTTGAGAAACTGGCGTCTTCTGTTAAGTACCAGCCCGTGCCCGTGTTCCTGACCGGGAGCAACGAGGAGCACAAGCTGTACCTGCTGCCGGTAAACATCATGCTCAAGGACAATGCCGACGATATTAAAGAAAAGGTAGAAGCGTACCTGCGCGGCGAGCACCACCCCCTGCTGGAGCAGATCATAGAGGAGGCCAGGCCGCTGGTGAACCAGTACATCGATCAGGACCTGCTGAAGTTTGGCCCTGTGAGCTACGAGCAGCTGGCCCGGGAGGTAGATGCCGTCTTTATAGCCCTGCATGGTCGCCCCGGCGAAGATGGCGCCCTGCAGGCCCGGCTGGAGCGCGTGGGGCTGCCCTACAACGGCAGCGGCATAGAAAGCTCGCAGCTGACCATTAACAAGTTTGAGACCAACCGCCGCCTGCGGGAGCACGGCATTCTGGTGGCCCGCCACCGCCTGGTAAACCGCCAGGAGTGGGATAAAAATCGCCAGGGGGTGCTGGATGCGCTGGTGCAGGAATTTGGCTTTCCGCTCATTGCCAAGCCCTCTGACGATGGCTGCAGCTCGGCGGTGAAAAAGATAAAAAACCGGCAGGAGCTGGAAGCCTTTGGCGAGATGATCTTCCGGGAGCTGCCCGAGCTGATGGCACTGCCCATGAAAACACTCAAGCTAAAACCCAGTGAGGAATTTCCGCAGAAAGATGTATTTTTGGTGGAAGAATTCATTGGCCGGGAGGGTGCCAAACACTTCCTGGAGGTAACCGGCGGCATGCTTACGCTCCGCAACGAGCAGGGCCAGACCGAGTACCTGGTATTTGAACCGTCAGAAGCCCTGGCAGGGGGCGAGGTACTGTCGCTGGAGGAGAAGTTCCTGGCCGGCGAGGGGCAGAACATCACCCCTGCCCGCTTTGCCCGCACGGCAGAAGAAAACCGGCGCATCTCGCAGGAGGTGCGCAAGGAGCTGGAGCATGTGGCCCGCATTGCCAACATCGAGGGCTACGCCCGCATCGATGCCTTTGTGCGGGTGTATGAAGATGGACGGGTGGAGACGATCATTATTGAGATCAACTCCCTGCCGGGCATGACCCCGGCCACCTGCATCTTCCACCAGAGTGCGCTGAACGGCTACAAGCCCTATGAATTTATTGATGCTATCTTAACCTACGGGATCGAGCGCCAGCGCTCCAAGGCTACACTATGAAAGTACGATCGTTCAAACACGTCCTGATTCACCTGGGCATCATTCTGGTGACCGGCTTTGTGCTGGTGTACCTGGTCTTTAACATCTGGCTGCCCGGCACCACCCGCCATGGCGAAACGGTAACCGTACCCAACCTGCAGGGCCGCAGCTACAGCGAGCTGGAAAGCTACCTAACGCAGCAGGGCCTGCGCTATGAGGTGAACGACTCTACCTTCAGCACCGAGTACCCACCCCTTACGGTGATGAAACAGTACCCCCAGGCCGGCGCCCAGGTGAAGGAGAACCGCAAGATCTTTATCTCGCTCAATGCCGTAAATCCGCCCAATGTGCGCATGCCCAAGCTTATTGACAGCTCGGTGAAGAATGCCCAGCTGGTGCTGAGGAGCTTTGGCCTTGAGCTGGGCGAGATCACCTACAAGCCCGATCTGGCCGCCAATGCCGTGCTGGAGCAGCTGCATAAGGGCAAACCCATTGAGGAAGGCGCCTACATTGCCAAGGGGTCCAAGATCGATCTGGTGGTGGGCGATGGCAAGGGCAATACCGAATTCACCATTCCCAACCTGATGGGCATGGACCTGGAAACGGCCCAGTTTACCATTATCGGCTCCGGCCTGCAGGTAGGCGAGGTGCAATATGTCAGCGATCCGGAAAAGACCCCCAATACCGTGCTGCGCCAGGTGCCCCCTGCCGAAACACAGGGCCGCATTGGCGAGGTGGTAGACCTCTGGCTTGTTAAATTCGACGGCAGCCAGCCCGAACAGGGCCTGCCCAAACCCGGCGACGATAATCAGTAATGCGTCCACAGGATCAACGGCAATCGCATACCATATCCTTTTTCTATAAAGGAAAGGAACAGAAAGGGTTTGGGCCTGGCGCCCGAACCCTTTTGCTGTTTTTGTTACTGCTTCCTCTGGCAGAACTGCAGGCCCAGCTACGCCTGAGCCCCCTGCCCCTGCAGCAACGGGCAGCGCATGTTTCTGGCAAAGGCAGCCCGGCCGCCCGCCTGCTGGCCACCCCCGGCGATACCCTCTCGCTGCCCTTCTGGGATGATTTTAGCTACAGCGGCTACCAGCCCGATTCCATGCGCTGGCCCCAGTCCCAAACCACCATCCGTACCGATGGGCTGGCCATTCGCCCTCCCTCCTGGGGGGTGATCACCTTCGATGGGGTCCTGGCAGACGGCAAGCCGCACAACCCCACCAACCTGAGTGGCCCGGCCGATGAGCTGGTCTCTGCCCCGCTGGACCTCTCCGGCCTGAGCGCTGCCGAGCAGGGCAGCGTATGGCTGAGCTTTTTCTGGCAGCTGCAGGGCCGCGGTGAGCGTCCCGATCAGCTCGATTCCCTCAAGCTCTTCTTTCTGGACAGCGACACCACCTGGCACCAGGTCTGGAGCCAGGGCGGCAATCCCCAGACCGATGCCACCCTTTTCAGCCAGGAGCTGCTGTCGCTGGCGCAGGCCGGCACCGCCCGGGGCGTTAGCTTCTTTCACCGCGGCTTCCGCTTCAAGTTCCAGTCTTTCAACCGCCTCAACGGGCAATTCGACCAGTGGCACCTCGATTGGGTATACCTGAACAGCGGGCGCTCGGCTACTAATCGGTATTACGACGATCAGACCGTCAGCGAAGGCTTTGCTTCGCTCTTTGCACCCTATACGGCCCTGCCCATCAGCCAGTATTTTGCCAGCCCCGGAGCCTATGCTACTACCATTGATTTTACCTTCTTCAACCTGCAGCCTCCCCCACCCTTTCTGAGCGGGGGTGAAACCTTTGATCTGCGCATCCGCAGCTCCGAGGGAGAGCCCATTACCAGCCTGGCTAGCAGCCAGCTGGTGCGCACCGAGCAGGGCGATCTGCTGGAGGGGCAGACCTATGTGAACATGCGCCTGCCGGTAAACCTGGCCGAAGCCCTGGCCCCCTATGCCGATCGGGATTCGCTCTACCTCATCAGCCGCCTGCAGCTGAACTCGCTCATTGAAGAGCAGCCCTTTTTTGCCCGCAATGATGTGCTGGAGACTACCAACGTGCTGCACGATTACTTTGCCTATGATGATGGCACGGCCGAATTTGGCGCCGGCCTGAATGGGCGTGGCCAGCGGCTGGCCTACCGCTTTCAGCTGGCCGAGCGCGATACCCTTACGCATATTTCCATTTACTTCCCCTACTACAACAGTAGCAGCGCCGGCCGCTCCCTTTCCCTGCAGGTTTGGACCAATCTGAACGGGCTGGGCGAAGGCGAAGATGTACTCCTCTACAGCCAGGGCGTGGTGGCCCAGCAGGCGGGTATCGACGGCTTTATCACCTACACCCTCAACACCCCGCAGGTGCTGCAGCCAGGGGCCTTCTTTATTGGTTTTGAGCAAACCTCAGCGGGCGATCTGCCCATTGGCTTCGACCGCAATACCGATAGCCATGGCGAGGTCTTTTACAGCACCAATGGCCAGGACTGGGAAAATACCTTTACCGAAGCCGGCAGCCTGATGCTGCGTCCCCACTTCCGCACCGGTGTAGATCCCCAGACCCTGAGTGTTGACGACCGCCTGTTTCCGCCTGTAAGCCTGTATCCCAATCCCAGCAGGGGGCAGCTTCGGGTAGAATCCGCGGCTCGCCAGTTGCGCCTCTACGATGTGCAGGGCCGCCTGGTGCTGAGCCAGCCCGCCGAGCCCCGCACCGAGCTGGACCTGCGCCACCTGCGCCCCGGCCTGTACCTGCTACAGCTGCAGTACCCCCAGGGGATACAGACCAAACGGGTGGTATTGGTGCGGTAGAGGGGGTAAAATTTTACAATTTCCACCATTGCTCCTACCCACCCCCCAACCCCCTCCCAGGAGGGGATTTCGTTTGGCATAGATACTCCTGCTGGAGAATTCGGGCTGCTTCATCATCTCCTACCCATCGGTTCTACCATGGTACGATAATCCCCTCCTGGGAGGGGTGTAGGGGTGGGTATGACGCTGTGATGGGTCGTCTGCTGCAAAGACTGCCACCCTGCGGTAGCGCTATCTGGGTATAATTCCCTTCCCCTATCATCTTACCCCTTCACATCACCTCAAGGGGTGCAATACCCCCTTCTCCCCCAACACAAAACCCCCTGCCCTTCTGCCAGGCCACTCCGTAAGCAGCCCTGCAGAAAGGCAGGGGGTATACACTACAAAAAGGTTTTTACAGCTCCCGATACGCCAGAATGCCCCCTTCCAGGTTCCGTACCTGCGTAAAGCCATTCTGCTCCAGGATCTTCTTGGCCGTAGCACTGCGCTTGCCCGAGCGGCAATGCACCACTACCTCCTCATCCTTATTCGCCTTTACCTCCCCAATCTGGGCAGGGAGCGTTGCCAGGGGGATCAGCTGTCCGCCCAGGTTGTCTTCTTCGAACTCCCATTCTTCCCGTACATCCAAAATATAGGGGGTTTCGCCCTTATCCAGGCGCTCCTTTAGTTCTTGTGCGCTGATGTCTTGCATATTTCTTGGTTTAAAAAAGTAAGCTGCTATAAATAACTCAAAGGGAAAGCGGTTAGGCAAGAGGGTGGTGTTCTTTTTCTTTGCAGGTTATCCAACTTGAATAAACCACCCTGCCCTCCGGGCACCGCTGCGGCGGACCGTCCCTCCTAAAACAGGAGGGGTGCCCGGAGGGCAGGGTGGTAAATTACCCCCCCACAAACACAAACGGCTCGGGGCTGAAGCAGAGGATAAAGATGACCAGCGCCAGCCAGCCAAGCACCTTCCGGCCCGGACTCAGGGGTTCGTCAATGGGCGTTTTGGGATGGTACACCCCCAGAAAGCGCCCGATCAGGAAGGCAAAGAGCATCCAGCCCATATA
The DNA here is from genome assembly GCF_000348925.1 of Cesiribacter andamanensis AMV16. GTDB lineage: Bacteria > Bacteroidota > Bacteroidia > Cytophagales > Cyclobacteriaceae > Cesiribacter > Cesiribacter andamanensis. Next base: position 6,946 of record NZ_AODQ01000085.1, on the reverse strand, counting down.
GCCCTCCGTACCGGGTGAGATGTAGCTCACCAGCATCTGGCTTAGCAGCACACACAGCGCCAGTATAATCCTTCCGCCAACCCCCAGTGCCAGCCGGCCAAACAGATAGTAAAGAAAAGCCCCGTAGAGCAGCAGCCGAAAGAGAATACTGGCCCCTTCATCGGGTGCAAAGGTGGGAATGCCCAGCCCGGCCCAGAACACCAGCCCCACAAACAGGGCTGTGGCTATGCGGCGGTGCCAGCGGTGGCCTACCAGTCCGTACAGGATGTGGCCGCCATCCAGCTGGCCGATGGGCAGCAGGTTAAGAGCCGTAAAGAATAAGCCCAGGAAACCGGCAAACAGCCAGGGGTAATGGATGATCTCATAGGCATTGGGCACGCGGGCAGGGTCCGAGGCCACAAACTGCTCAAAAAGTATGTAGAGCAGGTTTTTGCCCAGGTAGAACAGCCCCTCCCCTTCATTTTGCGGGTTCAGCACATAGGCCTGCTCCTGCCAGTTAGGGCCCAGCTCCTGGTATTCGGGATGGATCTGCAGGATATAGTCCTGCGGCGGCAGGTGCGTAAAGCCCCACCAGAGCACTAAGAGTGATACCACAAAGCCCGCCAGGGGTCCGGCGATGCCGATATCGAAATGGATCTTGCGGCTGTTGATGTAATCCCGGATGCGGATCACCGCCCCCATGGTGCCGATGGAAGGCATAAAGGCACCAGTGAGCGGCAGCAGCAGGTTCAGCCAGAGGGGAATAAAGTACGGGAGGGACACCTTCACCTTATAGGCCCGCGCTGTAAAATAATGCCCAAACTCATGCACCGTCAGAAAAGTAAGAAAGGGCAGGCTGAAGGCCAGTCCGTTCACAAAGTCCTTCCATTCAAAATCGATCCAGACCACCTTCATGCTCACCCACTCGGCCCCGGCCAGGGTGGTCGCCACAAGGGTAATCAGAAACAGAAAAATATGTAGCGGTAAGCGTTTACGTGTGTTCGGATCCATACTCAAGCAGCGCAGTTAAATCCCCGTTTGCCGGGAAGAGCAGCGTTTTAATACCCAACTGCTGTGCTCCCAGAAGGTTGGCGGCATTATCGTCGATAAAGAGCGTTTCTTCGGGCCGCAGCTCCCACTGGTCCAGGATGGTGCGAAAGGCGGCCGGTTCGGGCTTGCGCGCGCCAATGTCCTGCGAGTAGTACACCTGCTCGAAGTAGGCACTAAAGTCTGCCTCGCCCGACACCAGCTGCAGGCGGCGGTGTACCTCCTCGATGTGCACGGTATTGGTATTGGAGAGCATGAACAGCTTGTAGCGCTTCCGCAGCTGGCGCAGCACCTCCAGGTTCTGGGGCGGTATGTGCAGCAGCATGGCATTCCAGGCTTCGATCAGCTGTTCAGAGGCCGTTTCGGTTTTCAGCAGGCGGCGCAGGCTGTCGAAGAACTGCTCGGGGCTGATCTCGCCGCGTTCGTACTGAAAGAAGCAGGCCTCGCTGGCGGCGAGCGCTTCGGCCTCCTGTCGGGAAAGTCCCCCCAGGCGGCCCATGGCCTCAAAAGTGAGCCCGGTATCCAGGTGAATGATCACCCCGCCCAGGTCGAAAATAATATTTTGTATGCCGGAAGGAATCAAAAGCAAGGGGTCAGCTGTTGTAAATGTGCCTGCAAATATGTAAAATTGCACTCCCAAATTCAAGGAAAAGCCTTTTCCTTGGCGGCCCTAGGCCGAAAAATGCGGGAAGGGGCCTATAGCTCATTCGGTTAGAGCAACTGACTCATAATCAGTAGGTGGCTGGTTCGATTCCAGCTGGGCCCACACAAAAAACCTCTTGGCAATGCTCCAAGAGGTTTTTTTATTTTCATTCAGGCTCTTTCCTGTTCATCAGGGGTTTCGAAAATCCCACAATACGCACCTATGTTCAAGTAAGGATCTACTGATTACAAGTCAGTTGCTCTTTAGGCCACCCCCTTAACACTCCACTCCTTATACCTGGCTTCGGCCTGCTCCATGATCTCGTCCAGGATCTCCTGCAGCTCGGCGCGGACGCCTTTACGGAGCAGGACCTTTTTGACGGAGAGGATGATCTGGGCTTTGGTGTCTACCTTTTTGTACCAGTCGGGCTGGGCCGCTTTTTGTTTGATGAGGGCGGTGATCTCTTTTACCAGCTCCTTGATGAGGCCGAAATCCTGCAGGGCGTTGGGGTGGCGGCTCAGGATCTCATAGAAGGCTTCCTCCTCTTCGGTAATGCCCAGCTGCTGCAGGCGCTGCTCCTGGTCCTGGAGCTGTTTTGCGACATCGCGCAGCTTTTGCAGGGCAATGAGGCTGTCGAAGAAGTGGTTGTGGTAATCGTGGATGATGCGCTCCACCTCTTCCTTAAGCTTGCGTGACTTTGCCAGGTTTTTATAGGAACGCAGCTTAATCTCTTCGTTCATGATCTGGCGGATGAGCTCCAGCTTGAGCTCGTTGCCGCTCTTCTGCTCCTTAGCCGTAGCCAGAAAATCATCGTTGAGGATGGAGATATCGAAGCGGTCGATGCCTGCCATCTGGAACACATCCACCACCTCTTCGCTTTCGATGCTGCGGTGGATGAGCTCCCGGATCTGTCCTTCCTTTTTGCGAATATTGGTAAGCGGAAATTTAGCTTTACGGATCGCCGCGCCCAGGTGCTGGAAGAAGATCATGTCCAGGCCGATCTCGTTGATGCTCTCGTGGTTCTTGATCAGCGGCATCAGGCTGCTGAGCCGCTGCTCCTCTTTCATAAACTGCTGGCAGCGGTCTTCTTCGGCCACAATCCAGTTGGTGGCAATGTTAACAAGCTTGAATTTATCCCCTTTTCCCAGGGCCGGCCACTGCTGGTAGGCAAAGCCTGCAGGGATCAGCTGCTTCAGACTATTCACCACCTCCCGGGCAAACTGAAAGGCTTCTTCCACATCGATGGTTACGGCCCCCTTGCCGCCCGAGGCGGTGTATTTGTGGGTGGCATCGCGCAGTTTGTCGCCAATGCCAATATAGTCGACGATCAGGCCACTGGGCTTGTCTTTGAAGACGGTGGCCACGCGGTTAACGGCCTGTATGAGGTTGTGGCCGCTCATCACCTTATCCACATAAAGGGTGTGCATGGCGGGATTGTCGAAGCCGGTCAGCCACATGTCCCGCACAATCACCAGCTTGAGCGGATCGTCGGGGTCCTTGAAGCGGGCCTTTACCCCTTCCATGGCCTCCTTGGTGCGCACATGGGGGTTCCAGGCGGCGGGGTCTTTGGCAATATTGGTGGTCATGATCACCGCCACTTCCGGACAGCCGGGCAGGGCGGTTAGCGCGTCGTACAGCTTTACACAGTTGCGGCGGCTCATGCACACGATCATGGCCTTGCCTTCCAGGCTTTCGCTGCGGGAGCGGTAGTGCTGCAGGATGTCTTTGGCAATGGCCTCTACGCGGGCGGCCGAGCCGGCGGCATCTTCCATGGCGGCCCACAGAATCTTGTTCTTATCCCCTTCTTCCAGGCCGCCGGTAATCTCTTCGGCTTCTTCCTCCAGCTGGGGGTTGCCCAGGTGCAGCTTGGCCAGGCGGGGCTCGTAAAAGATGGGCACCACGGCTTTGTCTTCGGTGGCCTGGCGAATGTCGTAGGTATGGATGATCTCGCCGAATACGGCTACCGTGTCGGCTTCCCTGCTGTCGACGGGCGTGCCGGTGAAGCCGATAAAGGAAGCACCGGGCAGGGCGCGGCGCAGATTGTTGGCAAAGCCCTGCACCAGGCCGTACTGGGTGCGGTGGCACTCATCGGCTATCACGATAATGTTTTCGCGCTCGCTCAGGATGGGGTGCTCCAGCTCCCGGCCCCCTTCGCCCTCCTTCAGGCGGAATTTCTCGATGGTGCTGAAGACCACCCCACCCCCTTCGCCGCTCAGCAGCCGGCGCAGCTCGTCGGTGCTCTGGGCCAGCTGCACCTCGCCTACCAGGTCTTTGGCGGCCACAAAATCTTCGTAGAGCTGCTTGTTGAGGTCGAAGCGGTCTACCTGTACCACAATGGTGGGGTTGCGCAGCTCGGGCAGCTGGCGCAGAATGCCGGTGTAAATGGCCATGGTAATGCTCTTGCCCGAGCGGGTGGTGTGCCAGACCACCCCTATGCGGCCATCGCCCAGGGGACGGATGCTTTTCTTGGTTTCCTGCAGGGCGTACTGGATGCCGAAGAACTGGTGGTACTTGGCCCCCTTCTTGATGAGCTGCCCCCGGTCGGGCTCGTGGAAAATGTAGTGGCGGATGTAGGGCAGCAGGCGCTCGGGGGTGAGCAGCCCCTTAACAAGTGTTTCCAGCGCAAAGCCTCCCTGTACTACCTCCCGGCCATCGGTACTCTTCCAGGCAGCGAACCACTCCAGGCCACTGCTGTACATGCCGTGCAGGGTGGTGAAGCCATCGGAGATAACGCTAAGGGCGTTGGTCTCGAAAAGCTGGGGAATGTCCTGGATATAATGCTGCAGCTGGTTGAAGGCGGTCTCGACGGTGGCCTCCTGATCAAAGGGGTTCTTGAATTCGAAAAGCACCAGGGGCAGGCCGTTGACAAAGAGCAGCAGGTCGGGGCGGCGCACGTTCTTGCCCTCGATGGTAAACTGGTTGACCAGCAGGAAGTCGTTTTGCTCCGGTATCTCGTAGTCCAGGGGGTAGAAGTGCTCGAAGTGGGGACTACCCCCTTCATCCTTCCAGCTTTTGCTCAGGCCGCGGCTCAGTTTCAGGTGAAAGTGGTGGTTACGGTGGTGCAGGTCGGCCCCGCGGTTAAAGAGAAACTCCTGCCGCACTTCTTCCAGCACCTGGGGCGGCACGTGCGGATAGCGCCTGTGCAGAAAAGCGGCAAAGCGGTCTTCCAGCACGGCCTTGTTGGGCGGACGCTTGATTTCGCTGCCATGCTGGTACTGGTAGCCGGGAATTTCCAGCAACCAGCCAATGGCCGCTTCTTCAATATCGCTTTCAGCTAAGTAAGGCTTCATGCTGTACGGGGGCCTGTGTAAGGTTTAACTCCCCGGACATGAGTTTGGGGAGAAGGGTGTCACGGGTTTGAGTAAGTTTCCTGATTTCCACCTTATTGTTTATAATTTTGTCAACAATTGGCGCAAGAATAGCATCGTACTTCTGAATAAAATGACCAGCCGGGATAACAACTTTAGCTTCAATCAAATGGCCTCGCTTTATATGCCCCATAGTTGTTGCTTTTGATGCAGCTATGTTTATAAACTCCTTTAGATGTTCTTTTACCCAGTAATAGTAAAACCACTTGGGATATTTGTCTGAAGTAACTTTGAATAAATGCTGATTCAATGCTCCAGCCCCATGACACCAGATATCAACTTCTAATGTCCCAGACCAACTGAAAAGAACCTCTCCATCTTGAATAATATACTGCAGCGGAATATTCACATCCGCTTTTTCAGTGGATGATGTTATGCCGTTCTTTAACTCTCTGATCTTAATTATTGGCAAATAAATATTTTCATCCTTTGGCTTATACTTCTGCAATGCTAGCCCATTCAAAAAATTAGCTATTGTATCTAAACTTCCAATCCTCCACCCCTCCGGCAGATTATCCTCATCCACCCCCTCAACAAAATACTGACGGAAAAGCGTTTGCGCCATTTGCTCCAGGGTTTGGTTCATGCGGCGGTTGAGGGCTATTTTGTCGTCCCAGCATCTAGCTATATCAGCAACATTTTTCTGTATATCTATAGGCGGTAAATTTATTTCTAACTCTCTAAGAATATTTATATCAAACTTTCCAGCACCAATACCAGTAATTTCTAGCTTAGTATTTAATAAGGTTTTATTGCTCTTAATCCAGTAAAGCAAGTACCAAGGATCAAGTATAGTTTTGTCAACCTCAATGGCTTTTACATCTTGATTAAAAGCCACCGGTTTAGTTACAATCCCAACCGGAATATCATTAAAGAGCCCACTACCTCTTACCAATAGCAAAATAGAGTCTTCATTAGCTAATCTAGAACCTTTTTCAAGTCCTGATTGGGTAATGAAAATATCAGAAGTTGAAATAGTGTAAGAAGTAAGATTCTTGGCGCTGATCCAAGGTATAGTTCCACCCCAGAATTTTACATCAAGCTTAGGTGGTGTACCTCCAGATTTCCATTCAGTAATATCCCCTAATCTATAGGTATTATATTTAATCATTTATATTATTACCTAAATTCAATACCAAAATTCATGGTTTTAACTAATATATTAATTAAAAAGGAAGATCTGTTTTATGCAACAAGGGATTAGTCGCAATTTCATTTAAATCAACTGGAAATGTAGAATGAATCGAAAAGCTATCATCTTTGAAGGCTAGTATAATATTCTTAAATCTTCTAGAAGTAGGAAAGGTTTTTATAGTCAAAGTAGATTCATTTTCTATCAAATAACTCTTCGTGTTTTGAATAACCATTACTGAGTCAAAAAACTCCATCACACATCCTCGAGGAAGTATCGCCGAAGAGACTATACCACCTAAATTTTGTTCTATTAAATTTACAGGCAGGTAGGATAAAGTTTTTTGAAAATTCACGCTATCTCTTCTTGTATCTTTCCTGAGGTAGACAGATACAAAACTTCCATTTTTGAGTATAAAAAAGCAGTAACCATTACTATTGAAACTAAATTCTATTTGTTCTAAATCTAAATCTTGAGTTAGGTATACACCTCTATATTTATTAAATCTATCATTATCTCTAGATAGTGGATTAATTAAATCTTCTACAGTATATTCTTTTACTACCAAATTCCTCTAATTTTAGTCTTATCAGAAGTTTCATCTTGTTTTTGAGTATTCTTTTTAATCTTTGTTCCCCTTGTTCTGGACGCGTTGTTTTATTTTTAAAATATGAAAAAGAACTTTGATCAGAATAATTCAAAACATCGTAACGACCATCCAGTTCGTATTGATTTTGGTGAAAGAATAGTAGACCTAACCTTCACCTTTTCTTTAAT
>NZ_AODQ01000084.1 GCF_000348925.1 Cesiribacter andamanensis AMV16 | reverse complement strand
TAGCCAGGGCGCCCAGGTAAAGTACAGAGGTGAGGTTTACAAAGATGTACACCAGGATCCAGAAAACAGCCATGCTGGTCCGCACCCGGCGGTCGAAGCGCATTTCCAGAAACTGGGGCATGGTATAAATGCCCTTCTGCAGAAAAACGGGCAAAAACCACTTGGCCACCACCAGCAGCGTAATGGCCGCCATCCACTCGTAGGTGGCAATGCCCAGGCCAATGGCAAAGCCGGAGCCCGACATGCCAATGAACTGCTCGGCCGAAATGTTGGAGGCGATCAGCGAAGTACCTATAGCCCACCAGGGCAGCGATTTGGAGGCAAGGAAATAATCGCTTGAGTTTTTTTCATGCCCCTTCTTCTCCCGGCTTACCCATAGTCCTATGCCTATGATCAGCAGGCAGTAGAGGACAAAGATCACAATGTCAATGGTAGCAAATTCCATTCGTTTTGTAGAGGTTTAATGTATATGGTTCTGTTTTGGTCTGTAGGTCTATCTCCGAAAGGGTGGTAGTCCGCTGGCACAATCATCTTATGTTGTTATACTCACCCCCTGCCGCAGGCCCCTGAAAAATATGCAGTACACTAAAACAGGTGCAAGCGTTATGCCTGCGCATGGCCAGGGCACTACATTTCGTCTAAATTAAGAGTATCGTCTATAAACAAGCCTTCCTGAGCCTACTTTTTTTTGCCTGTGCCATCTGGTCCTGTACCCCCTGCCTACCAGTTGGCTGCCCGATAGCCCCTTAAAACTCTATACAAACGATTGCAGCCTGACTGGCTGCAGCCTGCTGCCCTACCCCCTGCAGATGCTCACTACAGGGCTCCCCAAACCCGTACCGTAGGCAGAAGGTGGGGCGTAAGGGGTCATGCAGTACACAGGCCTGAATGCGCATGCCTCAGCTCAGAGCAGCATGGGAGTAGGCTACCGGCGGCTTCTCCTATTCCCCTATCAAATGGGCTTTCCTGCAATCGTTTACAGGAATTTAGTGGATAAAAGTAGGGCGTAAGGGGTCATAATATGGCTGTTTTCAGCTATACTTACACTGTTTTCGGGCGCTTCATCCCCCTTCCCCGCTAGCAGGGATCTGGAGGCCGGCAACAAGGCCAATAAGGCAGTACAACGTTCTGGTCCGTAGCTGTCGGATGCTCCGGTAACGCAATACCCTATCTGATCTGATCTGTGAAAAACCACCCCTGTACCAAATCTCTCCTGTTACCGGACAACCACCAGCCCTGCCTGCTGGTTAGTACTAGAGAAGCCGAAAACGAAATGGCCCGCTGGCCGCAGTATGGCCACAAAACCGAGAACAAAAGCCTATACACCAACTAAAAATACGCATACCACATTCACCTACTTAAGCAATACACCTATGGCACGATTTAAATCAGGCGTTTTATGGGGTCAGGACCTCAAAGACCTTTTCGATACCGCAAATAAAGAAGGCTGGGCACTGCCCGCCGTTAATGTAATTGGCAGCCACAGCATCAATGGCGTGCTGGAGACGGCCCGAGAAGTAAATTCTCCGGTCATCATTCAGTTCTCCAATGGGGGTGCCCAGTTTGTAGCGGGCAAAAGCCTGCCCAATGGCAAACAGGAAGCTTCCATCGCCGGCGCCATTGCTGGTGCCTACCATGTGCACCTCATGGCCGACGCTTATGGGGTACCCGTAGTACTCCACACCGACCATGCGGCCCACAAGTTGCTGGGCTGGATCGACGGCCTGCTGGATGCCGGCGAAAAATACTACCAGAAAAACGGTCGGCCCCTGTTCAGCAGCCACATGCTGGACCTGAGCGAAGAACCCATTGAAGAAAACCTGAGCATCTCAAAGGAGTACTTTCAACGCATGAACAAGCTGGGCATGCACATCGAGATTGAGTTGGGCATTACCGGCGGCGAAGAGGACGGTGTAGATAATTCAGATGTAGACAACAGCCTGCTCTACACCCAGCCCGAAGAGGTAGCCCAGGCTTATGATACCCTGGGGCAGGTGGGCCCCAACTTTCTGATTGCCGCCGCCTTTGGCAATGTGCATGGGGTATACAAGCCCGGCAATGTAAAGCTGATGCCTGAGATCCTGCACAACTCCCAGGAGTATATCCGTAAAAACCGCAGCGTAAACGGCAAGGCCAATCCGGTAAACTTTGTATTCCATGGCGGCTCAGGCTCCCCTGCCGAGCAGATTGCCGAAGCCATCCGCTATGGGGCTGTAAAAATGAACCTGGATACTGACCTGCAGTGGGCCTTCTGGGAAGGTATTTACAAGTATTACAATAAGAACCAGGCCTATCTGGGCGCTCAGCTGGGCAATCCCGAGGGGCCCGACTCCCCCAATAAGAAATACTACGACCCCCGCCAGTGGATCCGCGAAGGCGAAAAATCGTTGGTGACCCGCCTGAAGCAATCTTTCCAGGAACTGAACTGCCTGAACCGCAACCAGTAAGCCCCTCCATATGAAACATGCCTATCTGCTCCCCCTGCTGGCCGGGAGCCTGGCGCTGGCCTGCTCTCCTCAACCCGAGACCAGCCAGCAAAGCCCCCAGGGTGCTGCCAGTCAGTGGCCAAATGCCGTCCATTATGAGATCTTTGTCCAGTCCTTTGCCGACTCTAATGGAGACGGCATTGGTGATCTCAGGGGGCTCACCAGCAAGCTGGATTACCTGCAGGATCTGGGAATCAAGGGCGTATGGCTGATGCCCATTCACCCCTCGCCCTCCTACCATAAATATGATGTGACCGATTACTACGGCATCCATCCCGATTATGGTTCCATGGACGATTTCAAGACCCTGCTTCGGGAGGCCCATCAGCGCGATATCAAGATCATCATAGACCTGGTGATCAACCACAGCGGCAAAGACCACCCCTGGTTTCAGGATGCCATTACCGGCCCCGATGCCCGGTACCGGGACTACTATGTCTGGGCCAATTACGATTCGGTCGCCAGCCAGCTGGCCCGCAAGACCGTGTCGCTTGATTCGGATAATCTTACCCAGTGGCATGAAGCACCTGGAAATGAGCAGCGCTATTACGGATTTTTCTGGGGAGGCATGCCCGACCTTAACTTTGATAACCCGGCCCTTAAGGAAGAGATCTTCAAGGTAGGTCGCTACTGGCTGCAGGAGATTGGGGTAGATGGTTTCCGCCTGGATGCCGCCCGCCATATTTTCCCAGACGACCGGCCACAGGATAACCATGCCTTCTGGGTGGAGTTTCGGCAGGAAATGGAAAAGGCCAAGCCGGATGTGTTTCTGGTAGGCGAAGTCTGGACCCCTGCCCATGAGGCGGCCCCCTACCTGAAGGGACTCCATTCGCTGTTTAACTTCGACCTGGGCTATGCCATTACCCGGGCGGTGCAGAGCGGGCAGGCCGATAGCCTGGTAGAGGAGCATCAGCAGATCATGCGCTTTTACCAGAGTGTAACCCCGGACTACATTGATGCCACCTTCCTGACCAATCATGATCAGAACCGGATCATCAGCGAGCTGGGCGGCGATATTGCCAAGGCCAAGGTAGCCGCCTCACTGCTGCTCACCCTGCCGGGTTCCCCTTTTCTCTATTATGGAGAAGAGATTGGCATGCCGGGCAAAAAGCCTGATCCTAACATTCGGGAGCCCTTTTTGTGGAATCTGCCAGATGAGGATAACATCCGCACCAGCTGGATCACACCCGAATATGCCCTTGATCGCCGGGTTCGCCCCCTCTCGCTCCAGCAGCAGGATTCCGCCTCGCTCTACCACCATTACCGCCGCCTGATCCATGCCCGCAACAGCAGCCCTGTGCTGGCCCTTGGAAGCCTGCGGCAGGCCGATACCCGGCAGGCGGGCGTAGTTAGTTTTGTACGGGAGCATAAAGGTCAGCAGCTGCTGGTGCTCCACAACATTACTCCCCAGCCGGTCAGCGTTGCACTCTCCGAAACGGAAAAAGGCTTTGGCCGCACCCAACTTGCCACGGCCGATGGAGCCCTGCTGGCAGAGGGCATAGTAAACCTCCCCCCCTATACCAGCCTTATTCTGGAATAAGGGGAGTATACTCAATCAAAGGTCCCTGGCTGCTACTCTCCACCTGCAGCCAGGGCCTTTTTTGTCATACAGCTTCCAGATGACGCGCTGTTTGCAGAACGTATTTACTGCTTATCACCTGCTTTATAGTCATTGTTGCGCCATAAGCATCAAAAGTAGTCAACAAGACGTTGTTAAGAAGACTATAAATAGGCCTTACCCATACATAAGTGCATTTTTTGTAAATATTTTCAAGAGGATAAAAACCTCATAACCAGTCATGCGTATTCTATACCAGAGCATTTAATGCATTTTTAAACCTAAATTTTTTGATTATGGCAGAGATACGAGTAGAAGATAAACGAAACAACAATAATAGATCAATATGGCCCTGGATTCTTGGCGCCTTGTTACTAATCGGTCTGATTTGGGGTGTATCTGCCCTGACCAGTGATGATGACGACCGTGTACGAGAAGCCAACCGGATTGAAACTACTACCCCAAATGACGGGGAAATGAGACCGGTAGACCGGGAGCCCGTTCGTAACGATGAGTTTAACAACGATCGTACACTTGAAAATGATGAAATGCGCAACGACCAGATGATGGAAGATAATAGAATGCGCAATGATGAATTACTGGAAGATGACGATATGCGTAATGACCGCGTTCGTGATGAAGCAGTAATTGACTAATAATCCTTCTTTTGTAGCAATACAGAAGAATCTAAAAATCCTGAGAGATCATATTCGATTGCTCAGGATTTTTTGTTTTCCAGAAGGCTTCTTTTTCTGATCGCTTTGTGCAGCTGCACATACACACCATCAAAGAAGGAGTTATTTTAAGATAACGTACCATAGACCCCCTATCCAGACATCACAAGCTGAGCATCTTTCTTATGACAGATAAACAACAAAGCCGCCAGAGATTTCCGGCGGCTTTGTTGTAATAAAATAGTCATGAGAGCCTATTCCAGATTATCCTGAAATAGGTTTGGTAGCCTTTTTCCGGCCGCTGCCCGCGGGTTTCTGAAAGCGCAGGTAAGTAACGCCCAGCGGCGGCAGGGTAAGCGATATGCTAAACTCCCGCCCGTGGTTTGGAATGGGCACTACCGGAATGATATCATGATTGGTAATGCCGCTGCCTCCCCACTCCTGTAGGTCGGAATTAAACACTTCCAGGTAGGTGCCTGCCTGTGGCACGCCAATCGAATAATTTTCCCGTACGGCAGGGGTGAAATTGCACACCACCAGGATATGGTTGCCCTTGCGGTCTTTGCGCAGGTAGCTGATCACCGAATTCTGATAGTCGTTGTAATCGATCCACTCAAAGCCTTCCTGCTCAAAGGGGATCTCATAAAGTGCCGGTTCTGTTTTGTACACCTGGTTCAGGCGGCTCACCATGTTCAGCACCCCCTGGTGAAAGCCAAACTGCAGCAGGTACCAGTCCAGGCTGCCGTCGTGGTTCCATTCGGAAGTCTGGCCAAACTCTCCGCCCATAAAGAGCAGTTTGGTGCCCGGGTGTGACCACATATACCCGTAGAGCAGGCGCAGGTTGGCAAAGCGCTGCCATTCATCACCAGGCATTTTCTGAATGAGCGCCCCCTTGCCATAGACCACCTCATCGTGCGAAAGGGGAAGCATAAAGTTTTCGCTAAAGGCGTAGTTGAGGCTAAAAGTAATGTTGTTCTGGTGGTGGGTGCGGTAAATGGGGTCCCGGGAAAAATACTCCAGCGTATCGTGCATCCAGCCCATCATCCACTTCTGGCCAAAGCCCAGGCCTCCGGCATACACCGGGCGGGACACCCCCGGCCAGGCCGTGCTTTCTTCGGCAATGGTATGCACATCGGGGAAGTTGTGATAGATGGCCTCGTTCATTTCTTTCATGAACTGAATGGCCTCAAGGTTCTCATTCCCCCCATAGTGGTTGGGAATCCATTCCCCCTGCTGGCGGCTATAGTCCAGGTAAAGCATGGAGGCTACGGCATCTACCCGAATGCCATCGGCATGGTACATCTCCAGCCAGAACAGGGCGCTGCTGATGAGGAAACATTTTACCTCATTGCGGCCATAGTTGAAGATATAGCTGTTCCAGTCGGGGTGAAAGCCCTGGCGGGCATCGGAATGCTCATACAGATGGGTGCCATCAAAATAATACAGCCCGTGCAAATCTCCCGGATAGTGGGAAGGAACCCAGTCCAGAATCACCCCTATGCCGGCCCGGTGCAGCTCGTTTACCAGGTACATAAACTCCTGGGGGGTGCCCAGGCGGCTGGTGGGTGAGAAAAAGCCTGTAACCTGGTAGCCCCAGGAGCCGCCAAAGGGGTGTTCCATAACCGGCATAAATTCCACATGGGTAAAGCCGGTCTCCTTAAGATAATCCACCAGCTGACGGGCCAGCTCCCGGTAGCTCAGGGAGCGGTTGTCTTCTTCCCATACCCTGCGCCAGGAGGCCAGGTGCATCTCATACACCGCCATGGGCTGTGCCCTGCCGGCTTTTTTAAGACGGGCGGAGCGGTACTGCCCATCGCCCCACTTAAAGTTCAGGTCCCAGACCACCGAGGCCGTATGGGGCGGTACTTCGGCATAAAAGGCAAAGGGGTCGGCTTTTTCTACTTCATAGCCCCCATTGGAGCGGATAAAATATTTGTAGACCTCCCCATGGCCAATATCGGGAATAAAGATCTCCCAGATGCCGCTGCCATCCAGCCGCACATGCATGCGGTGTGCGCCCCGGTCCCAGCCATTGAAGTTGCCGATCACCGATACCTCCTGCGCATTGGGGGCCCATACGGCAAAGACTACCCCCTGTCGGCCCTGCCACTCCCGCAAATGGGCGCCCAGCTTTTTATACAGGCTGTGGTGGCGGCCTTCTTTAAACAGGTAAATATCAAAATCCGTCAGCAGGCTCCAGCTCTCCTCCTGCTGGGGGCTATCCTCCAGCTCGGCCTGTGGCTGCAGCTCCTGCTGTGGGGGGGCTGCTTTGCGCCGGGCAGAGGGCTTTCTGCCTGCCTTTATAGGGGTATTTTCTCTTTCTTTATCGTTAGATGCCATAATCAAAAAATGGTAAGGGTGTTAGCGTAAAATAGACTGTATGCCCCGGATGGGAATCAGTAACCAGTCGGGCCGGTTGTTGAGCTCGTAGGCCATTTCGTAGACTGCTTTTTCCAGCAAAAAGGTCTGCAGCATGGTGCGCAGGTCGCCTTCGTTGTCGGGCAGCAGGCCGGTGCCCTGCATCTCCTGCAGGTAGGCCTTCAGGTAGAGCGAGGCATTCTGGCGGTACCAGATCTCGGCCCATTGCTCCAGCGACTCCTCCTGCTTCTGATTGGCCACCTGCATCTCAAAGAGGGTTCCGTAGGCCGCATAGTGGAAGGAGCGGATCATGCCGGCCACATCCCGAAGCGGGCTGCGCCGTATGCGGCGCTCGCTAAAGGCCCGGGCGGGCTCCCCTTCAAAATCGATGATCAGAAAGTCCCGGCCGGTGTAGAGCACCTGGCCCAGGTGGTAGTCGCCATGGGTCCGGATCTTTAGGGTGGTGATCTTGTGATCGTAGATCTGTTTGAACTGCTCCAGCACCTGCCCCCGCAGGCCCATGATCTGGGAAGCATCCTGCTGCAGGTGTTCGGGCAGGCTCCCGAGCTTTTTCTCCAGCAGCTCGTATGAGCTGCGGGTAAGGGTCTGCAGGGAGCTGAAGAGCGAGCGCTGGTAGTGCAGGCTGAACTCTTCATGCGAGAAGTCGGCAAAGCTGGGCTGTGAGGCCAGCGCCTTGTGCATATCGGCGGTGCGGCGGCCCAGCAGCTCAATTTGCTCCTGGTAGGCGCCGCTGAGAATGTTCTGGATGGTCTGCGGCAGCTCGCTTTGGGGGGTAGGCGCCAGCAAATCAGCCGATACCTGCGGCGGTTGGTGCAACTCTTCCCGCCGGGCCGAAATGCCTTCATAATACATGCGCAGCACCCCCTGAATGTACTCCCAGGCATCGCCCTGGTTTGAGGCCATTTCCTGTACCATGCCCACCATCAGGCTGCGGCCATCGCCCTGCTGCCACTCCAGGGTACCCAGGTAGTTGGGCGTATGGGGGAATCCGGCCTTTTCGGTCAGGAAGCGGCTCACCTCCACATCGGGGTTTATCACATAATCCAGCTTGCGGTACAGCTTCATGAACAGGTCATTATCATAGGCAATGGCCGAGTTGCTCTGCTCGGCGCTCATCACCCTGGAGGGGAGCTCGGGATGGGCCTGAACCCACTCCTGTATTTGCTTACCCCCTATGGCCTGCAACTTCTGGCCGGGCTGTGCGGCACCGGCCCACTTGCTGATCAGCAAATTGCGGAAGGCCTTGCTGTAGAGGGCATCGTACACCACATGGGTAGTACCCGCAATGGATACGGCCCCAATCATGGGGGCATGGCTTTTTTCTGCCTCTGAGCTTTCACTGGCCTCGCTTAGCATAAAGGGCATCTGGTAGAGCTCGGGCAGGCCTTCATTGTAGGCTACCTCCAGCAGGATCCAGAAGAAGGTTTCCTCCTTTTCCCGCAGCAGTTGCATATCGGGCACCCGCAGGGAGGTAATGGTACGGGCCTTGCCGCCAAACCAGCGGGCTCGCTTCAGGTAAGGGCGCAGGATTTTGCCGGCAAACTGCTCCATAACGGCAGGCTGCGACAGCTCATCGGCCTGGCGCAGGTTCATGCGCGGGCTTTGCAGATCGGCTTCCATCTGGGCGCCTTCCTTCACCGGCTGCAGTTCCAGCCAGTAGTAGCCGTAGGGGGCCATGGTAAAGAAGTAAGGCTCCTCGCCAATTTTGGGAAAGCGGTTGTGGCTGAACACCTCTACCGGCTCAAAGTGCTGGTACTCGGCCAGGTCTATGGATACCGGCTGGGTGTAGCGGGAGAGGTTTACAATTACCAGGATGTGCTCCTCCTCATAGGAGCGCACAAATACCAGCACCTTGGCATTTTGCGGTGAGAGGAATTTGATCTCGCCCCGGCCAAAAACCTTAAAGCGCTTGCGCATATCAATGAGGCGGCGCATCCACCAGAGCAGCGAGTTGGTATTGCGCTCCTGCAGCTCTACGTTTACGGCTTCATAGCTGTATTCGGGGTCCAGAATTACGGGCAGGTACAGCTTCTGGGGATTAGCCCGGGAGAAGCCCGCATTGCGGTCGGGGCTCCACTGCATGGGGGTGCGCACCCCATCCCGGTCGCCCAGGTAAAAGTTGTCGCCCATGCCTATCTCATCGCCATAATAGATGATGGGGGTACCGGGCATGCTCATCAGCAGCACGTTCATGAGCTCAATCTTGCGCCGGTCATTGTCCAGCAGGGGGGCCAGGCGGTGACGGATACCCAGGTTAATGCGGGCCTTGGTATCCTTGGCGTACATGCGGTACATATAGTCCCGCTCCTCATCGGTCACCATTTCCAGTGTTAGCTCATCGTGGTTGCGCAGGAACATGCCCCACTGGCAGTTGGGCGGAATGGCAGGGGTTTGCTCCAGTATGTCGATGATGGGGTAGCGGTCTTCCATCTTTACCGCCATAAACATGCGCGGCATAATGGGAAAATGGTAGTTCATCTGGCACTCATCGCCATCGCCAAAGTAGGCAGCGCTATCTTCGGGCCACATATTGGCCTCGGCCAGCAGCAGACGGCCGGGATATTTGCTGTCTACATGTGCCCGCAGTTTTTTCAGGAATACGTGGGTTTCGGGCAGGTTTTCGCAGTTGGTGCCCTCCCGCTCAAAGAGGTAAGGCACGGCATCCAGCCGAAAGCCATCCACGCCCATGTCCAGCCAGTATTCCAGCATTTTAAACACTTCATCCTGTACCTCGGGATTGTCGTAATTCAGGTCGGGCTGGTGGTGAAAAAAGCGGTGCCAGTAGTACTGGCCGGCTACGGGATCCCAGGTCCAGTTAGAGGGTTCGTAATCGGTAAAAATGATGCGCGTATCCTTGTATTTGCTGGGATCATCGCTCCAGACATAATAGTTGCGGTGGGGCGAATCTTTGGGCGCCTGCCGGGCCCGCTGAAACCAGGGGTGCTGGTCGGAGGTGTGGTTAACCACCAGCTCGGTGATCACCCGCAGGCCGCGGGCATGGGCCTCATCTATAAAGCGCTTGAAATCATCCAGGTTGCCGTAGCGGGGGTTGATGCTGAAATAATCGGCAATGTCGTAGCCATCGTCCTTCAGAGGCGAGGGGTAAAAGGGAAGCACCCAGATGGCTGTAACCCCCAGCTCCTGCAGGTAGTCCAGCTTTTCCAGCAGGCCCTTGAAATCGCCTATACCATCGCCGTTTGCATCGTTGAATGCTTTTATGTGCAGCTCATAAATGATCGCATCCTTGTACCAGTGTAGCTGATCATCGAGCTGAAAGTCTTGCTTGTTCATATAAAAAACTTAGGATCCTATATCGTTAAAAAATGGAGTAGCGAGCGTTTTGTTCGGCGCGCTAGGGAGAATCGGGCAGCTCCAGCCGCAGCACATGTGCCGGCATATGGGAGGGCTCCAGCTCCACATAGTTCCACTCATTTTGCCAGTTGTAGGTGTGGCCGCTCAGCAGATCCCGTACCTGGTACTGCAGCTGGGTAGGCAGGCCAAGCTGCTGCAGGGGCACCTTCACCCAGCCGCCCTGTTTCCAGCGATGATCCAGGTTTACCACTACCAGCACAATGTTATTGCCCTGAGGGGCTTTTTTGGCAAAGGCGAACAGGTGCGCATTGTCGGTTTCGCCCAGCACAATGTTGTGGGTATACTGCAGGGCTTCGTTTTCCCGCCTGATCTGGTTAATGCGCGTAATGGCCTCGCTGATACGGGTTTTGCGGTTCCAGTCCCAGTGGTGGAGCTGGTACTTTTCATTGTTCACATACTCTTCCTTGGTGGGCATGGGCTGGTTAAGGCCAAACTCGTACACAGGTCCGTACATGCCCCAGTTAGAGGACATGGTAGCGGCCAGTATAAGCCGGCTCAGGTGGGCATTGTCGCCGCCCTGGCTCAGGTGCGGGGGCAGAATATCGGGCGTATTGGGCCAGAAGTTGGGCCTGAAATACTCCCGCGCTTCGGTTTGGGTCAGGTCCCGGGCGTATTGCTCCAGGTCTTCCTTGCTTACCCGCCAGGTAAAGTAGGTATAGGACTGGGTAAAGCCCACCTTGGCCAGGCGTTCCATTACGCGGGGCTTGGTAAAGGCTTCGGCCAGAAAGAGCACCTCGGGATTTTTCTTCTGAATAGCCCTGATCACCCACTCCCAGAAGGGCAGCGGCTTGGTATGGGGGTTATCGACCCGGAAAATTTTTACCCCACGGGCGATCCAGTAATCAAAGATGGTTTTGAGCTCCTGCCAGAGGTTTTGCCAGTCGTCGTTCTCAAAGTTAAAGGGCAGTACATCCTGGTATTTTTTTGGCGGATTTTCGGCATACTGCACGGTGCCATCGGGCCGCCACTTGAACCACTGGGGGTGCTCCTGCACATAGGGGTGGTCGGGGGCGCATTGCAGGGCATAGTCCAACGCAATTTCTATTCCATGCTGACGGGCCTGCTCTACCAGTTCCCGGAAGTCCTCATCGGTGCCCAGATCGGGGTGAATGCTTTTGTGCCCGCCCAGGCGGCTGCCAATGGCCCAGGGAGAGCCTACATCGCCGGGCTCGGCGGTGAGGGCATTGTTCTTGCCCTTGCGGTTCTTTTCACCGATGGGGTGGATGGGCGGGAAATAGATCACATCAAAGCCCATCTCGGCAATGCGGGGCAGCAGGCGAATGCAGTCCCGGAAGGTGCCGTGCTTGCCGGGTTCGGCAGCGGCCGAACGCGGAAAAAACTCATACCAGGCGCTGAAACGGGCCCGCTCCCGCTCTACCTGCAATTTGAGTGTTTTCTCATACTGCTTGATATCGCCATTCTTCTCATGGCTGCGGTACATGAGCTCCACCAGCTCCGGAAACTGGGCCAGCGAAACAGCTGCGGCGGCATCGGCAGTGGCCTGGTACTGCTGCAGGATCTTGCCCAGGCGGCGGGCCTCTTTTTCGGGCAGGCGGCCCTGGGCCTCTTCCAGCAGTTGGGCGCCAATCTGCAGCTCTACGCCTATGTCCTGGTTAGCCTCAAACTTACGGATAAGGCCATGCAGCCAGCTTTGGTAGTGGTCTATCCAGCCCTGTATGGTATACTCCCACTCCCCTTCCCGATCAGGTGTAAAGCTGGCCTGCCAGCGATCGTTGCCCAGGGGGTGCATGCGCTGCGCCTGCCACTGGCGTTTGCTGCTGTGGCGGTAGAGCAGCTTGGCCTGTATCACATCATGGCCATCGGCAAATATGGTAGCTTCTACGGTGCAGGGTTCGGAGGGGGTGCGTTTGGCGGGGTAGGCGCCGCATTCCAGCTGGGGAACAACATTTTCAATAATGACCCGCTTGCGGCCTTCATAATTCTGGATCATAGGATAGGTTTTGGTCCACAAAAAATAGTGACTCTCGTTTACAATTTCATCATTCTGTCCGTACTTCTTTTAATCCGTTTTTTATAAAATTGTTAAGCCTGATGCGGTATTTTGGGCCAGTTTGGTGCTAAATCGTTTGCACTTCGGCCGGGGCAGGCCTCCCTAGCGGCGGGCCCGGAAGTTGCTGATCCGCTCAATGGGCCGTTTGCGGATCCAGTTGAGGTACTTCTGCAGGCCGGGGGCTTGCTGCAGCAGGGGAATGGTGTGGTAGAGCCGGGCCAGCTCCCGGTTGCTGTAGGTACGGTGGATGGTGCTATGGCAGGGCTGGCAAAGGGGTACGGTTTCGCTGAAGCGCCCGCCTTCTTCCCTCGGTACCAGATGGTGCAGGCTTACGGAGCCAACCTGCCGCTCGCAGAGCGCACACTGCTGATGGGTGTTCATTATCAAGCTGTAACAAAGGGGTTTATTAGAAAAGTAACAATTAATTCGGCTTCAGGTTATTTACGAAGTAAACAGTTCCCTGCATCTTTGCCCCCACCTACTGCACAGCCTGTTTACCTGACCTAATTTGCGCATCCCTATTCTATGGAACATACACAGCCACCCCAGTCCAACGAGCCCATCCCCCAGCCTGCCCATGGCAATTATATGGAAAACCATGGCAACTACATGGAAAACTTTGATGCAGGGGGTAGTGGCAAGAACTTTCCCGGGGCCATGCTGAGCTGGAAACAGCAGGATAACCTCTTTTATTTCTACTGCAAGGATGTTACCCTGCAGGTTACCCTTGTCAGCAATAAGATCATCCGCTTTCGCTATGCCATCCACGGGCTGTTTGAGCCGGATTTCAGCTATGCGATCGATCCTGCCTTTGCGCCCGAGCCGGCCACCATCAGCGTTGTGGAAGATGCCAGCGAGGTGATCATTGAAACGGCCGATCTGTTCCTCTACCTGCACAAAGGCACCCTGCTTACGCGCATCACCAACCGCAACGGCCTGCCCATACTGGAGGATGAGATTGGCTACCACTGGCAAAAACACCATGAGCATTCCTCCAACATCGTAATTGCCACCAAAAAGATCAGCGGGGGCGAGCAGTTCTATGGGTTGGGCGATAAGCCCAGTACCCTGAACCTGCGCGGACGCCGGGCCCAGATGTGGGGATCCGATACCTATGCCTACGGGCCCGAAACCGACCCTATCTACAAGAATATCCCCTTCTTTATTGGCCTGCACCACAAGGTGGCCTATGGCATTTTCCTGGACAATAGCTTTCGGACCTGGTTTGATTTTGGCAGCGAGCGCCCCAATGTGTTCAGCTACTGGGCCCACGGCGGGGAGATGAACTACTACTTTATCTATGGCCCGCAGGCGCTGGAAGTGTCCGAAACCTATACCAACATGACGGGCACCCCCGAGCTGCCCCCCCTCTGGGCGCTGGGTTATCAGCAAAGCAAATGGAGCTACTATCCCGAGTCGGTGGTGCGGGAGCTGGCGGCCGAGTTTCGCAAGCGGCGCATCCCCTGTGATGTCATACACCTGGACATCGACTACATGGATGGCTACCGCTGCTTTACCTGGAACAAGACCCACTTCCCCGACCCTGCCGGCATGATCCGGGACCTGGAAAAGCAGGGCTTCAAGACCATCAGCATTATAGACCCGGGCATAAAGGTAGATCCCGACTATGCCGTGTATCAGGAAGGGGTAGAAAAAGACATGTTCTGCCGCACGGCCGATGGGCCCGTGTACCGCGGTAGTGTGTGGCCGGGCATCTGCAACTTTCCCGATTATACCAACCCCCGGGTACGGCAGTGGTGGAGCGGCCTGTTCAAAGACCTGATCGGCGATGGCATCCGCGGCGTATGGAACGACATGAACGAGCCGGCCGTATTTGAGCTGGGTACTTTCCCGGGCGATATACGCCACGACTACGACGGCAACCCCTGCAGCCACCGTAAGGCCCACAATGTGTATGGCATGCAAATGAGCCGCGCTACCTTTGATGGGGTGAAGCACTACCTGGGCGACAAGCGCCCGCTGGTGATCACCCGCTCAACCTACAGTGGCGGCCAGCGCTTTGCCGCCGGCTGGACGGGCGATAACGTAGCCTCCTGGGATCACCTTACGGTAGCCAACCTGCAGTGCCAGCGCCTGAGCATGTGCGGCTTTTCCTTTATCGGCTCTGATGTGGGCGGCTTTGTGGAATCCCCCAGCCCCGAACTGTATATCCGCTGGGTGCAGCTGGCCATCTTCCACCCCTTTCTACGCACCCACTCCAGCGGCGATCATGGCGAGCAGGAGCCCTGGTCGTTTGGCAAGGAGGCCGAAGACATTGTGCGGGAAATGCTGCACCTGCGCTACCAGCTGCTTCCCTACCTGTACACCGCCTTCTGGCAGTATGTGAGCCGGGGCACCCCCATGCTACGCTCCCTCTTTATGCTGGACCAGCGCGATGCCGATACCTATTACCGTCAGGACGAGTTTGCCGTAGGCGATAACCTGCTTACCTGCCCCATCAAACAGGCGGGCGCCGAGGGGCGCTGGCTGTACCTGCCCCAGGGCGAGTGGTACAACTTCTGGAATGACCATCGCTACGATACCCTGGGCGAAGAGATCTGGATAGAGACCGGCCTGAGCCGCTTTCCGCTCTTTGTGCGCAGCGGCGCAGTGGTACCCCTGGGGCCACCCATGCAGTATGTAGGCGAAAAAGTGATTGAAACCCTGGACCTGCACGTCTATTTCCTGGATGGCAGCCGGGATAGCATCCATTATGAAGATGCCGGCGATGGCTACGCCTATCAGAAAGGGGGCAGCAATGTGGTAACCTTTACGGTTACCGGCAGCCCGCAGCAGCTGGAGCTGCAGCAGCAGCGGGAGGGCAGCTACACGCCCAGCTATACCCGCTACCGGGTAGTGCTGCACGGCCTGCCCTTTACCCCGGCAGCCGCCTACCTGGACGATACCGAACTACCCCTGGAGCCACTGGCCGGCGAGCAGTATGCCCTGCTGATCCCCGCCGGCTTTGGCCAACTGCATATCCTGGAAAATGGCCGAACAAATGGCTAGTTCCGGGGTTAGGTAGGTATGAAAGCAATCTGGAATAATACGATTATAGCCGACAGCAATGATATAGTGGAAGTAGAAGGAAACGCCTACTTCCCTGCATCAGCTGTTAAACAGGAATACCTGGTAGAAAGCCCTACTACCTCTACATGTCCCTGGAAAGGCACTGCCCGCTACTATAGCCTGCAGGTAGAAGGCGCCGAAAATAAGGATGCCGCCTGGTACTATCCGGAGCCCTCCCAGGAGGCCGCTTCCATCAGGGGCCGGGTGGCCTTTTGGAAAGGGGTTGAGATAAAGGAATAATGCCAGCTGCCTGTTTCTGACCATCCTTAATTCTCTCTACCTATGCTTACGGCTTTTTATATAGCCAGCGGAATCCTGTTTACCTTTGGGATTCTGGCCTGGCTCAATATTCAGAAATGGTATGTCAAGATCTTTGATTTTGGCAAATTCCAGTTCTGCACACTTATTTTTGCGCTGATTGTGCTCTATGCAGTGTTCATAGGCCGCTATACCACCACCGACCTGCTGGTGCATGCCGGGCTGGTCTTTGCCTTTATGGTTAACTTTTGGGTGATCCTGCCCTTTACCCCCCTGCATAAAAAAGAGCTTCCCAATAGCACCAATACCAGCGAAACGCTTAGCCTGCTGATTGCCAATGTGCGGCAGAGCAATCGCAAAACCGACCGGATGAAGCAATTTATTCGGGACAATAATCCGGATATTCTGCTGCTCACAGAAGTAGACGACTACTGGTGCAAAGAGCTTGAGCCTGCCGTTGCCGACATGCCCTACCGGGTGCTGCAGCCTCAGGATAACACCTATGGCATGGCCCTCTACTCCAAAGTGGAGTTGCGCAACGAAAAGGTGAACTTCTACATTGAGGATGACATCCCCTCTATTCGCTGCATGCTCAAGATCAATGAGCGGGACTACATTAACTTTTTCGGGCTGCATCCCAGACCCCCTGCCCCCTGGACCAAACTGCTCAATAAGCAGGCCGAGGTGCTGCTGGTAGCCAAGCTGATAGAGGAGCTGGAAGATCCCACCATTGTAGCCGGCGACATGAACGATGTAGGTTGGTCCAAGATTACCAGTGTATTCAAAAAGGTCAGCCGGCTCATCGATCCCCGCATTGGCCGGGGCTTTTACAATACCTACAATGCCAATGTGCCCTTTTTCCGCTATCCGGTAGACCACCTCTTTGTGTCCGATTGCTTCAAGCTCAACAAACTGGACCGGCTGGGCCATTTTGGCTCCGACCATTACCCCATGTTTGTCTCGCTCAGCTATGAGCCCAGGGAACGGCGGGAAGTGCGCCAGAAAAAAGATGCTGCCTCGCAACCGATTTCGGCAAAAAAAAGCACCGTGTAGGGGCTGTCAGCATTGTCTGGAAGCGCAATAATTCCCAACTTCCTGCATTCACTCCCTTTTTACCATGGCGAATCCCACTTTTTTTGTAATTGACTTTGACAGCACCTTCACCAAAGTAGAAGCGCTGGACGAGCTGGCCAAGATCTCCCTGCAGGGCCATCCCGAAAAGGAGGAGCGGGTACAACGCATCAAACAGATCACCGACCTGGGCATGGATGGCAGCCTGTCGGTGCGGGAAAGCCTCCAGCAACGCATAGACCTGCTACAGGCCAACCGGCAGCACCTGCAGGCCCTGATCAGTACGCTGCAGAATGAAGTATCGGAAAGCTTTAAGCGCAACCGGGAGTTTATCCAGACCTACAAAGACAACATCTACATTATTTCCAATGGATTCAGGGACTTTATTGAGCCGGTAGTGACCCCCTATGGCATCCGGCCCGACCATATCCTGGCCAACTCCTTTACCTTTGGGGCCGATGGCGCAATTACGGGCTTTGATCCGGAAAATGTGCTCACCGGCAATAACGGTAAGGTAGAACAGCTGCGCCAGCTGGAGCTGGAGGGCGATGTGTACGTATTGGGCGATGGCTATACGGATTACGAGATCAAGGCCGCAGGCATGGCCAATAAGTTTTATGCCTTTACTGAAAATGTGCACCGGGAGGCCATTGTAGACAAGGCCGACCATATAGCCCCAAACCTGGACGAGTTCCTGTTCATGCACAACATGCCCCGGGCCTTCTCCTATCCAAAGCACCGCATTTGTGTGCTGCTGCTGGAAAATATTCACCCCCTTGCTGAGGAGGTGCTGCGCAAAGAGGGATTTTCAGTAAAAGTTATGGCTGGCGCGCTGGATGAAGACGAGCTCATAGAGCAGATCAGGGGGGTAAGCTTTCTGGGCATCCGCAGCAAAACCCAGGTAACCGAAAGGGTACTAAAGGCCGCCGACCGGCTGATGGCCATTGGCGCCTTTTGCATTGGCACCAACCAGATTGATCTGGAGGCCGCCGCCCGCCGGGGAGTAGCCGTTTTTAATGCTCCCTACAGCAACACCCGTTCGGTGGTGGAGCTTACGCTGGCCTCCCTGATCATGCTTATGCGGCAGATCCCCGATAAATCAAGCCAGATGCACCAGGGCATCTGGAATAAATCGGCGGGCGGCAGCCATGAGGTGCGGGGCAAAAAGCTGGGCATTATCGGCTATGGAAACATTGGCGCACAGCTAAGCGTGGTAGCCGAGGCGCTGGGCCTGAATGTGTACTACTATGATGTGGTAGAAAAACTGGCGCTGGGCAATGCCACCAAATGCCGCAGCCTGGATGAGCTCCTGGCCCAGGCCGACATCCTGAGCCTGCATGTGGACGGCCGGCGGGAAAACAACAACCTGATTGGTGCGCAGGAATTTGCCAAAATGAAAAAGGGCGTGATCTTTCTGAACATGAGCCGCGGCCATGTGGTGGATATTGCTGCCCTCAGAAAGGCCATTGAAGAGGGCATTGTAGGGGGCGCCGCCATTGATGTGTTTCCCTATGAGCCCAAGGCCAATGACGAGGAGTTTGTGAGCGAGCTGCGGGGCCTGCCCAATGTGCTGCTTACCCCTCACATAGGCGGCAGCACGCTGGAGGCCCAGCGCAATATAGGCGAGTACGTACCGGCCCAGATCACCGATTACATCAACACCGGCAGCACCACCGGTAGTGTAAACTTTCCCAACCTGCAGCTGCCCCGCCTGGGCAACGCACATCGCCTCATTCACATTCACCATAACACCCCTGGCATCCTGGCGTCCATTAACCAGATCCTGGCCAGCCATGCCATCAACATTACCGGCCAGTACCTCAAGACCAATGAAACCATCGGCTATGTGATCACCGATATCGACAAGCAATATAGCCAGGATGTGGTCAAAGACCTGAAAAGCATCGGAAACACTATCAAGTTCAGGGTGCTGTATTAAGCCCCCAAATGTTGAGGCGGTGAGAGAAAGTAGGCTGTGAAGACTCCTGCCTTACTCCAGGGTATGCTGCGCCTGGCGACTCCCCTCCTGCAGCATGATAAAGCGTACGCCAATCTTTGAGATCGGCAACTTTCGGAAGGCCTCCAGGGCTGCTTCCGGATGCGCTGCAGGCTGCGCTATGCGATCGCTATCCTCAGCGTAGATGGATAAAAACACCTTAGGCGAGTACTGTACCATTAGGTAATCGATGGCTCCCGACGGGGTGTAGCGAAGCATCATATCGGAATAGCCCTGCACTTCTTCTGTGTTCAGAAAATCTGCAACAGGGGTTCCCGTATGGCTCACCCGGCCCAGCGCCAGCAGCCGATCGATCAGCACCCGGTCCAGCTCCATCTGCAGGCTTTCCTGCTCGGCTAGTACAGATGAGCCCTGGGCCATGGCGCCACCGCTCATCAGAGCAAAGAATACAATAATCAGGTATTTCATACTAACACTAATAGTTGAATAACACTTAGACCCTGGCAATACGTTCTGGCAGGCCCTCTCTTGTGAATGCAAATAAGATGCCGGCTTTCAGCCACTTAGCTCATTGGCCAAAAATATCGTTATCTGCTGCCTGAGCAGCCAGCCAGCGGTTCCACTATGCCTTCCGGCCTATGTGCCGAAACAGAAGCGGCCTCAAACAGATTACTCTTAGTAGTATCTAGAACCAAACCTTATTTTTTATGGCAGCAGTACCGGAGTATAGCTTCTTTGATGATGTATGTGATTTTGTAGACAAGGCCGCCCAGTATACCG
>NZ_AODQ01000083.1 GCF_000348925.1 Cesiribacter andamanensis AMV16 | reverse complement strand
AAAAGGCTAGATTATACAAGCAACCCGAGCCTGGGCAGAAAGGTTTGTAAGTGATTTTGTTAGGGGAATTAAGTGCTTCTAGAAGTAGTTTTTCTGGTAGCCCTCCTGTAAAAATATGGAAGCAGAGTCTGATAAAGGCGATTCAGTTGGCTCGATCTTTGTTAACAAATAATATGTGTCTCGAATTTTTAAATCCCTATTCAGGGATGTTGTCTTGGCGATTTATTCAGGCGAAATTGATCCGTTCCCACAATAAGTGCTATACCTATGAAAAGTACCTTTTTTCTGATTGTTCTACTGGGGGCTCTGTTAGGCGCCTGTGAAGGTTCCGATTCGGGGCCGGATAAACTCTTTATAAAGGAAATTGAAATACAAGAAGGTCAACAGGGCAGGAAATTATTTTTCAGGTACGAACACCATAAGCTTATCCAGTATTTGTCCCTGACAAATGACCAACTCAGGGTACAGACAGATTTTGAGTATGCTGACGGTAAATTGAAAAAAATTTTTTATCAATATGACGGCAGGCTACGTTCCTCAGAACTTTACTATCATCCCAACGGCACCGTCAATTTTGAAATAACTACCTGGAGTAGAAATGGAGTGAATTCTGAAGATACTACCCAGGTATTTTTTCACTATGATGATAGCGGCAGACTTGTTTCTAAAAGGGAAACGTACAACAACCCTCCGCCCTTTTACACCGAACGGGAAATTGAGTTTGATTGGAGCAATGGAAACCTCGTTCAGATGAGAACTTACAGCATCCAACAGGAGGGTAGGCGTCTGGACCTTACGACTACCTATACCTATGACGAATCTAGAAATTATTCAAATCAAGATATGGCGTTTGCTTATCTGTCGGTTTATTCTAGCGAATATGCACTTTCCATAAATAATGTAGTTTCGAGTGAGGAATACTTTGGTGATACGATAGTCCCCAGAGGATTCTATCAATTCAGGTATAATAATAAGGGGTATCCCAGCGAGTATACCTATAGCGTATCTGTAGAAGATGAGCCCCTTTCTAATGCGCAGATACGGTACTAAGGGAATATACCAGCTCAGCCGCAGCCGTTGGGGAGCCGGCAGGGCTGCTGCTCCCGGCCTGGAAAAATCCTGAGGTGCTGGGGTAACCGCCCCCTTTCTGCAGATACCCCTTATCCAACAAACAAGGAGACATGCAAAATAAAGAGCTAGCTGCCTATATAGCGCAACACCAGCTGGTAGCGGTCATGAACACCACCAAATGGAACGAACTGATCAGCGAATTAACGGCCGATCCGGCCTATGAACCCCGGGTGCGCATCAAGCTTCTGTTTGATGATGAAAATACCGGCGGTTTCTCGCCCGTATGGTGGCACCTGGTAGAAGAGCAGGGCTTCGAGTACATCGAGTGGCTGGAGATCAACCCCATAAAAGAGGAACAGCTCGGGAGACTAGTAGCCCCCAGGAAAAAGGATTATACGGCCTTTATCCAGCAGGGCCTGGACAAGCATGCGATTCCCTATGAACTCAGCAATGGTATTTTCAGGATCACTGGTTACCTGAGAACCCGCTGAGCTAAGGGGCAGCCTCCTGCAGCATGAGCAATAGCCTATTCGGGCTGTTTTCAGCAAGCAAGGAAAACAAATTGCCTTTGGGTTAAAGAGTCCCGGCCAAACATCATGCGGGCATAACAACAGTCCCTTCAACCTTTACGATCCTTTGATGTGCCGATAACCATGTGGTAATGGCAGAGCGCTAGTTTTGTTGCAGTTCAACAAACAACTCTCAAGCACATGATTTTTAAAAACGTACTTTCCCTGGCGGCTGCCTCGCTTTTTTTTATGACGTCCTGCGAGCAGCAACTCACCCAAGAAGCGCTTGACCAAAACAGTGCTGCCAACAAAAGTGAAAAGCTTAAGAAAAAGGATCTGCAGGCCTATTCGGTTACCCCTTCCTTTTTAGCCCTCCACCCGCAGTTCAAAAATGTTGAGATCTACCCCCTGATTTCTTCCGAAGACCGCCTGCCCAATTCGCCCGACTTTGTCTATGGCTCCATGACCGATGGCCTGGGTCTGCTGCGCAACCAGGAGGGGGGCTTTACGCTCATCAATAACATTGAGGCCGATTATGCCATTGCCCGCATTACCTTTGATGAAAACTTCAGGCCTGTACATGGTGAGCATATTCTGAACGCAATTGCTACTGCAAGTACGGCCCAGTGTTCGGGTACGCTCATTACACCCGAGGAGCATGGCTTTGGCCCCCTCTACCTGTCCGGTGGTGAGTGGGGTGGTTCTTCTAAAGGGGTATTTCTGGTGAACCCCTTTCGGGACGCTGCCAGCGCCGATGTGCCCGAGATGCTAACGACCCTGGGCCAGTGGTCTACCGAAAATGCCGTGCCTATTGGCAAAGATGCCTATCCTGGCAAAACCGTTATTTTTATTGGCGATGACCACTCCGATAATGCGGTGCCCTCCGGCCAGCTGGGCATGTATGTGGCCGAAACGGGCGATTTGCACGGCGGCAAGCTTTATGGCCTGAAAGTAACCTCCGCCGGCGTCGACTATGAAATGGACATGCAAGAGGGAACTTCCTACGACATGGAGTTTGTGGAACTGACCGAAACCAACATCGACCTGCTGGATGCCGAAGCCAAGGCCAAGGGCGTTATGGGCTTCTCCCGCCTGGAGGATATTGACTGGCGCCGGGGCAGTGCCAAAAACAACCGCGAAGTATACTTGGCGGTAACTGGCCGCAAGCATGCCGCCCTGCAGGGCAAAGGCACGTTCTATGGCCGTGTTTACAAAGTGGAGCTCAACGACGCCGACCCTACCAAAGGGGGTAAAATTACCTGTGTGCTGGATGGCGATAAACTGGATGGCAAGGCCAAAGCCTTCCACAGCCCGGATAATATTCTGGTGACCCGCAACTATGCCTACATTCAGGAAGACCCCAACGGCTATCCTGATACCCCCGACAAAGCGCACTTTGCCCGCCTGTATCAGTATAATCTTAATACCGGCGAACTAAAGACCGTACTGGAGTGCGATCAGGAAACTGCAGCGGCACAGGGCTATGGCAGGGTGAACGACACCTGGGAAATTACCGGCATGATCGATGTATCGGACATTTTGGGCATTGAAGGCACCTTTTTGCTTGGTGTGCAGAATCACGGCTGGGTAAAGGCCGATGGCACCCCCTTTACTGATCCCAAAGCCAATCTCAATGTGGCTGGTAGCGCAAAGGAAGGTAGCCAGTTGTTCCTCATCAGAGGACTGAAACGCTAATCAACCGATATTTTTAGTCGCATGATGCATTTGCAAATGATCAAAAAAGAGACTTATGGCATCATAAGCCTCTTTTTCCTGATTCTGGCCACCAGTTGTAGTGCGCCTTCGCCTACCGAAGAAGTAACCGCCAGGGCTTTTCAGGAAATCGAAGACCTCTACCGAAGCGACCTTACCGCCTGCATTATGGCCCTGGAGCAGCTGCAGCAGCCTCAGGACGCTGACCAACAGCAGGCCCTTTTCCGCAGGGCCCGCATGCACTTTAAGTTGGCTGAGCCCATGCTGGCCTTTGCCGAGCAGGAGAACTACCGCTTTCTCAACCAGCCCAACATTCTTAAAATAGAGGAAGAAGATTTTACCGATATCAAACGCAAAGCCCCCTCGGGCTTTCAGGTGCTGGAAGAGCTTATTTTTGATCCCGGCGCAGATGCCGAAAGCATTGGCCGCCATGCAGCCCAGGTAAGCAACCGCTTGAAGCTGATCCGGAAGAATACCCGTTTTAGCAGCTATCTGCAGTATCATTTTTTGTGGATGATGCGCAATGCGCTGGTGCGGGTAGCGCTTACCGGCATTACAGGCTTCGACTCGCCGGTGCAGGAAAATTCGCTGGAGGAAAGCGCCTTTGTGTACCGGCGCCTTAAGAAATACCTCTCCCTGTTTAAGGGAAATTTTCGCAATCCAGCCCTGTTGGAAGCCTGGAACCAGCAGTTCGATTCCAGTCTGAAGGCCCTTCAGGGCAATTTTGAGGCGTTTGATCGCTATACCTTTTTAAAAGACCACACCCATGCCCAGCTGGCACTCTGGGTACAGACAAAAGACGATTGGAACGTCAGTTTCCCCTTTACTTTGGCTCTGGAACACGATGCCAGCTCTCTGTTTACCAGTACTACCTTTAACCTGGCCTATTTTGAAGAACGCCCCTCCGGCCCCCTTACCAAAGAAAAAGTGCTGCTGGGCAAGCAACTTTTTCATGACCCATCCCTATCGGCCAGCGGCGCTCTTAGCTGTGCCAGCTGCCATCAGGAGGCACGTGCCTTTACCGATGGTAAACAACGGGCTGATGGCCAGCTGCGCAACAGCCCCAGCCTGAGTTATGCGGCCTTGCAGCGGGGCTTTTTCTACGATAAGCGTACCAGCAGTCTGGAGGGGCAAATTATCTCCGTGGTGAACAATCAGCAGGAATTTCACTCCAGCCTGGAGGACATGGTGCAAACCGTACGCCAGCAGCCCGCCTATCAACAGGCTTTTGCGCGTTTGTATCCGCAGCAGGAGATCAGCGACGCCCGCATACGCCATGCCATTGCCAGCTACATTCGCAGTCTCACTCCCTTTGATTCCCGCTTCGATCGGTCTATCGACGGGCTGGAGCAAAGCCTGAGCGAGAGTGAGATTCGGGGCTTTAATTTGTTCAGTGGCAAGGCCAAATGTGCTACCTGCCATTTTGCGCCGGTCTTTAACGGAACAGTACCACCCGAATTTTCCGAAACCGAACTGGAATTGCTAGGGGTGCCGGATGCCCCCGATACTGTTGGCGCCCGCATAGATCAAGACCCGGGCCGCTACCAGGTCTATGGCACCGAAGAGCGCAAGTTTTTCTTTAAAACCCCCAGCCTACGGAATAGTGCGCATACAGCCCCCTATATGCACAATGGGGTGTATAACACGCTGGAAGAAGTGCTGGATTTTTACAACCGGGGAGGGGGTGCTGGCATTGGTATTGCGCTGGAGCACCAGACCCTGCCGCCCGATGCCCTGCAGCTGAGTAAGCAGGAGATAGCTGATATCATTGCCTTTTTGGGCAGCCTTAGTGACCGCTACCTGGAGCAGCCTGCAGGGCTGGCGGCCTCGCCACAGCCCTGAGTCTATTTAAAACCGGATCTCCATCTTGAGATCCGCCCGGGCATAGGTGCCGGGCTCTACGGGTACTTCCTGAAAGCCCAGCGTGCGGTAAATGCCAATGGCCGGCGCCAGACTTCTGTTGGAATAGAGCAGCAGGCAGCCGGCGCCGGCTGCCCGGGCCCGGTCTATGGCGGTCTTGCACAGGAATTTGCCGGCGCCCAGCCCCTGATAGGCCGGGTCTACGGCCATTTTGGTAAGCTCCAGTACTCCCGGGGCGTTCCACTTAAGGGCGGCCGTACCAATGATCTGGCCCTGGTATTCTACAAAAAAGATATCGCCTCCCTTTTGCAGGATGGCTTCATCGGGATGCTCCAGCACCCACTGATCAATGGGCTCCAGGCGAAAGTACTGCTCGATCCAGGCCTTGTTGAGGCGCTCAAAATAGGCCTGCAGGTGGGGCTGATAGGGGCGGATGCTAAAGGAGCTCATAGGCGCTACAGCGTGGGGTAAAAAAGGCAGACGCGCTTCCCTACCATGGAGATCGCTGCTACTGACAAAGGTAGTTCATTTGCAGCGTATTTGGGAAGGGCAGCTGGCGAAGAAGCTGTAGAGGGTGTGCGTGTTCAGAAAGGGGCCTTGTGCCAAAGAAGTATCTGGGCAAGGCGTTTGCTGATGTTTTCTGGGTATAGCCTTAAGCGTGAAGAAGTTGCGGGCTTTGCGATAAAGTAAGCCTGTAAAAAGTGTATAGCAGCTGCAACTGCCTGCCGCCTGCAGGCGTAAAACGACCTATGCCTTTATTAAGCGCTCCCCTTTTTCAGCAAGCCTTCGGGCTGGAAGACGTCAGCCCCTCTTCACAGCAGCGCTATGAGGCAAAATTGCAGGATTATCAGGCAAGGGAATGGCAGCTGATGCAGCAAAAAGAAAGACTGGAAGCCCGGCAGCAGCGCATTTCTCAGCTAAAAGGACGCTACAACTTCTGAAAGGGCATCCGTATTTCCCCTCCCTTTGGTTTCTGTCTCTGGGGTGCTAATCTTTCTGTACCGGCAAGGCTTGCTAGCCTCTCATGGATAAGGGCGCCTCACTGGGCGCCTTTTGGGTGTTGGCCAGGGGTATCCACACATGAAAGGTAGATCCCCGGCCGGGGGTTGATTCGGCCATGATGCTTCCCCCCAGTTTTTCCAGGGTTTCTTTCACCAGGTATAGGCCCAGGCCGGAGCCGCCGGAGCGCTCATCGCCGCGGTAAAACATCTCAAACATGCGGGCCTGTATCTGGGGGTCAATGCCGGGGCCATTGTCCTGTACCCAAAGGTGCAGCTGCTGCTCTTCCTGCCGGGCGCCCACCAGTACAAAGGGGGTGGGGTGTTGCTGCCGGTGGTACTTGATGGCATTGGCTACCAGGTTGCTTAGAATGGTAAGAATACGTTCTTTATCCAGCAGCAGGGGCTGGCCAATGTTTACTTCCTGGCGAAGGTCCAGGTTGGTGCCTCCCTGCAGGTAGCGATGGGTGGTAAATACCTCCGAAACCAGCTTGCCCAGCTCAAGAGGCTCGGGTGCTAGCGGTAGCCGGTTGTTGTGGGCGTAGATGCGAATGTCGTTGATAAAGCTCTCCAGGTTGTGTACGCGGTTGCGCAGCATGTTCAGGTAGGGCTCTATAGGCTCATGTGATTTCTTGTTTTCCAGCAGTTGCAGCAGGCCCAGCATGGAGAGCAGGGGAGCCCGCAGGTCATGGGAGGTGCTGTACACAAAACGGTCCAGCTCTTCATTGGTCTTGCTCAGCAGCGCATTTTGCTGCTCCAGTTCCTGGGCATTTTGCTGCAGCCGCTGCTCGGCCAGGTAGTTGGCCTGCGTAATGGTGCTGAAGGAAAAGTAGAGCATGGCCCCGGCTGTAAGGAAATTGGCAATAAAGGAGAAGCGATCGGCTTCTTCCTGCAGTTCCACACTTCCCAGCAGCTGATAATCGGTAAATTCCAGCAACAGAAAGCAGCCCATCATAAACAGGCTAATGGCAAGTTTGGCCCGGTGCTGCCGATAATCAAAGAGCACAAAGGCCAGGCTCATCATGGGCAAGAACAGTAGGTTTAGGCCATTGGCTGCCGGAATTACCGAGCCATAGGCCATGAGCACCAGGCTTAAGGAAACAAGAATGCCCCAGCGCACCAGCTGGTGATGCCCCATGCGGTTAAGGCCGTAGAGAAACAACAGCCAGAGCGCAATGTTGATATCGGCCCCCACCACGGCCCAGGAAGCATAGACGGCATCAATGCCGGCATGCAGCATAGCAGCGCCCGCACCTATAAGAAGTAGGCGGTTAACCAGGAGAGCCCGTTTGCTGCTGATGGAGACCGATTGCGACATGAAGAGGCGTCGATGCTGAAAAACAAAAACCTTTACAATGCTACTGCATTTTTGCCTGTAAGGGTATGAGTTGTAAGAAATTAGCCGAGATTGTTATTTTTTCCAACGCTTAAGCAAAAGGCTGGCATTGTGCCCCCCAAAGCCAAAACTGTTGCTCAGGGCATAGCCGAAGCTGCGCTTTGTTGGCCTGTGCAACAGAAATTGCCCGGCCTGGGGCAGTGCCGGATCTGTAGTGGGGGTACTGGCGGTATGGGGTATGATTTGTTGATGAAGCGCGCAGGCCGTGGCAATGGCCTCTATGGCACCGGCTGCTCCCAGCAGGTGGCCGGTATGCCCCTTGGTGCTGCTGATGTAGGGCTGCCCGGCCCCCTGGCCAAATAGCTGCGCCAGGGCATGGGCCTCGGCCAGATCGCCGGCAGGGGTGGAGGTGGCATGGGCATTTACATAGCCCACCTCCCGGGGCTGGATGCCGGCTTCTTCCAGCGCCCACTGCATGCTCAGCAGGGCGCCTTTGCCCTGAGGCTCGGGGGCCGTGGGGTGCCAGGCATCGGCGCTCATGCCGCCGCCCACCACTTCGGCATAGATGCGGGCGCCCCGGGCCAGGGCGCTCTCCAGTCCTTCCAGCACCAGGGCGCCGGCCCCTTCCCCAATCACAAAGCCATCCCGGTCGGGCGCAAAGGGTCGGGAGGCGGTCATGGGGTCCTGGTTGCGGCGGGAGAGGGCCTTCATGGCATCAAAGCCCCCTACCCAGGCAGGGGTGATGGGAGCCTCTGAACCACCGCAGAGCATCAGCTCGGCCTTGCCCAGGCGCAGGTAGGTAAAGGCTTCTATAATGGCTGAGGTGGCCGCCGCACAGGCCGATACGGTGCCAAAGTTAGGGCCCCTGAACCCATGACGCACCGCCAGCAGGCCGCTGGGGGTATCCAGCAGCATTTTGGGAATCATGTAGGGACTGTAGCGGGGCGGCTGCTGGCTGGCGGCATTGGCCCGGATCTCCTGCTCAAAACTTTCTACCCCGCCATTGCCCGAGGCCCAGATCACCCCACAGCGCAGGGGGTTGAGGGAGGAGGGGAAAATGCCGGCATCCCGCAGGGCCTCATCGGCGGCAATGAGGGCGTACTGGCTAAAGCGGTCGGTCTGGCGCAGGGTTTTATGGTCCAGGTAATCGCCCGGGCGAAAGTCCTTCAGCTCACAGGCCATGCGGCTGCGGTAGCCCCGTGTATCAAAACGAGTTATGGGACCGCCACCGCTTTGGCCCTCCAGCAGGCCCGTCCAGAAGTCGGGCACACAAAGGCCAATGGGGGTAAGGGCGCCCATGCCGGTAATCACAACGCGCTGCAGGTACATGGCCCAAAAATAACCCAGCGCGGCGGGCTTTAAAAAATAATGATCCTCCTAAAAACTATTTTTATTCCGATACGCAACCCTTTTTGCGTACCTTCTCGTGTTGGTGCAGAATTTACCAGGGTGTGAGCGCAGGCGAGCATATACCGCAGCATCTGCTGGAAGGCTGTCTCAAGCATGACCGTGCTTGTCAGCAGGCCTTCTATGCCCACTATTATGGCTATGCCATGAGCATTTGCCTGCGTTATACGGCCAGCCGGGATGAAGCACAGGATGTTCTCAACGACGGTTTTCTAAAGGTGTTTACCCGCCTGGAACAGTATGACAGAGCCCGGTCGCTGAAGGGGTGGATTCGCCGCATTCTCATCAATACGGCCATTGATACCTACCGGCAGCAGCACAAGCACTTCTACCACGATAGCCTGGAGGTGCTGCAGCAGCAGGAGCTGGGCGATCCCAGTGCGCTGGACCAGCTGAGCTATGAAGAGCTGCTGGGCCAGATCCGGGCCCTAACCCCCGCCTACCGGGCGGTATTTAACCTCTATGTGCTGGATGGCTATACTCATGAGGAAATAGCAGACATATTGGGCATTTCGATAGGCACCAGTAAATCAAACCTATCCCGGGCCCGCCTGCAGTTGCAGCAACGTATACAACAACCAAAAAAGGAGCATGGAAAAGCAAAGGTGGTCGACAGAGCAGTGGGATGAGCGCCTGCGCCTGCGGATGCTGGAGCTGGAACAACAGCTCCCCGATACCGCTATGGATCCGGCCGCCTGGCCCGCCATGGAGGCCAAACTTGCAGCTGCCCAAAACGGGGCTGCCAAAGAAGAAGCAGGCAGCAAGAGGCGATTCCTGCCCTGGTGGGGATCGGCAAAGGCGGCTCCGGGAGTGGCGGCTCCCCGAGTGGATGCTCCCGGAGTGGTGACTCCCGGAGCACATACCGTACGCATGCAGCGGGCTGTGCGGCTGGCTGCTGCCATTACCGGCCTGCTCCTGCTGGCCGGGCTGGGCTGGGGGCTCTATGAGCAGCTGGAACCTGGTGAACTGGTCCAAAAAGTCTGCTGAGGGCCTGCCCCCTGCAGCAGAACAGACAGGGGCACCGCAGCCGGCGCATCATCCTTTGGCTACCCACCAAAGGGGGGGAGCTGGACCCACTGATACGCCCCCGAACTGGCAGCCCCGCGTAGCCAGGCAGCTGGGCCTGCCCTGCCTGGCAGAGGCTCCTCAGCAACTGGCAGCCAGGTGGCACCGCAGGGAGTGGTGGCAGTACAGCAGGCCAGAGCGGAGGATAGCAGGAAGCGGGCGCATGCGCACCCCCAGGCCCCGGACCCTGAAAAAGGGGTAGCCTCCCCCTCCAAACAGCTTTTACCTGCCTCTCAGGTTCCTGCGCCTGCCCGTATGCCTGCCCTGGCAGCACGGGAGCCTGAGCTGGCAGCCGGGCAGCCAAAGCTGCCGCCTGTGCAGGCCCTGCTGACTGAAGCCGATCCGCAGCCTGCCCCCCCTTTGTCAGCAGAAGCACCTTCGGTAAAGGTTGCGAAAAAGCCTGCTGCGCACCGCTGGAGCTTGTCCTTATCGGCCATGCCCGACATGAGCCAGGTGGGCAGCTTCTCTACCTCCCGGCTGGGCGGCGGAGGGGGGCTGCTGCTGGGCTACCAGCTGGGCAACCGGCTGCGGCTGCAGGCTGGCGCTCTTTATGTGCGCAAGAATTATGAGGGGGCAGGCGGCTTTACCCCTTATGGAACCGGCGGTGGCGGCTATGGCAGTGGCTACGGCGGCCAGAAACCGCTTTCGCTCAATGCCCGCTGCAATGTGCTGGACCTCCCCCTGAGCCTTCAGTACAGCTTTGCAAAGGTGCGCACCCTACGCTTCTATGCAGCGGCAGGCCTATCCAGCTACCTGATGCTTTCGGAGCGCTATGATATCACCTACCCCTATTCTACCACCACCTATGCCTACCGCAATGAGAACAGGCACTGGCTCAGCATTCTGAATGGGGGGGTAGGGGTAGAAACTCCCCTGGGCAACCGCCTGCACCTGCAGGCCGAGCCCAGCTTTCGGCTTCCGCTGCAGGGGGTGGGCGCCGGTGCACTGCGCTTAACCTCCTTTGGGCTGCAGCTGCAAGTTCGCTACGATCTGTAACCTAATTCTTACGACCATGAAAAACAGCACCATTTTTTTGCTGGCGGGAGCGCTATGCCTTTTTGCCTGCTCCGAGGATGAACCGCAGGCCGATCCCTGCTTGAGCAATCCCCCTGCCATTAGCGCCGCAACCCCAACATCGGCCAGCTGCGGCCAGGCCAATGGACGCCTGGTGATAGCCGCCAGCGGAGGCACAGCCCCTCTGGAATACAGCATCAATGGGGGTGCCTATCAAAGCAGCTCTACCTTTGAGAACCTCGCCATGGGTAGCTATGCCATTAGTGTGCGGGATGCAAATGGATGCACGGCCAGCCTGCAGCAATCCATTGCCGAAAGCTCCGATATGGAGGTGATGGCAACCGTAACCACTGCTGCAGGCTGTGGCACCAGCAATGGCGCGCTTACCATCACGCTCACCGGTGGCACGGGTCCCTTTACCTATAGCCTCAATGGCAGCAGTTTTCAGGCCGATCCGCACTTTACAGGTCTGGCTGCCGGCAACTATACGCCTACCGTGCGGGATGCCAGCAACTGCTCGGCCAGCAGCCCTGCACGGGTTATGAGCGGCACCAGCTATGAGGCAGAGGTGCGCACCATTATCCAAAGTAACTGTGCCATTTCGGGCTGCCATGCCAGCGGTACCCCGCAGCCTGATTTCACCAATCTCTCAACCATACAGGCCCGTGCTGCCGATATCAAGACCCGCACCCAAAACGGCAGCATGCCGCCGCCGGGCTCAGGGGTAAGCCTAAGCCAGGATCAGGTAGCCGCCATCGCCTGCTGGGTAGACGATGGCGCACTGGATAATTAGGGGGCAGAGGGGTATGAGGTATGAGGTATCGGGTATCAGGTATGGGCAAGGTCCCATGCCATACGTACGTGCTGTAGATACCCTTTTCTCTTCTCAAAGCAGTAAACTATCCTCTGACGATAAGGCCTATAAACCGCTGGCTGCATCAGTTACCACCCCATGCCTCATCCCCCATACCCCATACCCCATTCCCCAAACCATCACCCCAGCGCCTGATCCAGGTCGGCCATCAGGTCTTCGGCGGCTTCAATGCCTACCGAAAGGCGCAGCAGGCCGTCGGAAATACCCGCTTGTGCCCGCTCCTGGGCGCTCATTTTCAGGTGGGAGGTATTGCGGGGCGAGCAGATCAGGCTTTCCACACCGCCCAGGCTCAGTGCGGGCATAATGATCTGCAGGCGCTCCAGCAGGGCATCGGCCGCTGCGCC
This sequence comes from Cesiribacter andamanensis AMV16, assembly GCF_000348925.1. Taxonomy (GTDB): domain Bacteria; phylum Bacteroidota; class Bacteroidia; order Cytophagales; family Cyclobacteriaceae; genus Cesiribacter; species Cesiribacter andamanensis. The sequence goes on along the minus strand of NZ_AODQ01000083.1, from coordinate 7,610 downwards.
GCCGCCGGCTACCTCAAAGGACAGCATGGCGCCAAAGCCCAGCATCTGCTCTTTGGCCAGCTGGTGCTGGGGGTGCGAGGGCAGGCCCGGGTAATTTACCTTTACTACGCCAGGGTGCTGCTCCAGAAATTCGGCCAGGCGCTGGGCATTCTGCGTCTGGCGTTCTACCCGTATCTCCAGGGTCTTCAGGCTGCGCTCAATCAGGGCGCAGGTTTGGGCATTCAGGCTGCCGCCGGTGTTTACCGCATGCGGAAAGAGCTTTTTCATGGGGGCACTCTTGCCCAGCAGCACGCCAAAGCATAGGTCGCTATGGCCGCCAAAGTACTTAGTGCCGCTGTGCATCACCACATCTACCCCCAGCTGCAGCGGCAGCTGGTTAATGGGCGAGGCAAAGGTATTATCAATAAAGCTCAGCAACCCCCGCTCCCGGGCCAGGCGGGCTACGGCGGCGATGTCGGTGAGTTTTAGCAGGGGGTTGGAGGGGGTCTCCATGTACAGGGCCCGGGTGGAGGGCTCTATGGCCGCGGCATAGGCCTCGGGCGTGGTATCGTCTATCAGTGTAAAATTGATGCCAAAGCGGGGCAGTTCCGTGCGGAAAAAATTGTAGCTGCCGCCGTAGATCTCTTTGGGGATCACCAGGTGATCGCCCTGCTGCAGCAGGCCCAGCACCATGGCCGAAATGGCCGCCATACCCGAGCTGAAGAGCAGGCCCGCTTCGGCCCCCTCCAGGGCACACAGTTTGTCTACCACCGCCTGCTGGTTGGGGGTATTGAAGTAGCGGGGATATTTGTTTTTTGCAGGATCGCCATAGCCGAAGGCCGAGGAAGTATGAATGGGGGTATTGACCCCTTTAACGTCGCCATCGATCTGGGTGCCGCTGTGTACGCACTGCGTTGCCGTGCGCCAGCCCTGGGAAGTTGGTGTGCTCATAAGCCGAAAGATAGCAAAAGAGGAAGTTAGTTGGTGGCCAAAAGGGGGTATTTAGATTTTAGTCCGACGCTCCGATAAGCCGACCCTATTTCGGCTGCAGCAGCACAGAATTACCAGGACGTTAGGGAAGCGGGCAGTGGTCGCCGCATTCATCCGGATTGTAATCCAGCTCAATGGTGCTGTGAAATTCACCAAAGGCGGTAATCAGGCGGCGCATTTCCCGTTTGAGGGCGTGCTGCCCCTCGGGCGAGAGGTCGGGCGCCACCAGGGCGTGCAGGCTCAGGATGTGGTGGGTGCCCTCCAGCGACCAGATGTGCAGGTCGGTGATTTGCAGGACCCCCTCCAGGCCCTCCAACTGCTGGCGGATCTTGCCTACCTCCACCTCGGAAGGCGAGCGCTGCACCAGCAGGTAATATACCTCCCGCAGGTTGCGGAAAGCCCCCACAAAAATATAGGCCGCCACCAGCAGCGACAGAATGGGGTCGATGATGTAGTAGCCGGTATAGTAGATGATGACCGCCCCTACGAGCACGGCCACCCAGCCCAGGGCATCTTCCAGCAGGTGCAGGGCTACCACCCGGCTGTTTACCCCCCTGTTGCCGCGCAGCTTCAGCACGGCGGCCCCGTTTACCAGCACGCCCAGCACGGCCAGGGCCATCATACCGCCTGCTTCTACCGGCTCGGGCGCATAGAGGCGCGGCACGGCATTGGCTACCACCCACAGCGAGCCCAGCAGCAAAATAAGACCATTGAGGCCTGCACTGATCAGCGGCAGGCGCCGCAGCCCAAAAGTATAGTTGGGATCCTGCAGCTTCTGGCCCGCCCGTTTTTCGGCATAATAGCTCATGCCCAGGGCCAGGCTGTCGCCCAGGTCGTGCACCGCATCCGAGAGAATGGCCAGGCTGTTGGTAAGCAGGCCGCCCACAATTTCGATGAGCGTAAAGCTCAGGTTCAGCAGCAGGGCCACGCCTATGTTGCGGGTATTGCCAGGGCCCTGAGCATGCCCTTCCTGCTGGTGATGGTGATGGCCGTGATGCGAGTGCCCCATATTTCTAAAAACAACGCTCTCTTTGGCAAAGTTACCCCTATAACCAAAACTGCAAAAGCCTATGACAAGCTCTTATTGGGAACGAGACACCAGCCGAAAAATATATGCCCCCCTTCAGAAAGACCTGGAGACGGAAGTGCTCATTGTTGGCGGCGGCATCACCGGCATCGTAACCGCCTGGAACCTGATGCAGGCCGGCAAAAAAGCCGTACTGGTAGAGGGCGACCGCCTGGGAAGCGGCGTTAGCGGCCATACCACCGCCCATCTGAACATTTCAGTAGATGCCGAGTATGCCCGCATTGTCAACGACTTTGGCGAGGAGGTGGCCAAACAGGTAGCCGAAGCGGCCAGCCTGGCCATTGAACTGGTGGGCAAGATCGATTCGGCCCACCAGCTGGGGGCCCATTACCAGAAAGTGCCGGCCTATGACTGGGCCGAAACCACCCAGGAGATCATCGAGCTGCAGCGGGAGCTCAAGGCCGCCCAGGCGGCCGGCATCCGCGCCGAAGAAGTGGATGATCTCAATGCCCTGCCCTTCCCTACAGGCATGGTGGTTCGCTGGGAGCCCAATGCCCGCTTTCACCCCCTTAAATTCATCTACGGGCTGGCCGAGGTACTGCTGAAAGCAGGGGTGCAAATCTATGAGCAAAGCCGGGTGATTGACCTTACGGAAGAAGGGGATGCCATGGAGGCCACCCTGGAAAATGGCACCACCATCCGGGCACAGCAGGTGGTGCTGGCTACGCACAGTCCCATCTTCATGCATAGCGTTCATCCCCGCATGGCCCCCTACCGCTCCTATGCCCTGGCGGTACGCACCCGGCAGGAGCTGCCCGACTACCTTTTATACGACATGAAAGACCCCTACCACTACATCCGCAAAGAAGCCGATGGGGTGGTGATCATTGGCGGCGCCGACCATAAAACCGGCCATGCCGAGGATGAAAATGACCACCTGCAGCAGCTTAAGGATTGGACCGAAGAGCGCTTCGGCATCGCCGAGTACCTGGCCAGCTGGTCGGCGCAGGTCTTTGAGCCGGCCGATCGTATGCCCTTTATCGGCCGCAGCCCCAGCCAAAAGCGGGTGTTCTACGGCACGGGCTACTCCGGTGATGGCACCCTGTGGGGCACCTTTGCCGGCTACCTGCTGTCGGACCTCATTACAGGCAAGGAGAATAAATGGGAGCGTATTTTCAGCCCTTCCCGCCTCAACATCTCGGCCGAGGCGGGCGATTTCCTGAAGATGAACATGGAGGTAGCCAAAGATTTTGTGGCTGACCGTTTTCAGTCCGATGCCTCCGATGTGAAGGAAGTAGGGCTGGATGATGGCAAGATCATCCGCCAGGGGGTGCAGCAGTATGCTGTGTACCGCGATAAACAGGGCGGCCTGCATGTGATGTCGCCCACCTGCGTACATATGGGCTGCGTGGTGCAGTGGAACAAGCTGGAAAAAACCTGGGACTGCCCCTGCCATGGCGGTCGCTACAAAGCCACCGGCGAGCAGCTGGAAGGCCCTCCGGCGCATGGCCTGCGCAAGGCGGACTTGTAAATAAGAGAGGCTTTTGCTCCGATAGGAGCAAGCCTCCCTCAATCTCTCCGAATAATGCCTAAAAAAGCAGTGCCACATCAGTATCATCACTACAACCCACAGCTGAAGCATCCGGCTCGCAGGCTCCGCACAGATGGCACGAAGGCCGAAGCCAGCCTGTGGAAGTGGGGCCTGCGGGCTAGCCAGTTGAGGGGTTATGCCTTTAGAAGGCAGCGTCCGGTGTTGCACTACATAGCCGACTTCATGTGTCAGGAGCTGATGCTGGTGATTGAGCTGGATGGATGTACCCATGCCTGGGAGGAAGTAGCCCAGCGGGATGCCCGAAAGCAGGCAGATCTGGAAGCCGCCGGCTTTACGGTGCTGCGTTTTACGGATGAAGAGGTTTTGACGCAGATGAACAGCGTGATGGCCAGGATCGAGGTATATATTGATTCGTTTGAGGCAGGCAGGAGGGGGTAGGCGCATACCGTAATTATTCCTCCCCCCTACCCCCCTCCAAAGGGGGACAATCGTACCGTACCGCTACTGTAGGCTAACAACTTTAGGCTAGGATGAATGAATTAAACAGAAGTAGCAGAAAGAACATAGATAAATGCAATCTGTAATGTATGGCTAACAGCTGTCCCCCTTTGGAGGGGGTAGGGGGGAGGCTGATTGCGAAATGCTGCAAAAGTAGCTTCCCTATCTAGTCTTTGCCCCTTGCACCAAGCCCCAAAGCCCGTATCTTTATATTCTTTTTAGGCCTAAGCCACCAGAGAAGTCCCCCTTTTTTAAGAAGAACCCATATGTCAAGCATCACCGAATCCAGCTCCCATTACAACCAGCTCGAAAACATGAGCGTGCGGGAGCTGCTGGAGAATATAAATAGAGAAGATAAAACCGTACCCCTGGCCGTAGAAAAGGCTATTCCGCAGATTGAGGCGCTGGTGGCCCGGCTGGTCGCCCGCATGGAACAGGGGGGCAGGCTGTTTTACATTGGTGCCGGCACCAGCGGACGCCTGGGCATCGTAGATGCCTCCGAGTGCCCGCCTACCTATGGGGTACCCCACGACTGGGTGATTGGCCTCATAGCCGGCGGCGACCAGGCCATTCGCAAGGCCGTTGAGTTTGCCGAAGACGATCGCCAGCAGGCCTGGAAAGACATCGAAGCCTACCAGCCTACTGAGCTGGATACAGTGGTGGGCATTGCCGCCTCGGGCCGCACCCCCTATGTGATCGGCGGGCTGGAAGAAGCCCGCAAACGCGGCCTGCTGACGGGCTGTGTGGTCTGCAACCCGGGCTCGGCGGTGGCGGCCGCCTGCGAGTACCCCATCGAGGCCATCGTGGGGCCGGAATTTGTGACCGGCAGCACCCGCATGAAGGCCGGTACGGCCCAGAAACTGGTGCTCAACATGATCACCACCTCTACCATGGTGCGCCTGGGCCGGGTGCGGGGCAACAAGATGGTAGACATGCAGCTGAGCAACAAAAAGCTGGTAGAGCGCGGAACCCGCATGATCATGGACGAGTTAACCATCGAGGAAGCAGCGGCCGCTTCCCTGCTGCAAGAGCACGGGTCGGTCCGCAAAGCCGTCGATTTTTACCGTCAGCAGCATGCACGTCATTGAACCTTTTTATAACTGGCTTAAATACTACAACGTAGCCGAAGATGCGCAGTCGCCCTACTTTGGGAAGGAGTACAATTATGAGCTCTACACCGATGCCATCTACAACTATTACATCGATCCGGCCTGGGATTTTCTGGGCTCCGAAACCTTATATTTTAAAATTCTCTGGGCCGATTATGACAAGGGCTATGTGGTGATGGAGTTTCTGGGCGAGTGGAATGATGCCATCAACAACGACATCATGCACCTGAAGCGCAACATCATTGACCACTTCACCCCCCTGGGCATCAATAAATTCATCCTTATCGGCGAAAATGTGCTCAACTTCCACGGTTCCGACGACTGCTATTACGAAGAGTGGTTTGAGGATGTGGACGAAGGCTGGATTGCCGGCATCGGCTTCCGCGATTTTGTGCAGCACGAAATGAAGCTCTACAATGTGGATGCCTACATCAACATGGGCGGCCAGCTGGAGGTCATCAACTGGCGCACCATGAAGCCCCAGCTCTTCTGCGAGCATGTGAACAAGCTGGTGACGTACCGGCTGGGGTAGATTTTTGTGAGAAGACGTACCATCCCTTATCGGGGTGGAGAGGGGTATGGATTATTTCTTGAATTCACCAATGATGGGGAGGTGATCGCTTAATCTGAGCCATCTATCAGATTCTCCAATCTCCAGTTTTGTGAGGCTATTCTTAAAGACTGGGCTACCAAATAAATAATCAATGTGATAGGGTCGCTCAGGCTTTTTATGGTGATAATAGGTGGGGTTCGTTTCTTTGCCCTGTTCCTCCCGGGTAAGGGCATGGTACAGGCTCTTAATACCCATCTCGCCTAATTCCCGTACCACATCCGAGTGGCTCCACCACCTGTCCCATGTATCCCAGATGGCATTGCTGTTGAAGTCCCCGGCAATAAGGAGGTTGCTGAAGTGTGCCTTGTTTACCTGCAGGTATTTCCAGAACTGACCAATATAGCCAAAGGTGGGTGAGTTATTTTGGTGTGTCCAGACAGCCAAAAGCGTAAATTCCCTATTCACTAAACAGGGAAGAAAGTATTTAACCCTATGGTCCATATAGGTATCGCTCCAGGGCAAAGGAAGAAGGCTATGATTTTTGGTGGAAAAGATACCAAGTCCCCTGTTTTTAGTGTCTCCGATCCAGAGGTGATGGTGAGCCCACTGCCTATAGCCCGGGTGCTTTGATGCTGCTGGATTTTCGCATTCCTGAATGATAAACAGATCTGCATCCAAGTCTGCGAGATACTCAAATTTCTTCCTTAGCGCACCATTGCAATTCCAGCTTACAATCTTCAAGTCACTAGTATTTTAGGTTTTTCTTAGGCTGAACCTACAGCAAAACCCCTGAATATCCAATATCCAGGGGCAGGCAAGGGGGTAAGGGTGCTTGTAAACTATGCCACCTGTACGTTGCCGGCAACCTTAGCGGGCTGCCGCAGCCATACCAGCAATCCCCCCGCCAACAGGCCGGAAATGGCTTCGGTCATGATCCAGCTGGTGATGAATTCGTTGGGGGCGCCATCGGCTACGATGCCCGACACCCGGCCGATGGTGTAGCCCAGCGTATAAAGGCACACCAGCCCCAGGGCCGACTCCCGCTTGTAAAAGGCGCCCCAGAGGCAAAAAATACCAAAGACCAGGTGCAGGCCCCCATAAACCGCCCGCATGGAGCTGCTGGCGCTGGCGTTGGTCAACTCAATGCCTACCTGGTCCATGGTGCTTTGGGGATCGATCAGGGTCTCAATGCCCACTTTGGTAAAGGCAAGGGCCATAAGGCCCAAAAAAATGCCGATGGTGATCTTCTTCGCTTTCATGCTGCTTTTTTTTATACAAAGAAAGGGGCTAAAGTGCCGCAGCAAAAGTGTATTTTGCGTCAGGAGCAGGACATTTTACGACAAGCTAATGTACGCTATCATGCCGGTGATCCGGGGGATTGTATACGGGGCGGCCCGCCGGGGTGCTTCGGCAGAACTTCTGTGCCAGCGTGCCGGCTTACGGCTTTCCGATCTGGATGAGGGGGAAAAACGGGTGCCCCATCCGATAGGCATAGCCGTATGGGAGCAGGCCCTGCTGCTTACCGGCGACGAAACGCTGGGCCTGCACCTTGGCCAGCAGGCTTCGCCGGGCATTGTGGGCATGATCGGCCACCTGATGCAAAGCAGTCCCACCCTGGGCGAGGCCTTCCGGCAGCTGGAGCAGTATAACCTGCTGGTAACCGACATGCTTTTTTACACCGCGGCTGTAGAAGGCCCCCATTTTGTATGCCGCTATGGGCCTGCAGCCGAATGGCTGGCCCTTTCGCCCCATACGGCGCAACAGGCGGTAGCCCAGGCCATGACGGGTACACTGCAGGTGTTTGGGCTCCTGAGCAGCCAGCCCGTACGCCCCTTGAAAGTGAGCCTGCAGGCCGAAACCCGCCACCGCCAGGCCTATGAGCACATCTTTGGGGTGCCGGTA
>NZ_AODQ01000082.1 GCF_000348925.1 Cesiribacter andamanensis AMV16 | reverse complement strand
ATGGAAAGCATCAACGATGAGTTTGCCAATACCGACATTGCCCTGATCATTGGCGCCAACGACGTGGTAAACCCTGCCGCCCGCAGCAATCCCCAGAGCCCCATCTACGGCATGCCCATCCTCAATGCCGATAAGGCCCGCACGGTAATTGTTTGCAAGCGCTCCATGAACGCTGGCTATGCAGGCATCGAGAACGAGCTCTTCGGCTATCCCAACTGCCTGATGCTCTTTGGCGATGCCAAAGCCTCCATGACCAAGGTGGTGAGTGAATTAAAAGAACTGGCCCCGGCCTGATCGGGACCTGCCGCATTAGCAAAGCCGCCCCCTTACGGGCGGCTTTTTTTGATGTAGCCTGTTCCTGCACTATCTTGCCTGCATGGCACCTCCCGGCACTTCTGCCCCTTTGTACCCCTATGTGTTCAGCTCGGACCGGCTGGGCTTCCGCCCCTGGCAGCCCGCAGATCTGGAGCCGCTGCATGTCCTTAATTCCAACCCCGAGGTGATGGCCCATTTTCCTGGCCTGCCCTCCAAAAGCGAAAGCAGGGCCTTTATCACCCGCATGCAGCAGCTCTATACCCGCAGGGGGTTCTGCTACTTTGCGGTAGAAACCTTAGCACAGGGAGAGTTTATCGGATTTATTGGCCTGGCCGAGCAGACCTTTACTGCCCCCTTTACCCCTGTATTGACCTTGGCTGGCGGCTCAAACGCAGTGCCTGGAACAGGGGCTACGCCACAGAAGGAGCCCGGGCCTGCCTGCAGTGGGCCTTTGAAGAGCTGAATCTGCCCAGGGTATATGCGCTTGCTCCGGAAGCCAACCACCGATCTATTGCCGTAATGCAACGCTGGGCATGCAGCAGGTGAAGCAATTTCAGCACCCAAACCTCCTCAACTATCCGCATCTGCAGCCATGCGTCTTGTATGTACAACTGAACCCTTTACCCCCCACATCCTGAATCGCTACTGATACGCTGTCCTGTTGATACGCTTTCCTGTAGCCCAACTTTCTCCCCCTTTTTCCGTCCATAGAGCAAGCCTTTCTTGTAAGGCGACCCCTATTGATATGATACAACGAGAAGTAAACGATCAGGAAAATACCCGCTGGACCTGTGTGCAGGCCTACAGCGGCCCGGGCAGCGAAGATCTGGAAGAAGGCGATGCCGCCAAAGACCACAATGGCCATGTAGCCGTAGTCTGCACCCCCAGCGGCGGTGCCCAAACAGTGCGCCTGCAGCTGCCTGCCAACTGGCAGGAGACCCTCTCTGATGAGCAGCTGCTGAAGAAAATTCTACAGGAGCCGCAGTAGGCAGTTCATGGCCACATCCCCTTCTACAAAAGGGATCTTGCGGCTGCGGAAAAGGGGCTTAGCGCTCGCCGATCTGCTGCCGCCACATGGCGTAGTAGAGTCCTCCCCGGGCCACCAGTTCCTCATGCGCGCCTGTTTCCACAATCTTGCCCCGCTCCAGCACAAAAATGGTATCGGCATGCAGGATGGTGGAGAGGCGGTGAGCGATCAGGATGGTGATGCGCTCGCCGGAGAGCGATAGCTGCTTTACGGTTTCGGTGATCTCCTCTTCAGTAAGCGAGTCAAGGGCCGAGGTGGCTTCATCAAAGATGAGCAGTTGGGGGTTGCGGATCAGGGAACGGGCAATGGAAATGCGCTGCTTTTCACCCCCGGAGAGCTTCATGCCCCCCTCGCCAATGTGCGTGTCCAGCCCCTTGTCCGAGCGCTTCAGAATACCCTCCGCCGAAGCCTGCTCCAGCGCCTGCTGCATGTCGGCATCGGTGGCATCGGGCTTAACAAAGAGCAGGTTATCCCGCAGGCTGCCCGAAAACAGGTTGGTATCCTGGGTTACAAAGCCAAACTGCCGCCTAAGGGGGTTCATGCGAATTTCCCGGGCAGGCACCCCATTGTACAAAATGCTGCCGCTCAGGGGGGTGTACAAGCCTACCAGCAGCTTTACCAGCGTAGATTTGCCCGAGCCCGAGGGGCCCACAAACGCCAGCGTTTGACCGCTGCGGGCAGTAAAGCTGATGCCATCCAGCGCATTATAGCCTGCCCCCTTGTGCCGAAACACCACCTCCTTAAACTGCAGCTGCTGCAGGGGGCCAATTTCGGTGGGCTCCTCGGGTCGTTTCTCAATGGGCTTCTGCATGAGCGCATCAAAGGTACGCAGGCTGGCATCGGCTTCCCGGTAGTGGAGAATGATGTTGCCCATGTCCTGCAGGGGGACAAAAATGGCTGCTGTAATAAACTGCATGGCAATAAGCTCGCCCGGGCTTAGTACCTGCCGGAAGATAAGCCAGAGCAGAATAAAGAGAATGGATTGTTTGAGCAGGCCCAGGGCCGTACCCTGCAGAAAGGAAAGCGTACGCACCCGGCGCACCTTTTGCATCTCCAGCTCAAAAATTGCTTCGGTATGGGCCCGAAGCCGGCGAATCTCCTGAAAGGTAAGGCCCAGGCTTTTCACCAGCTCAATGTTGCGCAGCGATTCGGTGATCACTCCCGACATCTTATAGGTTTCCCGGTTGATGGAGCGCTGCAGCCCCTTGATATGCCGGCTCAGCAGGCCTGTACCCCCGCCCAGCACCAGAATACCGATTACAAAGACCGGCACCAGCGCCCAATGGGTTGTAATGGCATACCAGACCAGAAAGCCAATGCCCACCAGGGAGGAAAACAGAATGTTGATAAAGGAATTGATAAAACGCTCGGTATCGGTACGCACCTTTTGCAGAATGGAAAGGGTTTCGCCGCTGCGCTGGTCGGCAAACTCCTGATAGGAGAGCCGCAGCGTTTGCCGAATGCCATCGTTGAAGATCTGCATGCCAAAGCGCTGCACCACCAGCCGTACCACATACTCCTGAAATGCCTTGGCTGCCCGCGCCAGCAGCGCCACCCCTACAGCCAGCAGCAGCAGCCAGAGCGCCCCCTCTACCAGCTCCTCATCAGGCACCTGGCCCACTCGCATGGCGTACTCATCCACGATCTTCCCGAAGATAAGGGGGTCTACCAGGGTAAGCAGCTGGGCAATGCCTGCCAGCAGCAGCGAGAGCAGCACCAGCCAGCGATGGGGTTTCAGGTAATTCCAAAGTAGGATCATGCAGAGGTAAGCTTCCAGGCCGCAGCACCTGGCTGCCGCCTAAGTACCTACCCCGCAAGCAAGCAAAATGTTGGCAATGGAGCCCGGGCTGGCATCAACTTTTGCACATTTGCCAGATGGAATAGCGCTGGCCGGAAGCAGACTCTCCCTTTTTTGCAGAATTTCTTACACCCAGCCGTTTTCTGCGCCGGAAAACAGTACTTTTTCAGCAGCTTTCCTCTGTAAAGAGAGGGCTACTCCGCCTTACTGGCGCTTCCTAACTTATTTGAGCCATGCACCTCCGATCGTTCCTCCTCTCGCTCCCCCTGCTGCTCCTGCTATGCCTGAGCCTGCCCGCAGATGCCCTTGCCCAGGGCAAAGCCGGCGGACCACCCCCCTGGGCCCCTGCCCATGGCTACCGGGCCAAACCCGGCACGTATACTTTCCACAGCACAACTTCTATTTTGATGTGCAGAAGGGACTTTATATCTATCTGAATGGCGGACAGTGGCAGATGGGAGTAAAGCTGCCTTCGCTCTATGCCAGGCTGGATCTGAGAAGCGCTACCAAGGTAGAGCTGGACCTGAACAATGACCACCCCTATAAATTCAATGCCGATCACAAGGCAAAGTACAAGGCCAAGCCCCCCGGCCAGCAGCAAAAAGCACCTGCTAAAGCCGGCCCCGCAGGCCATGGGCCCGGCAAGGGCAAGGGGAATGGAGGCGGCAACGGAAAGAAAAACTAAGCGTTGATCCTGCCATTGGGAGCATCTGCAACCCCTCTTTTTCGGAGGAGCCACAAGGGGTCTTTCCCCAGCCGTACGAGCAGCCGCACAAAAAGCGTGTTGCTGGCCCTGCTGCTCCCTCTCTGGCCGGCGGCCGCTCCGGCTCAGCAGAAGAAAGGGCCCGCCTTTGATCAGGAAGCCTTTGCCGAAAAGCTGGTCCTGGCCGACTGGCTGCTGCAGTACGATGCCATGGCCTGGCAAAGTGCCGACAGCATTCGCCAACTACCCCCACAGCAGCAGGACCGCCTGGGCAACGAATGGTTTTGCTACCAGACCGCCGACGGAAGCTGGCAGGCCGTATACGGCCGCTACAGCCCGCAGGGGTATGAATTGATAGCCCACTACCGCAAAGGGGGGAACGGAAGTATCCTGCGCAGCACCTTAGCCCCCGATACGGCCTTTCTCAATGCCCACGGCCGAGCCCTGCAAACGGCCAGCCGGGAGCTGCAGGGGCTTAAGGCCTCCATCAACATCCGCTTTAACCACTACATTCGCCAGCAGCCCGATGGCCGCTTTACCGTCTGGATCTTTCCGGCCTTCCAGCCCAATGGGCTGGCGGTGTATGGGGGTGAGTACTGCTATACGCTGGATGCCGGCGGCCGCCACATTCTGCAGGACCACAGCTACTCCCAGGGCCTGTTCAGGGCCTTTAAGATCGGCGAACATGATGAGGCCCGCCTGGATTACAGCGAGCTGCTGCAGCCCAGCCTGGGCACCGTATTTTTTGCCCGCTACTACAACAAATTCTTCAGCAGCATCTGCATCGAAAATGCCCGCTTCACCAGCACCGCCCGGCGTCTGCCCGACAATAGCCTGCACTGGAGCCATACGCCAAAGGCAAAGCCAACGAAAAGAAAATAGTCCCCTACCCCTTATTGCTGCGGATACCACTGGCGCAGCCGCACCTCAATGGAGGGGTCTTTGGCCACCAGCTGCTTAAAGTTCTCCACATTGCTAAAGGTGCCGCCACCCCCCCGGTAATGGTAGGGATATACCACGCGGGGTTTAAAGGCCAGCACCCCTTCGGCGGCCTGCTCCACATCCATGGTATAGGGCAGGTTCATGCACACAAAGGCTACATCAATGTTGGTCAGCAGGCGCATTTCGGGTATGGCCTCCGTATCGCCGGAAATGTACAGGCGCCGCTTGCCAATGGTCAGTACATAGCCATTGCCCCGGCCCTTGGGGTGGCGGGAATCGGCCGTTTCGGGCAGGTTGTACATGGGCATGGCCCGCACCGCCAGCTGCTGCCAGGCCTGCTCCTCGCCATTGGCAAGGGTGATCTTTCCTTTGAAGGTAAGCTCCCCCAGTTTTTCCATCACTGCCAGGGGGGCTATCAGATCGGCCCGGCTCAGGTCAAGGCCCTGAAGGGTCTCGGGGTGCAGGTGGTCGCCATGGATATCGGTAATGAGCACCAAGTCGGGCGCCGGAAAGGCCTTATACAGCGCAGCACCCCCATAGGGATCTACAAAAATGGTTTTGCCCTCCCACTGCAGCACCAGGCTGCCGTGCAGCACAGGATGGATGTAAACAGCCCCCTGCTCGGTCTGCAGCACATCGGCCTGCGCACCTACAGCTGCGCCTGCGGTAGACTGGGCCCATACGGGCACCCCCAGCAACACCAGAAAAAGAAATGAAAGTAGGTTCATAGCCTTGGGTTTTAAAGAATACCACGCCCAGGGGGGGGACTTATGTTAGAGGATAAAAATGAAGACGTTTAGCGGAAGCTACAGCTTATAGCCAATTTGCGCAAGCCCTGCCTCCATAAGTTGCAGGCCTGTAGAAACATTGGCTGCCGGGGCTGCCTGCCCCTTCCACAGCCGGGCAGAACTTTTGGGTGTTTGCCTGCTCCGGTGCCTGCAACTATCCTCCTAATTTTGTAATATGGCCCCTCATGAATCCCCACGCTATGCACTCCCCTACCCGCTCCTTTTCCGGATCTCCCTGGGAATCCATCTTTGGCTACTGCCGGGCCATTCGCATTGGCAATCAGATTGAGGTATCCGGCACCACGGCCGTAGATGAAGAAGGGCAGCTGGTGGGCGAGGGCGATGTGTATGCCCAAAGCCGCTACATCATTCAAAAAGCCCAAAAAGCCCTGCAGGCGCTGGGGGCCGATCTGCCGCAGGTAGTACGCACCCGCACCTATGTAACGGATATTGGCCGATGGCAGGAGGTAGCCCGGGCCCATGGCGAAGCCTTTGGGCAAAACCCTCCTGCCGCTACCATGGTTGAGGTAGCAAAGCTCATTGCCCCGCAGCTGCTGGTAGAGATGGAATTCACTGCGGTGCTGCCCCACGAATAATACGTATATACAATGCTGTCTACACCCCCTCCCAGCCCCTCATTTCCCTTTTCTCCGATAGCCCTGGGCCTTTGGCGGCTTCAGGAGTGGAACATGGACCTGCCCCAGCTGCAGGCGTATATAGAAGAAGCCCTGACCCTGGGTGTCACCACCTTTGATCATGCCGATATTTATGGCGATTACAGCTGCGAGGCCCTTTTTGGACGGCTGCTAAAGGAGCAGCCTCAGCTGCGGCAACACATGCAGCTGGTGAGCAAATGCGGTATTATGCTGCTGTCGGGCAAGTACCCCCACCGGCGGGTAAAGCATTACGATACCAGCTACGGGCACATCACCGGCAGTGTGGAGCAATCGCTGCGCTGCCTGCAGACCGACTACCTGGACCTGCTGCTGATACACCGGCCCGACCCCCTGATGGACCCCGCCGAAGTAGCCCGGGCCTTTGCCGATCTGCAGCAGGCCGGCAAGGTACGTTCTTTTGGCGTCTCAAACTTTAGCCCCCGGCAGTACCAGATGCTCAAACCGTCACATGGGCGGGCAGCTGGTGACCAACCAGGTAGAGCTCTCCCCTTTTTGCCTGGACCATCAGAATGGCAATATGGACTACTTTCTGCAGGAGGGCATCCGGCCCATGGCCTGGTCGCCCCTGGGCGGAGGCCGGCTTATGCAGGCCCAGGAGGGCGGCTTTAGCCGGCTGCAGCTTACCCTGGCCGACATCGCCCGGGAGCTGGACGTAGATGGGATTGACCTGGTGGCCTTTGCCTGGATTCTGCGCCACCCCAGCCGACCGGTGCCCATTGTAGGCTCCGGCAAGGTAGAGCGGCTGCGCCGGGCAGTAGCCTCGCTGCAGTTACAGCTAAGCCGGGAGCAGTGGTTTGCCATTTTAGAAGCAGCCCAGGGCCATGAAGTAGCCTGATAAGACAGCGCCGGCCAGCGCGCCCCGGCCAGAATGTCTTGTTGCTCCTTTTTTTAATTTTTCTGCTTTGCAAATGGTTTAGCCGTGCGTATCTGCCTATCCCTTTATTGCGGCACACATTGGGGTAACAGGCTGTCTATCGCCCAAAAGAATTATGCCTGAGTGGCATTTTTTAGCCTGATGCCGCATCAAAAGTCAGGGACATCTATTGTACTTTTCCGAACATCTTTGGTATGTGGCCGTTAGATACGGTGGAATCAACCTAAATTTTTTCACCAAAAACAGTATGTACCATGGCAGAGATTAGAGTAGACCGAAAAGACGAGAACCGCAACCCGATATGGCCCTGGATCCTGGGCGCATTAGTGCTGATAGGATTGATCTGGGGTGTATCTGAGCTGCTGGACCGCGATGACGATGACGACCGCATGGCCACCCGTACTGAAACCACCGACCGGGGACTTGCTTATGAAAATGAAGAAGAGCGGGTACGCAACAATGCCGTAACCGGGTATGAGGCCCAGGGCCCAGTAAGCGATTACCTGCTGTTTGTAGACCGTAATGATGATGATGCTGACCTGGACCGTACCAATGTGAGCGACCGCCCTGCCGATGGCACAGCGGGTACCGCTGCCACTACTGAAATGGGTCTTGAGCATGAGTATACCAGCGAGGGTATTCGCAAGCTAAGTGCAGCGCTAACAGCCCTGGCTGCTTCTTCTACAGATGCAGACATTCAGCAAAAGCGTACTGCCTTTCAGCAAAATGCTGATAAGATCCAGCAGGACCCTATGTCACTGCAGCATGCCAATACCATCCGTACCACCTTTACCCAGGCTGCTGATCTGATGGCCACCATCAAGGATAGAAGCTATCCGGACAGCGATGCCGATGTAGACGAGGTACGGGAAGCTGCCGAAGCCATAGATGTGAACGAGCAGACCCTTGAGCAAAAAGACGAGGTGCGGGAGTTCTTCAGAAAATCCGGAGAAGCCATTCAGGCAATGGATGAGCAGCGTGTACGCAATACCAACACCAATAACCAGTCCATGCAGCAAAACAACTAGTTGGCCTGCATGAGCTAGCCCCCTGGAGCGTGTTGCACTATACCCGCACACTAGCCTCCTGGGGTTGCATATGAACAGAGAGCGCCGCATCTTAGATGCCGGCGCTCTTTTTGTTGTGCCCCCTGTCTCCTTATTTTGCAAAACGGCTTATGACCACAACTCTTAAACAAACCCTCCATGCCCTGTGCCTGCAGCAGGTGCAGCAACGCATTGATACCGCCCGGCTTGCCATGGAGCATGCCCAGGCAGCTGCCAATCAGGAGGGCAAGAGCAGCGCCGGCGATAAATACGAAACGGGCCGGGCCATGATGCAGCTGGAGCGAGACCAGCACGCCCGCTCCCTGGCAGAGGCCCAAAAGCTCCGGCAGGCGCTGGAGGCCATTGTACCCACCCGCCAGAGCAAACAGGTACAGCCGGGCAGCCTGGTACGCACCAGCGGCGGCAATTTCTACCTTGCCGTATCACTGGGCAGGCTGGTAGTCCAGGGCACCGATTATATGGCTATCTCCCCCATTACCCCCATGGGCGCCCTGCTGATGGGGAAAGGGGCGGGCGACCATTTCGTTTTCAATCAGAGAAAAGTAGTGGTGCTGGAGGTACTTTAACTTCTTCAGGGCTAAAGAGTAGCTGCAAACATGCGCATCTGGAATGTTGGGATTATTAGATGAATTATTTGATTTATTTCTTTTATTCCTGGCTAAAATTCATGTATCTTCGGTTGGTAAAGGCGCATATTTTTTCGTCATGGGCCCAAGAGCAACTACCCTTCCGGACATTTCGCCACACGGTTCTGCTTTGCCGACAGCTGTCCCCTGCTTTCAGGTCCTGTTATGTTTACAGGCATGCAGCTCTGCAGACCCTCCATCCTCCTACATCCTCCTATCAACTGTTTTACTGCTGCCTGTGACATGAGCGAAGCAGAACCTGTAAACTCACCCCCTTCTATACTATTTTTTTATCCCATAACCTCCATTTTTTATGCTTAAAAACACCCTTACCCCCCTGCTGCTGGCGCTCCTGGTAGGAGCTACCGGCTGCCATCGCCTCTCTGATTATGTAGATGAGGTGGAACCCACCAAACCCAATACCAAACTGTATGCCAGCGGGCTAGCCTATCCCCTGGGCCTGGAGATGGGCGATAACAACCGCCTTTGGGTAACCGAAAACGGCACCGGCCAAAATGACGGCCAGGTGTCCATGATCATGCCCAGCGGCAAGGTGTACCCGGCCATTGTTGGGTTTCCTACCTTTATCAATCCCGAGGGGCTTCCCGGCGGCCTCAACCACATGGCCTATCGAGATGGCATCCTCTACATCCTCAACGACCTCTCCGGCAGGCTGTACATGGCCGATGTATCGCGCTTTAAACCCGGCGACAGCCCCGTGCAGGCCAGCAGTTTGCCCAGCCAGGAGATCCGGTCATTTATCCTGGAGTATGATTTTGGCCCCGAAGACACCAACGAAACCAACATCTACAACCTGGCCTTTGGCCCCGAGGGCGATCTGTACATTGTAGCGGCAGCCGCCAATGCCATTATCCGGCGAGATGCGCAAACAGGGGAGCTGAGCGTATTTGCGCATTTTGCGGACATTCCAAATCCAACCCCTATCGGTCCTCCTATGATTGATGTGGTGCCTACTGCCATTGTGTGGGATGGTGATCGCTTTCTGGTCAGCTCGCTTATTGGTTTTCCATTTCCAGTAGGCGCCTCAAACATTTATGCACTGGATACTCAGGGCAACATCTCCATCTATCAGGAGGGTTTTACCAGCCTGGTAGACATAGCCCTTGGACCAAACGAGCAGCCCTTTGTGCTCCAGTACAGCGAGTTTGGCTTGCCCATGGGATTTAAACCCGACATGGGCCGCATTATAATGGCCTCGGGCTCCGGCAAAACCGTCCTGAAAGACCACCTGAATTACCCTACGGCCCTGGTGCTGGATGGCCGCAAGGCCTATGTCACCAGCCTGGAGGATGGTACGGTAACGCGGATTATCTGGTAGGCAGTAGAGCTCACCAGCCGAAAGGGAAGCTAAGTCTTCCCTTTTTTGTGCACCTACGTGTCTTCATCCGGGAGATGGCCGCACCAACTACACCAATACGCCTACAGATCCCCTACCCTGTCAGGATCAGGATATATCAGGCTTCCCCTTCCCTACTGGTGGTTACCATCCCTGCGCAGAGCTCACCCATAATCCTCCAGTAGAACTGGCACCCCTGATTTTCAGAATCTTTACCAGCTTAACACTAGTTAATTTTCACTCACCATTCATGCAATTAATCCAAAATGTCCTTATATTAATCGCATTATCGGGATAGCTGCCCTGTACTGCCCCCTACATCTGTGTATAGGAGGCGGGCCTTTCCCAAAACTGACCAGCGCCATTTTAGGAACTGTTTACTAAGCCCACCTTCTAATTTTTTACAATTGAAGAAGCTATTAGTTTTTCTCCTGCTCTTTAGCACCACATCGCTACTGGCTGCCCCCATCTCTATTTCAGGGCATATCCGCAACCCCCGCACCCAGGTAATTCAGCTAAAGCTAATTACCCAGTACCTGGCCTATGACCCCATACTCCTGAAGGACACACTGGATGCTGCCGGGCGCTTTTCGTTTATGTTTGAGGCAGATCAGCCCATGGAAGCGCTTATCAGCTACTACAAGGGGTGGGATAGGCTTTACCTGAGCCCGGGCGATACGCTGAAACTGGAGTATGATACAGAAACAGGCTTTACCTGCCCCCTCTATTCCGGCAGCGGAGCCGCTGAAAATGCCTTTCTTTACGCCTTTGATGATGGGTATGACACCTATGGTACTTTTAAAATCGAAGAAAAGATGCAGGAGCTGGAGGCAGACAGCTTTCTGCAGTACGTTGAAGAAAAGCGGGCCAGGCAACTTGCCTTTCTGGAAGAATTTCATCAAAAAACGCCCCTCAGTGAAGCCTTCCGGCAATTTTTTCAAAACGATTTGCTCTATACCGACGCAGAGTACCTGCTTCAGTATATCACCAACAGGACCGAAGCGACAGGACAGCCCTACAGTCCGCCTCCGGCCTATACGGCATTTCTACACTCCCTATCCATACAAAATGAAGAAGCCCTTGCAATAGGCTTCGGCTATTACATTTTCATCACCACTTATGGTAAATGGAAGGCAACTACTGAGGCAGGCATTCAAGAAGAAACCCCAGGGGCTGCCTCATATCCTAAACAAAACTTCCAGTACCTGAAAAAGCTGTATACCGGCAAGACACTGGAAATGGCCTTGGCCGACCTGCTTGTAGAAGCATTACGCAAGTCCGATGCCGAGGCATTGCAGCTAGAGATCGATGAATTCAGGACCATGAGCACCACCCCTGCCTACAGTGCCGCGGTGGAGAAAGAGCTCAACAAAGCCCTTTTACTCTCTCCAGGCAAGCTGGCACCTGATTTCACCCTCACAAGCCTGGAAGGCAAGCCCGTATCCTTGAGCCACTTTCGAGGAAAAGTGGTGTACATAGACTTTTGGGCAAGCTGGTGCGGTCCCTGCCTGAAAGAAGCCCCTTACGCCAAAAAGCTTATGGAGCAGTTTGCCGATAAAGATGTGGTGTTCCTCAACATTTCGCTGGATGCAAACGAAAATGCCTGGCGATCAATGATCCATAAAAAAGAGATGAAGGGGGTACACGTACTGGCAGGCGGACTGCGAACAGAGGTTCCGGATCTTTATAATGTAATGGCGCTGCCCGACTACTGGCTGATAGGACGGGACGGAACCATCATTAGTAAAAACCCAAATAGGCCCAGCAGCGAACAGAAGTTAGTGGAAGAGTTGGAAGCCGCTCTTGCCTCTACCGGGATGCAGAAACCCTAGAAAGGGAAAAGGACGCTAATCCATCAAGATCTGTATAGTAAGCCAAAAACCTTCAGGAATATAGATCTCCCGGAGGTTTTTGGCATTTTATGTTCTTTAAGTACAGTCAGTTACCCTAACAGCTTAACATATCAGTGCGAAGGGCGGGATGCACCGGCTTTCGGCTCCTGCTTGCTCACTTCGGCCTCTACTTTTTCAATGTTGGCAGCGTCCAGCAGTTTACCGGGCTCTATGGACTTATACTGGGTCCACTGGCTCTGGCGCTCCTTGGCCTGATTGAGCCACTGCGGAATCACCTGGCTGATCAACTGTCTCTTTATCGTACGCGATTCCACCCAGGTGATTCCGCATGAAACCTATTCAGCAGAGCTTAACAGCCGCTTTCACATTGCCCTGCTATCGGCCGAGCCCAATACACTGGTGCTGAGCCTGCGCCAGCGGGAGTATGTGGTGATGCAGGCGCTGGTGTTTCCGGGTATGAACCTGCTGTGGGCAGGCTGCATCCTGATGGTGCAGGGCTGTTTTGTGGCCATGCGACAGCGCTTTCGCCAAAAGAAATCGGACCTTCATTTTACAGCGCAACCCTCGGCACCCCCTGCCCCTCCGGCCAGTCCAGCAACAGTATTGCCCGATGGGCTGGCCACCGATCAGGTAGAGGAAGGGGTATAAGACCTGTGGGTCCAGGAAGGGATAGGTAAAATAAGCAGCAAACCGCCTGTGATATCCTTATTTTTTCAGGCGCCGGTCCATCCAATCCAGTACCTGCTGCAGCACCTCCCGGCCTTCGGGCTCGTTGTGCTGCTCATGCCGCAGATCGGCCCCCTCCAGAAAGGTGGCGCCGGCCGCATGGGCAAAGCGCTGGCTGGCCCTGAAGCTGGTGATGGCATCATCGGTGCCGTGCAGCACCAGCATGGGCAAGCGCGGGGCCGCTCCCCGCAGGGCCTGCCGCCCCGCCTCCTGAATCTGGCAGAACAGCCCGGCCGAAATACGGTCGTGCACCAGGGGGTCCTGCTGGTAGGCCCTGCCCACCTCAGGGTCCCGGCTTAGCCATTCGGGCTTGAGGCGGTTGGCCTGCGAATAGGCCGGAAATACCCGGGCCATCAGCCGGGCCAGGGCCATGAGCGCCGCCGGGGGTGAAAAGGCCAGCTCCAGCCAGGGGGCACTCAGCACCAATCCGCGGATACCGCGTATCAGCTGTGGATTTTGCCTCAGGGCTGCCAGGGCTACAGTGCCGCCCATGCTATGCCCATACACAAACAGGGGGCTGCGGGGCTGGCGCCGCCGGGCTTCTTTCAGCATCACTTCTACATCCTGCAACAACAGCGGATAGTCGGCATGTCCGCGCTGACCTCCGGTCTGGCCATGCCCACGCTGGTCCCATACCAGCAGGCCGTAGCCCTGCTCCTGCAGCCAGCCGGCCAGCTGCTGGTAGCGGCCGGCATGCTCACCCAGGCCGTGCACCAGCACCACCAGGGCTTTAGCAGCCCCCTTTGGCAGATGCAGCCAGGCCCACAGGCGTATGCCTCCGGGACGTTCCAGTTGAAAGGATTCTGTTCTCATGAATGCACAAGCTACAAAAAAAGGCTGACCTTTTGGGCCAGCCTTTTTGGTATGAGGATAAGAGGGATTAGTTCTGAATAACGCCGCCCTGCATGAAGTCAGCTTTTTCCAGGTCCAGAATGTTCATGGCATTGGGCTCCAGGCCCGTTACATTGTTCTGGGTCAGGCGCAGCACCTCGTCGTAGAACAACACCACTACCGGGGCTTCTTCTACGATGATCTCGTCCATTTTGTGGTACAGATCCAGGCGGTTGAAGCCTTCTGACTCAAAACGGGCCTTTACATAGAGGCTATCGTAGTTCCTGTTCTGGAAGTGTGTCTTGTTTGGTCCGGAGGGCGAGAAGTGCTGGCTGTAGAACAGGGCCAGGTAGCTTTCGGCATCGGGATAGTCGGCCAGCCAGGAGCTTCGGAAGAAGTTCACCTTGGAGTTATCGATCAGTTCCTGGTGCGTAGGTGTCATGTTGATCTCAATCTCTACCGGTATGCCTACGGCAGCCCACTGCTTTTGCAGGTACTCCACCATTTGCTTTGATTGTACGGTGGTGTAGAGCTTGATAGTAGGCAGACCCTTGCCACCGGGATAGCCGGCTTCTTTCAGCAGGCTTTCGGCTTTGGCAGGATCGTAGCCATAGCCCTTCACCCCTTTGTCCTTAAAGTACTTGATAGCCGGAGGAATAATGCCGCCGGTGCCAGGGGTACCCAAGTTGTTGTATACATACTTGATCAGCTCCTCGCGGTTAATGGCATAATTCATGGCCTTGCGGAAGCGCTTGTCCAGCACGGGGTGGTTCTTTTCTTTGTAGGTTTTCTCATCCAGCGAGAAACCAATGTACTCGGTGTTCAGGTAAGGTACTTTCTGCACCACAAAGCGGCCTTTGAGCTCATCGCGCACCTCACCGTTTTTGTCCAGCACCAGATCTACCGAAGTGGCCTGTATGCCCGACATAAAGTCAAGCTTGCCCTGTTGGAAGTTCAGCAGCTCCTGGTTGCGGTCCTGGATAAAAGAGACCAGTACGGCATCCAGGTAGGGAAGCGGCTTGCCGTTGCCGTCTTTCTTGAAATAATTTTCATTTTTTACCATCACCAGGCTGTTGCCCTCATCCCAGGTCTTGAGTTTGAAGGGGCCTGTGCCTACGGCATGTTTGCGAAAATCCTTACCCCATTTTTCTACTGCTTCTTTGGGCACAACATACGTATAGGGCATGGTGAAGATTTCCATCAGCGGGGCAAAGGGCTTGTTGAGGCGTAGCACCAGCTTGTAGTCTTCGGTGGCCTCAATCCAGTTATCGGCATAGCCGGTCCCCTGGGCATTCTTGATTACCTTATCGGCAAAGATCCAGGCGCCGGTGCTGGCCGTAGCCGGATCCAGAATGCGCTTAAAAGAGTATACAAAATCGTGGGCCGTTACCTCACGGCCTTTGCCATTGGGAAAGATCTCGCTATCGTGAAAATACACGCCGCGGCGCAGCACAAAGGTATAGGTGGTGCCATCTTCCGATACTTCCCAGCTTTCGGCCAGGTCTTTTTCGGGGTAGAGGTCTTCATTCAGGCGAAAAAGGCCATTGTAAAGGTTGGTAGCGGCCCACACATTGGCCTGGTTACGGGCAAAGGCGGGGTCCAGAGAGCTTAGGCCTTCGGCTTGGTTATACCGAAACACCTTTTTATTCTCCTGCTCCATAGTGGTATCTGCTGCCGTACAACTTACCAACAGCGCTGCCGCGGCCAACAAATACGTACCAAATTGTCTTAGCATAGGGGTTAAGGATATATTAGTGGAAACTTCTATCTTTGTAGACTAAACCGGCGGTAAAGATTGGCCTATTTTTGACTCTAAACAAATAGAAAAATGCAAATAACTTACTGGGGTCATTCCTGCTTTTTAATCGAAAATGGGGGAATAAAGCTTCTTTTTGACCCCTTTATTACACCGAACGACTTAGCCAAAAATATAGACGTTGATGCCATCCGGGCCGATTACATCCTGCTTACCCACGGCCACCAGGACCATGTGGCCGATGTGGAGCGTATCTGGAAAAAGAATAAGAACGCCACGCTTGTGTCCAATTTTGAGGTAGTCAGCTGGTTTCAAAAGCGGGGCATCGACAAGACCCATCCCATGAACCATGGCGGGCGCAAGAAATGGGACTGGGGAAGCGTTAAGATGGTGAATGCCATCCATAGCAGCAGCCTGCCCGACGGCAGCTACGGCGGCAACCCGGCCGGCTTTGTGATAGAATGGGGCGGCACCACCTTTTACGTAGCCGGCGATACAGCCCTTACGCTGGACATGAAACTAATTGCCGAAGAGTTTACCGTAGACTTTGCCATTCTGCCCATAGGCGATAACTTTACCATGGGAATGGAGGATGCGCTACGGGCCGCCGACTTTGTGGGAACAAAAACCATCATCGGCATGCACTACGATACATTTCCTTACATAACCATCAATCACGAGCACGTACATGCGCTTGCAGCCAAGGCCCAAAAAGAGTTAAAATTGCTCCAAATTGGCGAAACTATCACCCTTTGATCCCTTACCACTAGCATGAGCAAAATAATTGCCATAGCCAACCAAAAAGGCGGCGTTGGAAAGACTACCACAGCCATTAACCTGGCGGCCTCCCTGGCTGCGCTGGAGTTTAAAACGCTGGTAGTGGATGCAGACCCACAGGCCAACTCTACCTCGGGCCTGGGCATAGACCCCAAGGAAGTAGAGAACAGCATCTACGAGTGCATGGTTGACCAGGCAAACCCGGATGAGATCATTCTGGAGACCGATATCCAGTACCTGCACCTGATCCCTTCGCATATTGACCTGGTAGGCGCAGAGGTGGAAATGGTAAACCTGGAAAACCGGGAGGAGCAGATGCGCCGGGTACTGGCCCAGGTATCTCCTAACTATGATTTTATCATTATTGACTGCTCGCCCTCACTGGGCCTGATTACGGTTAATGCCCTTACGGCGGCCAATTCGGTGATCATTCCCGTACAGTGTGAGTATTTTGCCCTGGAAGGCCTGGGCAAACTGCTCAATACCATCAAGATCATCCAGGAGCGGCTTAATCCCGAACTGGAAATTGAAGGCATCCTGCTCACCATGTACGATGTGCGCCTGCGCCTGAGCAATATGGTGGTAGAAGATGTGCAGCAACACTTTCAGAAAATGGTGTTCAATACCCTTATCCCCAGAAACATCAAGCTGAGCGAGGCGCCCAGCTTTGGGGTACCGGCCCTCATTCACGATGCCGAGAGCAAAGGCGCTGTCAGCTACCTGAACCTGGCCCGGGAAATATTGGAAAACAACGGCCTGCTCACCCCCAGCCCGGTAGCAGCCGAAGGTAATTAAGCATGAATCAGGAGGAAAATAAACAAGCAGGCAAAAAGAAAGCCCTTGGCCGTGGCCTGGGCGCCCTTTTATCCGACTCTCCCCGTGGTGCCGAAAATGCACTGCGCCGGGCTACAGGGGCTACCCTTGGCTCTGCGGCCGCTCCGGCAAGCAGCATCAACGAGATCCCGCTCAGCCAGATCGAGACCAACCCCTTTCAGCCCCGCACCCGCTTTGATCAGGAGGCGCTGGAAGAGCTGGCCGAAAGCATACGGGTGCAGGGCATTATCCAGCCCATCACCGTACGCCGGCTAAGCGAAAACCAGTACCAGCTCATCTCGGGCGAGCGCCGCTTTCAGGCCTCCAAACTGGCCGGACTGGAGCAGATTCCGGCCTACATCCGCTCGGCCAACGACCAGCAGATGCTGGAAATGGCCCTGATCGAGAACATTCAGCGGGAAAACCTCAACGCCCTGGAAATTGCCCTGAGCTACCAGCGCCTCATTACCGAGTGTGAGTTGAAGCAGGAACAGTTGGGCGATCGTGTGGGCAAAAAACGCACTACGGTAAACAACTACCTGCGCCTGCTCAAACTTCCGCCCGACATTCAGGCCGGCCTGCGCGATAACCTCATCAGCATGGGCCATGCCCGCGCCATCATCAATGTAGAAGACCCCGCCAAACAGCTCTGGATCTACAACCGCTCGCTGCGCGAAGGCCTGTCGGTACGCCAGGTAGAGAAACTGGTGCGCGACCTCACCGGTGAGGCACCGGCCAAAGAAGAGAAAAAAAGCGGCGTAGCCCCTGAAAAGGAACGGGAATACCGCCAGCTGCAAACGCGTCTCTCTTCGCACTTTGGCACCAAGGTAAATGTGCGCACCGACGAGAAGGACAAAGGCGAGATCAAGATCCCCTTTGTGTCTATGGAAGACCTTAACCGCATACTGGAAATTCTGAACATCTGATGCTCAACCGCAGCCAGGCCTTTTGTTTACTTCATAACGCGGGAATTAATTCCCTCATTATGAAGCTGCTGCTGCTGCCGGCCCTGCTGAGCCTGGCCAGTCTGGCAGGGGCCCAGGTGGTGCCGGCCGACAGCCTGGCCCCTGCCAAACCCCTGCTGCAGGCCGATAGCTTTGAAGAAATACAGATGGACCCGGCCGATAGTGCCCGCCTGCCCGACCCGCGCAAGGCGGCCTTTCTCTCGGCCGTATTGCCCGGCATGGGGCAAGCCTACAATGGAGCACTCTGGAAAGTGCCGCTGGTCTATGCAGGAGGCGTTACCTTTGTGTATGCCGTAAACTTCTACAATGCCCGCTACAGCGAAAGTCTGCGCAGCCTCCGGCAAATCCTCTACGACCCTACCATTACCGAAATAAACGGCCGAAACCAGGCCTCTTACCAGCGGCTCACCAACGCTTACCGGCGCCAGCGCGATTATATGATCATTCTGGGCGGCGCCTTTTACGGCCTGCACATTGTAGAAGCCTATGTGGATGCGCACCTGCAGACCTTTGATATGGACGAAGACCTGAGCCTGCGTATCCGCCCTACCCTCATCCCCGACCCCACCGGCACCATGGTAGCAGGGGTGCGCATAACCTATACATTTCCATGAACATTGCCCTGATCGGATACGGCAAAATGGGCCAGGCCATTGAGGCGCTGGCACTGGCTGCCGGCCACAGCATTTCGCACCGCATCGGCATCCACAATACCGATGAGCTGCAGCAGATCAGCAGTGCTACTACCGATGTAGCCATTGAATTTACCCATCCCGAGGCGGCCTATGCCAATGTAATGCACTGCCTGCAGCAGGGGGTGCCCGTAGTATGCGGCACTACCGGCTGGCTGGAGCAAAAAGCCGAGGTAGAAGCCTGGGTGCAGGCCCATGGAGGCGCTTTTTTCTGGGCCTCCAACTTCAGCATAGGGGTAAACCTCTTCTTTCAGGTAAACCAGTACCTGGCCCGCCTGATGGAAAAAGTGCCCGGCTACGAGGTGCAGATCGAGGAGATCCACCACATTCATAAAAAAGACGCCCCCAGCGGCACAGCCATTACCCTGGCCGAAGGCATTCTGCAGGAGCTGAGCCGAAAAAAAGGCTGGGCAAATGAATTAAAGGAAGATCCTGAAACGTTACCTATCATATCAATACGGGAGGCGGAAGTGCCCGGCACCCACAGCATCCGCTGGCAGTCGGCCACCGATCTGCTGGAGCTGAAGCACGAGGCCTTCAGCCGTCAGGGCTTTGCCTCCGGTGCGCTGCAGGTGGCCCAGTGGCTGCCCGGCCGCACCGGCGTGTTTGGTATGGATGATTTTCTATCTTTGTAAACGGCAAAACCGCACCCCCGGGCCTGACCACAGACCCGGCCCCCGAACTCAGTTCACTACCCCATGACGACACAAACCAAAGAAGCGCCCAAAAAGAAGGCCCCCAAGAAGCCCAAGTCCAAATCCAGGGAATGGGTAGACTCCATCGTTTTTGCCGTGGTAGCCGCTACGCTTATCCGCTGGCTCTTTCTGGAGGCCTACACCATCCCTACCGGCTCCATGGAGCGCAGCCTGCTGGTGGGCGACTTTCTGTTTGTGAGCAAAATGCACTACGGTGCCCGCACCCCCAAAACTCCCCTGCAGGTACCCCTTACCCACCAGACCATCTGGGGCACCAACATTCCTTCTTATGTCGACTGGATCCAGCTGCCGCAGTTCAGGCTGCCGGGCTTCAGTGAGGTAGAGCGCAACGATGTGGTGGTGTTTAACTACCCCGGCGAGCTACAGCACCCCCTTGACCTGCGCATGAACTACATCAAGCGCTGCGTGGCGGTACCCGGTGATACGCTGCGCATCAAGGATGCCCAGGTGTATGTGAACAGCCAGCCCTTTGGCAATCCCGAGCAAATGCAGTGGCGCTACCTGGTGAAATTCAATGAGCCAATAACGGCGCGCTTTCTGGAGCGCTACAAGATCAATCAGGAAGATGTAGGCATGGCCGAGGAGGGACTGATCATGCTGCTGCCCGAAGAAGTAGCCGCCGAGATCGGCAAGCTGCCCATTGTGCAGTCCATCCGTAAAGAGGTAGAACCTGCCGGCCAGAAAATGACCCAGATCATGACCGAAGACTACGATGGCCTTAGCTGGAACGTAGACCAGTTTGGACCGCTTGTGATCCCTGCCGAAGGCATGACCATCCCCCTGAGCGAAGAGAACGTTGCCAAGTACTACAACACCATCAAGTACTATGAAGGCCATGATGCCGAAGCCGTTACCCTCAGCGAAGCGGGAAAAATATCGATCAACGGACAGCCCATTGACAGCTATACCTTTCAGCAGGATTACTACTTTATGATGGGCGATAACCGCTACAACTCCCTGGACTCCCGGGCCTGGGGCTTTGTGCCGGCCGATCATGTGGTGGGCAAGGCCCTCTTTATCTGGATGTCGATGGACTACCGCCAGAGCTTCCTGAATAAGATCCGCTGGAACCGCATCTTCACCGGTATTGAATAGAACAAGGCATTGATGGTAGATATAAAACATGAATCATCCCGAATTTTTTTAGTGGGATAATTACTAAAAAA
>NZ_AODQ01000081.1 GCF_000348925.1 Cesiribacter andamanensis AMV16 | reverse complement strand
GCGGTTGGCAGCTGGGGCGGTGGACGGGGCGGCAATACCGGCGATTTTGGTGGACCAGCAAAACGGGCTCATCACCACCCATGCCGCCGGCCTCAACTATACCGACCAATGGGGTAAAAGATGGAGGTAACCGGCAGCTACTTCTTTAACCAGACCAACAACCTGGCCAACCAGATCACCCGCCTGGAGTACCTGGGCGAGCGCAACGCCGGTCAAACGTACCAGGAGGTAAGCCGGGCCGAAAGCACCAACACCAACCATCGCTTCAACATGCGGCTAAATTATACCTTCAGCCCTGCCACTACCCTGATCATGCGCCCCCGCCTGAACCTGCAGCGCTACCAGGGGGTATCCGACCTGGAGGGCATTACCCGGCTGGAGGAGGCCATCTTAGGCAGTACCAGCAACCGCTTTGTATCGGAATACAATGCCCTGAACCTGGACAATAGCCTGCTGCTGCGCCACAATTTCAGCAGCAAGCGGGGCCGTAGCCTTAGCCTGAACCTCTCTACCGGCTACGACAATCAGGAGGGCGAAAGCAGCCTGCGCGCCGCCAACCTGTTTACCAGCGGCAGTAGCATGGAACGGGACAGCCTGCTGCAGCAAAGCGGGCTTAGCCGCCCCGGCCTGCGCCTAGGCGCCGACCTTCGCTATACCGAACCCCTGGGCGAAAAAAGCCGCCTGATGCTCAACTACCGCAGCAGCTACCAGCGCTCCGAGCCCGATAAGCTCACCTTTCAGCGGGAAAGCAGCGAGGAAGCCTGGGCGCTGAACCCCAGCCTGAGCAGCCAGCTGCTGAATGAGTACCTCAGCCACAATGCCGGCGCCAGCTACATGCTACGTACCGAAAAAAGCATGCTGCAGGGGGGGCTCAACTACCAGACGGCCCGCCTGTTCAATGATCTGGTCTACCCCCGGGAGGGAGTAGTTGATCGCCGCTTTAACAACCTGCTGCCCTCAGCCATGTACCGCTACACCATTAGCAAAGACAAAAACCTGCGCCTCAATTACCGCACGGCTACCAATGCCCCCTCGGCCGAGCAGCTGCTGGAAGCCATTGACAACAGCAACCCCCTGCAGCTGAGCCTGGGCAATGCCCGCCTGCAGCAGGATTATCAGCATAGCCTGTTTGTGCGCTATTCTTCCAGCAATCTGGCAAAGGCCTCAACCTTTTTTGCACTTCTCTCAGGCTCGGTATCGGATCGCTACATTGGCACGCGTGTGCTGCTGCCCGCAGCCGATACGGTGCTGGCGGGCGGCTATGTGGTGCCCGCAGGGGTGCAACTGAGTCAGCCCACCAACCTGCAGGGCTACCGCAGCCTGCGCTCCTTTGCCTCCTGGGGCCGGCCCATTGCCCCCCTTAAATCCAACCTGAACCTGACGGCCAGCATTACCTACAGCCAGATTCCCGGGCTTATAAACGGGCAACAAAGCCTCACCAGCACCTATACTACTGGGGCCGGCCTGGTGCTCAGCAGCAACATCAGCGAAAAACTGGATTTTATCCTGGGCACCCAGAGCAGCTATACGCTGGCCGAAAACAGGCTGCGGGAAAACCTGAACAACCGCTACCTGAACCAAAGCAGCCAGGCCAGCCTGAAATGGATACTGCCCGGCAATTTTAGTCTGCAGGCCGATGTAGCGCACCAGTACTTTGGCAGCTTTGCCGGAAGTGCTGCGCAGCATTTTCTGCTGCTGAACGGCGGCCTTGGCAAGCGCCTCTTTAAAAACAAGGGGGAGATCAGCCTATATGCCTACGACCTGCTCAACCAAAATACCAACATTCAGCGCAATGTGACCCAGGCCTATGTGGAACAGGTGCAAACCAATGCCCTTAACCGCTACCTGATGCTGCGCTTTAGTTACAACATCCGCAATTTTACCAGCCAGGAGGCCCGCCCAGAAGCACCCTCCGAAAGCGAACGTGGCCGAGGCCGTCAGGAATAAGCGTGTTTCCACACTTTCTACCACTTCTTCAAGACGTTTGCAAAAAGATGGCATAGTGCTTGCAATCAATTCAGAAAAAAAGAACGGATAGTATAGATCATTCAAATTAAACCTTCACCCTTTTCCAGCATCTAATTGCCAGAAATTCACCTAAAACAAAAAGGAAGTATGAAAAAGATGAAAATGATTGTGGCGGCAGCCTTTCTGTTTCTATCGGTAACAGCCTTTGCACAGACCAGTCCGCAAAAAAGCAGTGAAAAGCCTACCAAAGAGCACTATAAAAAGGGACATAAACGTGCTGCCCATGCAGGTGTGAACATCGACGAATGGGCATCCAAACTAGATCTTACAGCCAGCCAGGTAACGCAGTGGAAAGCCCTGCAGGAAGCTGGCAAAACACAAATGCATACACTCAAAGCCAATACCGAGCTGAGCAGGGAAGAGAAAAAAGCACAGATGAAAAACCTGCGCCAGCAAAATAGGGCCGAACTGCAGAAGATCCTGACCACCGAGCAATGGGCCCAATACCAGGAGCTGCGCAAAGCTGAGCGGGAAGCCCGCCAGGCACAGGCCGGCGACCGCAAGGGCAAACGCCCGGCTAAGGGTGAGCGAAAATAAGGATTGACTACTCCTCTGGCCTATTGCCAGGTTCACTTGAGAGCAGGGCCCGTCGTAACTCGGCGGGCCTTTTTTGTGTACTGCCCTAAGCCTGTAGAATCTCACTCCCTGGCTGCCTGCGTTGCATCTACGGGTATGCTCTGCTCCCTACGAGCAGATTCTGCATCCGGTTGCCAGTACCTATCCAGTTCCTTATCCTTTCCCAGGCGGCGGGCAAGGCCGGCCAGCAGGCCGCAAAGCAGCAGCTGCAGGCGGTGGGGCAGCAGGGGGACATAGGATTCTCCCATCTCAAAAAGCAGGGCCAGGTGCCAGAGGCTTTTGGGAATGCCCTTACTGGTGGTTTTGCCATCATTGGCCAGTCCGTGGGCAATGCGCAGGCAGGCCTCAAACTGCCGCGGTGGCGTAATGCGCACCATAAAGCGTACTGCTTCCGTATCACTGGGGTTAAAAAAGCGGTGCAGCTTATGGCGGGGAGCGGTGGCCGTCTGGCCCGGCCTCAGGTGCAGCACCTCTTTTTCCAGCTGTACGCCCAGCACCCCCTGCTGCACACTAAATTCTTCTTCAAAAGTTGTATGGTAATGCAGGTCGTTGCCCCCTTTGGGTGCCAGCAGTACCTCTACTACCAGCAGCTTTCCGCCGGTTTCCGAAGCAGACTGTAGCACTTCTATGGTATAATCTCCCAGTTTGGAGGGAATGGTGCGGGGCAAGCCTTCGGGTGTGCGTTCCTGGCCTGGTTCCGGCCGGTGTGGTGCAGGGATATAGGTGATCATGGCTTAAATAGACATTAAGTAGAGATAAAGGGATTGAAGTTCTTCGTCGGTATAGCGGGCAGTCATCTGCCAGGGCATGTCCTCCTGCTTCAGCTGCCGCCCGTCGGGTGTCTGGCCGGTACGCAGGGTCTCTATGAACTGTTCCTGGGTCCAGCGGCCGGGCTTGCCGCTGCGGCTGATATCGGGCCGGGCCGGCAGGCCGGGTGCCGGAGCGTCCATCCCCTTCATGCTGGTGCCGTGGCAGCCGCTGCAGGAAATGGCCAGATACTCCCCATAGGCAGGGCCTACCTGCACCGCTACACTGGCCAGCAGGGGGCGTTCATGATCAATTTGCTGGGCCGGAAACAGAGGCACCTGCCCGGCCAGCGACAGAAGCCGCAGCACCGGACCTATGGCCATGGGGGGCTGTTCCCGATCTACCGCAGGCAGGGCATTGTAGTAGGCGATCAGCGCCGCCATGTCTTCTGCCGATAGCTGGCTGGTCTCCTGCGAGGGCATCAGCAGCAGAGGCCGGCCATCCTGGCGCAGGCCGTGCTTGAGGGCCCGCACCCAATCGGTAGTGGTATAGGCAGCCGGCAGGCCACCCCTGCCCCTGGTAAGGTTTGAACCCACCAGCAGGCCAAGGGCAGGATCATCCAGCATGATCTTGCCGCCCCCATCCTCGCCATGGCATTCGGCGCAGCCTTTAATGGCAGCCAGATGTGCTCCCCTGGCCAGGATGGCAGAATCGCCGGGAATCTGCAGAGGCGCAACCGGTACCCTATACACTTGCTGCTTTTGCCACTCAAGCCGGCCATAGGCAATGGCCAGCAGCAGCACTGCCAGGCCTAGCAGGCCACACAAAAAAATCGCCGCTCCTCTAAAAAGCTTTCGTATCATTTTTCTTAGATTTAATTTTACAACAAATCTACTCATTCAGCTGTCCTGGCCGGCTACGCCAAACGGAGCACCCCCTACGCAAAACGGATTTTTATGCAGCCACAGCAAATCTCTTTCTCCACCATATTGCAGGAGCTAACGGCGCTGAGCATACGCCAGGCACAGCCTGAGCCCCAGCTGGAGGTAGCGCATCCCCAGCTGGGCTGTATCCGCATGCAACGCCATGTGATGCCGGGCATCCACCTCTCCTCCCTGCAATGGACTGTTGGCAGCCAGCCCCTTCAGTTTGCCGACGAAACCCACTCTGACGATATCAATATTAATCTGCAGCTAAAGGGCAGCCTGTTCTCCCAGTTTAGCTGCCTGCCCACTGCCCTGCACATGCAGCCTGGCCGGCACAACCTCCTTGTTACCTCAGAGCCGGGCGGCCATCATACCGTTCAGGCCGGCGATGTGCTGGATGTCTTTCACCTGAGCCTGAAGCCCGAAAAGCTGAGCCAGTACCTCGACCCTTCCGAGGCCCAGGGGGAGCTTCTGCTGCAGAAGATCCAAAAAGAGAAGCCTTTGCAGCCAGTCCCCTTCCCCTGAGCATTACCCCTGCCATGCGCAGCACCATTAGCCAGGTGCGCAGCTGCCCGCTGCAGGGCCATACCCGCAAGCTGTATCTGGAGGCTAAGGTGAGCGAGCTGTTGTGCCTGCTGCTGGATGCCTACGCCAGCGTTTCGCTACCCCTTAACCGGCTGCCTAACCCGCAGCAGCTGGAGAAACTCTACAGCCTGCGGGAGTACCTGCACCGCCATTACCTGCAGCCCCATCTGAGCCTGGAAAGCCTTTGCCGGGAGGCCGGCCTCAATGAATTTGTGCTGAAAAAGGGATTCAAACAGCTGTTTGGCACTACTGTATTTGGCTACATCCAGCGCCTGCGCATGGAGCATGCGCGCCTGCTGCTGACCGACGGGGGCGCAACAGTGGCCGAGGCGGCCGATGCCCTGGGCTATGCCAACCCTCAGCACTTCTCAACCGCCTACAAGAAACAGTGGGGCGAATCGCCCGGACAGTTGACAAAGACCAAAAAATGGGGTTAGCTTGTCGGCCTTACTACTATTCCCCTATGAACCTGGAAAAACTACGCGCCCTTTGTCTTGAGCTCCCCGGCACCACCGAAGGCATTAAATGGGGGCAGGACCTTTGCTTTATGGTAGGCGAAAAAATGTTTTGCGTTAGCGGGCTGGAGCAGGACACCTTCTCTGCTTCTTTCAAAGTAACAGAAGAGGCTTTTGGCGCTCTTACCAGCCGGCCCGGCATTGTTCCCGCCCCCTATCTGGCCCGCTACCAGTGGGTGCTTGTAGAGCAGGCCGATAGCCTGAGTGCAGCCGAGTGGGAGCAGTACGTGCTGCACGCCTACCAGCTGGTGCGGCAGAAGCTACCGGCCAAAGTAAAGAAGGCGCTCAACCTCTCTTAAACAAAAAACCCCCAGCCAGTACAGCAAGGGGGTTTTTGTCACTATCTATTCGTACGTAGGAAACCTATTCTTCCTCTTCCTTCATGTTGTGGTACACGTGCTGCACATCATCATCTTCTTCCAGTCGCTCCAGCAGCTTATCCACATCGGCGCGCTGCTCGGCCGTAAGCTCTTTGGTGTCCATGGGGAAGCGGTCCAGGCCTGAGCTGATCACCTCAAAACCTTTTTCCTCGATCGCCTTTTGCAGATGGCCAAACTCTGAAAAGGGGGCATAGAGCATAATACCGTCCTCCTCTTCGTAGATCTCATCCAGACCGTAATCGATCAGCTCCAGCTCCAGTTCTTCCAGGTCCTGGCCGGTATTGGCGATCTTAAAGTGGCACTTGTGCTCAAACATAAACTCCACCGAGCCGCTGGTACCCAGGTTACCCCCCGTTTTGTTAAAATGGCTGCGGATGTTGGCCACCGTACGGTTGTTATTGTCGGAAGCGGTTTCAATCATGATGGCAATGCCATGGGGTGCATAGCCTTCAAACACTTTCTCTTCATAGTTGGAAGTATCCTTGTCGGTGGCTTTCTTGATGGCCCGCTCCACATTTTCTTTGGGCATGTTGGCCGCCTTGGCATTTTGCAGCACGGCCCGCAGGCGTGGGTTGGTATCCGGATCGCCGCCGCCTTCTTTCACTGCCATTACAATATCTTTCCCAATGCGGGTAAAGGCTTTGGCCATGGTAGACCAGCGCTTCATTTTGCGCGCTTTGCGGTATTCGAATGCTCTTCCCATAAGACTGTTTTTGCGTTGCAAATTTACGAAATTAGGCCAAATTTGTGAGTACGCCATCCCTTGCATTAAAGATTTTTAGCCATGCTTGATAAAGAAAGCCTGCACTTGCTCCAGGAAGCGCTGCAGAAACTGGAGGAGCCCTATGCTTCACTTCCCTCCTTTACCCCTGCTGCCGATGCGGAAGCACTGCAGGCGGTGCTGCAGGAAACGGCCGGGCGCATGCAGGACAATTTTCCCTTCTACCACCCCCTGTACGTGGGCCAGATGCTGAAGCCGCCCCACCCCATGGCCCGCCTGGCCTATGCCATGGCCCAGTTTGTAAACCCCAACAACCACGCGCTGGATGGCGGGCGGGCCAGCTCCCTGATGGAAAAAGAAGCCGTGGCCCAGCTGGCCGCCATGCTGGACTGGCCCCAGCACCTGGGTCACCTCACAGGCGGCGGCACCATGGCCAACCTGGAAGCCCTCTGGGTGGCCAGCAAGCTTCAGCCGGGCAAAACCGTGCTGGCCTCCGAGCTGGCTCACTATACCCATGAGCGCATCAGCGCCGTGCTGGGCATTCCCTTTGAAAAAATTGCAGTGGATAAACAGGGCCGGCTGGACCTGCAGGCTCTGGAGGCACGGCTGCAGCGGGGGGATGTAGGCACTGTGGTAGCCACCCTGGGCACCACCGGACTGGGCGCCGTAGACCCCCTGGATAAGCTGGTAGCGCTGCAACAAACCTGGGGCTTCCGCCTGCATGCCGATGCCGCCTACGGGGGGTACTTCCGCCTGGCCGGCAATCTGGAACCGGAGGTTGCGCGCGCCTTTGCAACCCTCTCTCAGGCCGACTCGGTGGTGATAGACCCCCATAAACATGGGCTGCAGCCCTATGGCTGCGGCTGTGTGCTGTTCCGGGACCCGGCAGTGGGCCGCTTTTATCGCCATGATTCCCCTTATACCTACTTTACCTCCGAAGAGCTGCACCTGGGCGAGATCAGCCTGGAGTGCAGCCGCCCCGGCGCTGCGGCCGTAGCCCTCTGGGCCACCCAGCGCCTGCTGCCCCTGGAGCAGGGCGGCGCCTTTGCCCAAGACCTGGAAAAATGTCGGCAGGCCGCTCTGCAGTGCTGGGACCAGCTGCAGCAAAGCCCGCACTGGATGCCCCTTTTGCCGCCAGCCCTTGATATAGTAGTGTATGCCCCCCGGGCAGCCGATACCGACACCATTTCCCGCCTCAGCCAGCAGATCTTTACAGCTGCAGCAAAAAAGGACCTGCACCTGGCTCAGTTTCGCTATCCCACCCGCCTGCTGCCCACCAGCTGGCAGGGGGTTGAGATCCGGGGCGAATGGGTCACCTGCCTGCGCTCCTGCTTTATGAAACCAGAACATGTGGAGTGGCTGCCCGAGATCTGGAGCCGGCTGGAGGCCAGCCGGGAAGAAGTTGCAGGGCCCCAGGCCTAACGATCTGCTAAAATTGCTGTTATTGTTTCTATGAAACTACTTCTGCGCCTGGCGCTGCTTATAGGAGGATTTCCCCTCTTTGCCCAGCAGATCACCCCCCCTACCCCTCCCAATACCGTACAGGTAGGCACCAATCTGTATGTAGATAAAACAGAAGTTGCCAACCTGCACTGGCTGGAATTTCTGTACTACATCCGCCGCGATTCCGGCGAAGCTTATTACCGCCAGATGCTGCCCGACACAAGCGTATGGGTACAGCGTACCCTGGTCAATCCCCAAACGCCTCCTGCCGAGTTGATCCAAAACTACCTGCGGGCACCCCAGTACCGCACCCATCCGGTGGTGGGCATCAGCTATGAGCAGGCCCAGGCCTATGCCCGCTGGCGCAGCAGGGCAGTCAACCAGGCGATCAACCAGCCCCGGGAGCTGGCAGCGCTTGGCCTGCAGGGCAGACGTATTGTAGTAGAGTATCGCCTGCCTACGGAAGAGGAGTGGATGCAGGCCGCTGCCGGCACCCGCTACATTGGCCGGCATCCCTATGGCTTTCGGGAAAAAGAATTTCTGGTGCGGGCCAGCAAGCGCATTGATCCGCAGCAGGCCTGGGAGGGGCTGGCCGACCCCAGGCCCAGCCGCAAAGCTTTTAGCCGCAGCCTGCGCAAGACCTATCTACCCCTGTTTCAGGTAGTGGCCAGTCTGCCGGCAGATTTGCACATGGCGCCTGAATTTCCGCTGTCCACGACAGAGGGCCTTCAGAACAGCCTTGGCCTGTTGCACAGCATTGGCAATGTAGCCGAAATGATCCTGGGTCCGGGCCAGGCCAAAGGAGGCAGCTTTATGCACCCCCTGGAAGCAAGCAAGATCAGCGATATGCAGCGGTACGTTGGCCCCGCCCCCTGGCTTGGCCTGCGCCTGGTTGCCAGCGTGCAGGTGGAATAGGCCAAGTGTCAGCCAAAAAAAAAGAGGCCTGCTGACGGCGTACCGACAAACAGGCCAAAGTGCAAGCAAAGAGGTGAATAAATAGATTTGTTAAACAAATATACGACAAGCTTTTAAACTTGCCGCCTATCTACTCCCTTTAACGAATCGGCCAAAAAAAAGATTCCAGCCCGCTGCATTTTGCTTTGCCCAAAACCTTTTACTGCCTGGCGATTTCTTTATAGTAGGTAGTGCGTGTTGTACCTTTGGTAGTGCAACTGCCAGCCAGTTTAATTAAACTAACAGCCCCCCTTTTGGAAGCCGATACTAAAAAACACCTGGTCTTTATCATGAACCCCATCAGCGGCACCCGCAAAAAGGAACGGGTGCCGCAACTGGCCGAAGAGCTGCTGGATAAAACGCAATTTACCCACACTTTTGCCCTTACCGAGCGCCCCCTGCATGCCACCGAACTGGCCCGGGCTGCTGCAGAGGCCGGGGCTTATGCCGTAATTGCCGTAGGCGGCGATGGCACGGTGAATGAGGTAGCCTCAGGCCTGATGCACAGTAAAACCGCCCTGGGCATTATCCCCTTTGGCTCAGGCAACGGGCTGGCCAGGCACCTGGGCATTCCCATCAGCACGGTGGAGGCCATTCGGCTGCTGAACCAGCCGCACACTACCCTGATCGACGGGGCCCTGGCCAACGGCCGTCCTTTTTTCTGCACCGCCGGCCTTGGCTTTGATGCGCATATTGGCAGGCTCTTTGCCAGTGCCGGCCAGCGGGGCTTTGGCAGCTATGTGCGCCTTAGCCTGCAGGAGTATTTCACCTACAGCCCGCAGCGCTACAGCCTGGAAGTAGATGGCCGTACATTCAGGCGTAAATGCTTTGTTGTATCGCTGGCCAATGCGGGCCAGTACGGCAACAATGCCTACATTTCGCCAGAGGCCGATATTCAGGATGGAAAAATAGATTTGTGCCTGCTCAAACCTTTTCCGGCCGTGCAGGCGCTGCCCATGGGCATGCGGTTGTTTCAGGGGAGCATTCATGAAAGCCCCTACATGGAAATTATCCGGGCCGTGCACATCCGCATCCAGAGCCCAAAAAGTGAGTGCATGCACCTGGATGGGGAGTTTTTGCCTTTTGAGGGGGTACTGGAAGTAAAGGCGGTCCCTGCATGTTTGCAGGTAATTACGCCTGTGGCGGACAAACGGGTAATTATGTGTTAGCTACTGCAGATGGGGCCGGTAAGGAGCGGTAGATGCGTTGCGTAAGGGGTACAGATATACTATATCAAAGGACACAGAGGGGCATCAGGCCTGCCAATCAGGCCTAGTTCAGGTGTTCCCGCAAGCCCTGGATCAGGTCATTGCCTCTGAGCTGCTTGTCCAGATAGGGCTTGTTGAGGTACTGGCGGTTACTGGCGATGCTTTTCTCCAGTAGCGTAATATCTTTCTTGATATTCTTGATCAGACCGGCAAGGGCGTCATTCAGCTCTCGTAGGTTTTTCACAAAGTCTTTGCCTTTTTGTGGTTGCATCTTCGTAATTAATTATCTTGCTGTTCGCCCAAAAATGCACATATGTAAGGAAAGCGAAACTTACATAAATTTTATGGCCGAAATACAATTTATACTAAAAATATTCTGATGAGGAAAAATCCGCTGTTGCTAGTATATACTGCATATGCAGGCTTAGTGTTCCTGTTTTTCATGTTTTTATATTCGCCCCTCATGCTGCTGCCACTGCTGGTAAAAAAGGAAGGCAACCGGCTCTCATTTTGGGGCTTTCATCTGTGGGCGCACTGTTTCCGTGCCTTTACCGGCATCTGGTACGAGGTAAAGGGTCTGGAGCATCTCAGTAGCCGGGAATCCTACATCATCATCCCCAACCACACCTCTTTTCTGGATATTTGCCTGCTTCCCCTCATCACTAAGGGCGCCTTTAAGACGCTCTCCAAAAAAGAGGTAGGCAAAATCCCCATCTTTGGCCCCTTTGCCCGCCTGGTAACAGTAATGGTAGACCGCTCCAATGCCAAAAGTCGTTTGCAAAGTGTTATAAAGATGAAAAAAGCGCTGCAGGGAGGCACTTCTCTGGTGATCTTTCCTGAAGGTACAGTCAACAAGACCCGCCAGCTGCTGAATCCCTTCTACGACGGCGCCTTCCGCATTGCCCTGGAAACAGGCGCCTCGCTGGTGCCGGTGGCCATAGCCGGTGCAGGTCGACTGATGCCGCCAAAGGGCCTGCTCATGCGTCCGGGCACCATCCGGGTGCAGATTCTTGCGCCTGTGCCGGTCAGCAGCCTGGGAGTAGCCAACCTGCCTGAGTTGAAAGCCGGGGTCTATAGCAGCATGGAGGCCCAACTGCAGGAGATGTATGCCGGCCTGCAGCCACAGCCGCTGCAGGTACAGGCCTGAGAAAACATAAAGTATAAAAAAAGAGGAGGTAGCCAGGCTATCTCCTCTTTTTGTTTACGCGGATTTCTTCTTAGCGGCTGGCGATCTCCAGCACCAGATCATCCTGCGAAACCATGCTGCCACTGCTCAGGTGTATTTTGCTGATGGTACCGGCAAAGGGGGCCGAAATGGTGGTCTCCATCTTCATGGCCTCTATGATAAAGAGGGGCTGGTTTTCTTTTACCACATCGCCTTCTTTCACCATTACCTGGGCAATGCGCCCCTGAAGGGGTGCCCCAATCTCCCCTTCGGCAGTTGCCTTGCGATTCTGATGCTTGGTGACGGTCAGGCTTTCGTCGCGTACCCGAATGCGGCGGGTCTGGCCATTCAGCTCAAAGGAAACGGTACGCATGCCCTCCTCATCCGGCGCCGATACATACAGCAGCTTGATGATGATGCTCTTGCCCTCATCGATCTCCACCAGCGTATCTTCACCATGGCGCAGGCCATAGAGGAATACAGGGGTGGGCAGGTGCATCACATCGCCGTATTGCTTGCGGGTCTGGCAGAATTCTTCAAACACCTTGGGATAGAGCTGATGCGACAAAAATTCCAGGAAAGTAGCCTGCTCGCCAAAACGTTCCCTGAAGGCGGCAAAATCCTTGTCGAAATCCACAGGCTGCAGGTGGGCATTGGGCCGGTCGGTAAAGGGCTCCTGTCCCCGCAAGATCGCCTTCTGCACATCGGCCGGAAAGCCGCCGGGCGCCTGACCCAGCTCGCCCTTCATCAATCCTACTACCGATTCGGGAAAATTCAGTGTATGGCCGCGCTCCAGTACATCTTTTTCGGTCAGGTTGTTGGCCGTCATAAAAATGGCCATATCCCCCACTACTTTTGAGGAAGGCGTTACTTTTACCAGATTGCCAAAGAGCTGGTTTACTTTGGTGTAGTTGGCCTTTACCTCTTCAAACTTGTCTTCCAGCCCCAGGGCGGTGGCCTGCGGACGCAGGTTGGAGTACTGCCCACCGGGAATCTCATGCTCGTACACCTCGGCTGTGCCTGCTTTCAGCCCGCTTTCAAAGGGGTAATAATACTCCCGCACATCTTCAAAATAATTGCTGTAGTCGTTCAGGGCGCGCAGGTCCATGGGCAGCTCCCGCTCGTGGCCCTGCATAAAGGCCACTACCGAGTTGAAGTTGGGCTGCGAGGTAAGGCCCGAGAGGGAGGCCAGGGCCACATCTACCACATCTACCCCGGCCTCAATGGCCTTCAGATAGGTGGCCGGCTGTATGGAGGAGGTATCATGCGTATGCAGGTGAATGGGCAGGTCTACAGCCTTTTTCAGCTCAGTGATCAGGGATTGGGCCGCATAGGGCTTCAGCAGGCCGGCCATGTCTTTGATGGCCAGCAGGTGGGCGCCTTCATCTTCCAGCTGGCGGGCAAGGTCCAGGTAGTACTGCAGCCCATACTTGGTCTCCCGGGGGTCCAGCACATCGCCGGTATAGCAGATGGCGGCTTCGGCCAGGGCGCCCGTACGCTCCCGCACGGCGCGGATGCTCACCTTCATGGCCTCTACCCAGTTAAGCGAATCAAAGATGCGGTACACATCAATACCGGTCTCCCAGCTTTTTTCGATGAACTTTTCGATGAGGTTATCGGGATAGGCCTTATAGCCCACCGCATTGGAGCCCCTGAGCAACATTTGCAGCAGAATGTTGGGCATGGCCTTGCGGAACAGGCGCAGGCGCTCCCAGGGGTCTTCATAGAGAAAGCGCATGCACACATCAAAGGTGGCGCCGCCCCACACCTCCATGCTAAAGACCTGCGGATGCTGACGGGCAAAGCCCTCGGCCACCTTTAGCATATCGATGGTGCGCATGCGGGTAGCCAGCAGGCTCTGGTGCGCATCCCGGAAGGTGGTATCGGTATACTGAATGCTCTTCTGTTCCTTGAGCCAGCTGATAAAGCCCTCCCGCCCCAACTCGTTCAGCAGGTCTTTGGTTCCTTTGGGGTACTCGCCCAGGCGGTTGTAGATAGGCACCTTGGGCGTGCGGAAACGCCGATCGGGATCAAATTTCTTTACGGCCGGATTGCCATTAACGGTTACGTTGGCTACGTAGCGCAGCATTTTGGTACCCCTGTCCTGGCGCTCGGGAATTTGCATCAGCTCCGGGTGCTGGCGGATAAAGCCTACGGTGGCCCCTCCTGCCTGAAAGGTAGGGTTGGAGATCACATTCTCCAGAAAGCCGATATTGGTCTTTACCCCCCGGATGCGAAACTCCCGCAGGGCGCGGTTGAGTCGCTGGGCAGCCCCCTTGAGCGTACGGCCCGAGGCCGATACCTTTACCAGCATGGAATCGAAAAAGGGCGAAATGGTCATGCCCGGATAGGAGGATCCTTCATCCAGACGAATGCCAAAACCGGCGGCATTGCGGTAGGCGATCAGGGTACCATAGTCAGGTTTGAACCCATTTTCGGGATCTTCGGTGGTAATGCGGCACTGAATGGCAAAGCCGCTGCACTGGATCTCTTCCTGCCGGCCTACCAACAGGCGCGGATCATCCAGGGCCACATTGCGGGCAATGAGGATCTGCGAACGCACAATGTCAATGCCGGTGATTTCTTCGGTTATGGTGTGCTCTACCTGTATGCGGGGGTTTACTTCAATAAAGTAGATGTTCTCCTGGGCATCTACCAGAAATTCTACCGTACCCACGTTGTTGTAATTCACATGCCGGGCAATGCGCAGGGCGTATTCCCACAGCTGCTGGCGGGCGGGCTGGCTCAGCACTGAGGGGGCTACCTCCACTACCTTCTGAAAGCGGCGCTGCACGGAACAGTCACGCTCGTAGAGGTGCACCAGGTTGCCCCAGTTATCGCCCATGATCTGCACCTCAATGTGCTTGGGGTCGGGGATGTATTTTTCCAGAAAGACCGAATCATCGCCAAAGGCTGTACGGGCCTCGTTGCGGGCTTCGGTAAAGGATTTTTCGAGCTCTGTATCGTTCTGTACCACGCGCATACCCCGGCCCCCGCCACCGGCGGCAGCTTTTATGATCACCGGGTAGCCAATGCGCCGGGCCTCCTGCAGGGCCACGTCAAAAGACGTAAGAGGTTCGTGGCTGTCTTCAATCACCGGCACACCGGCGGCCACGGCCACCTCTTTGGCTTTTACCTTATCGCCCAGCTGGTCCATCACCTCGGGGCGCGGGCCTATAAAGATGATCCCCTCCTCCTGGCAGCGGCGGGCAAAGCGCACATTTTCGCTCAAAAAGCCATAGCCGGGATGGATGGCATCTACCCCCTTTTGCTTGGCCAGGGAAATGATCTCTTCAATATCGAGATAGGGTTTGAGCGGCTCATCGTCCCGGCCAATCTGATAGGCCTCATCGGCCTTGTAGCGGTGCAGGGAGTAGCGGTCTTCATACGTATAGACCGCAACGGTGCGAATACGTAATTCTGAGCTGGCTCGGAGTACCCGGATGGCAATTTCGCCCCGGTTGGCCACCAAAATCTTGTTGATTTTGCGGATGTCGGCTTGGTTCATGCGGTAGTAGATCTAAAAATTTGGTTAGGGAACAGGCAGCCCTGCTCCAGGTCAAAAGTGCGTTTATGTGCTATGCAATCGATTACGAAGGCCAAAATATAGGCAGTATATACGAGAAGCGTTACAAAATGTACCAAAAAAAGCTCAGAGTGTTGGCCCAGCCAGGTCTACAATCCACACCGCCTGCTGCTCGGCATAGCCCTGGTGCTGTATACCCCGTACCTGCACCTCTGCTTCGGTGCGTACAGACTGCTCCAGGCGGGACAGTACCTCAAAATCACCTGCCACCAGGGGCAAACTGCGCACCAGCTGGCCGGGCGCTATGGGGTGGTTATCATCCCGGTAGGGCTGCCGGAGCCTGAGCTGGTAATCATACTGAATATCGGGTGCCGGGCGCTGCATGCGCGCTACGGTACCAGTATACGTAACTTCCCTACCCTGGGGTTGTGTAGCGGAGGTATCGGAATAGTGGCAAACACTAAACGGATGGGGGGTGATCTGCTCTACCCGAAACAGGCGCCGCCCGTAGGCGGTCTGTCTATCAGCCTCTTGCGGCCAGTTGGCCTGCAGCTGGCCTGTGAGCGTAACGCATTGCCCTACAAAATACTGCAGGCTATCGGTACCCTGCAAAAAATACGCGTGCTGTGAAATGAGCTGGTAGGCGGCATCGGCAATGCCCAGGGCCCGGGCTTCCTGGGGCTGCAGGCCGCTGCTTTGCAAAAGGCCGGTGATCCGGGTATCGGTATCTGGCAAGCGCCCCGGCTGGGGCAGGGACTCGGCAGCCTGGGCCTGGGGTGCAAGGCTATCCGCAGAGGAGCGGGCAGCCTCATTTTCCTCTTGCGGCGCACCACAGGAGAGTTGGCCGGCAAGTAGGATAAGCAAGGGGATATACAGGGGTATTCTCACAAAAGCACTACTGAAATTAGAAACGGATTGTTTAACACGCTCTCCTCAATACGGCAGCCGAAGCGGGCTTGCCACAGGGTACAAAAAAAAGCAGCCTGGTGCAGGGCTGCTTCATGTATAGAGGGGGATCTCAATAGTCATCGTAGGGGTCGTCGGAGTCATCAGCAGGCTCGCTGTAGCTGCTTCTGCTTTCGCTCTCGCCACTTTCCTCATCTTCGGCGGCATAATCGTCCCGCAGGTTGCCTTCATCATCATAATCCTCATCATCGCTGATGATCTGGCGTGCTTCCTGCACCGTCATGCGAATAAGGTAGTAGATGTCTTCGGTCTCAAAAGGAAGCGCAGATACCCGTTTTCCTTCCTTATTGGTAAAGGAAACCAGGTTATCGGCAAACCCATAGGGATACTCCATTTTAACCCGAGTAATAATATCCTCCGGCAAGGTGTCGTAGTCCTTGATAATGCGCTTTTTGTTCGGGTTAGTCGGTTGTGGCATAATGCTTATAGTAGTTTCTAGGGCTTATCCGCTTGTATGATGCCCCTACGGCATTGTGTAAGGGGGTGTTACAGCTAAGCGCGTTTATGTGCTTCCCTTTCGGGACATAAAAAAACAAAGCTCCCGCATATATGGCAATGCTTTTGGATAAAAATTTTAAAAGAATTTGCAGGGCCTCTGCCCTGTTCAGGCCCGGGTATCAAAAAATAGGGGCTGTAGAGGTCTTAGATGGGCATTTTATCCCTACTGCATGCTCCATCCAACCCTTAACCTCTTATGGATCAGCCACATGCCCAATCTCTCCGGGAGGGACCATTTTCGCTCCCCATCTTCCCTATCTAAAACCCTCATCGGCTTTACAGGGCCTGCCAAGGCTGCCCGTGGCACACGTGCGCCAGTTCTGGCTGGCAGCTGCCGGCCGGCTTTGCTACCCCCTTAAGCCGGC
This sequence comes from Cesiribacter andamanensis AMV16, assembly GCF_000348925.1. Classification (GTDB taxonomy): domain Bacteria; phylum Bacteroidota; class Bacteroidia; order Cytophagales; family Cyclobacteriaceae; genus Cesiribacter; species Cesiribacter andamanensis. The sequence continues at coordinate 4,274 of NZ_AODQ01000081.1, read as the reverse complement.
TCAGGGCAGTAATTCATCTGTATTATTTTAGCTCCAGAACAACCTGCCGCTCCGGCTTTTGCCAGTCGGTACCCAGGTAGAGGGTGGCGCGCTTATCGCCCTGCTGTACACAAATCTCGTAGGCCGCCAGTGAGAGTGCCTGAAAGCTAAATCTATTGCCATCTGGCCAGAGCAGGGTGCTGCTGCCATTGAGGCTGTTGGTAAGCCAGAGCAGCAGTGGCTGGCTGGGGTCGGCTCCTTCCACACGGCCTTTAACCGTATAGCGCTGCTGTTGCTTTAGCTCTACATTCAGGTAGTGCGAGAGCGAGGCCTCGGTACGCTCCGAGGTGGCAAAATCGGCCACATTGCCCCAGGTATTGCACTGTACCAGAAAGGTATACTGGCTTTCGGTGTCCAGTTCCACTTCGTAGCCGCCGCGCTCATTGGCCACCAGGGTATCGGGCTGGCTACCGGCATGGTCGTAGACCAGAATCTGCGCATGTGCCGCCCGGCGCTTGTCGGGCATACGGGCAGTACCCAGCACAAATATCTTGGTTTTGCGGTCCAGGGACACGGTAAAATCGCGCCGCCCATACTGCTTACCCTGCAGGGTAGAATAGCTCAGTGTGCGGGGACGGTAATCTTTGGCTTCGTAGCTTAGTTTATACACCTCGCCCGGAAAAAGGGTAAAGCTGTACTCGCCTCTTTCATTGGTCACTGCCTGCCTGCTGCCGCCATCGGGCTGCTGCAGGTGTACCGTTACGCCTGCCAGGGGTTTATGGTTGGTGCTGTCGCGCACGCTGCCTTCCAGGGTAATGATGTGGTAATCGAGCCGGTAGAGGTCATCTCCCCCCCTGCCGCCGCGGCGGTTAGAGGAAAAATAACCCCCGCTGCCATCGGCCAGCCACACCAGGCCAAAATCGTCGGCTACGGAATTGGCCGGAGCGCCCACATTGCGCACCATGATCACTTTGGTGCCGCTCAGGTAGGCCTCGTGTATGTCCAGCCCGCCAAGGCCCATTTTGCCATCGCTGGAGAAATAAAGTCGATTTTCCCGCAGGCTGGGAAAGGCTTCTTTGCCGGGGGTATTGATGCGGGCTCCTGCATTGATGGGGGCCGACCATCCCCCCTCCTGCATAAAGCTGTAGTAAATATCGGTACTGCCATAGCCGCCGGGCATGTCAGAGGCATAAAAGAGCAGGCGTCCATCGGCACTGATGGCCGGATGAAACAGATTGCCTTCTGCAGTTATGGAGAGTTCTTTGGCCGGCAACCACTGGTTGGGCGCATCGGCAGGCTCGGCCTTCCAGAGCGTAATGCGGCCGCTGCGGTCGGAGCGGCTAAAGTAAAGTGCACCATTGGCATCCTGGCTGGCCGGCCCCTCGTGCAAGCCAGTATTAATGCTGCTGCCCAGGTTGTGCACATTTACAAAACGGGTATTGCTTCTGGCAGCGGCATGGTATACATCCAGGTCGGTGTTGTGGCCCGAATAGTCGCGGTGCACCAGAGCCCCCTTTTTCCGATCCGATAAAAAGAACAGGCCGCCCTCGGTCAGTACTGGGGCAAACTCATTGTAGCGGGAGTTGATAGAAAGGGGGTGTACCGAATAGCGGATGGCGGAGCGATGCAGCTCGGCCGGATCCAGGCTGGGAAGGGGATCACCCTGAAGCTGGCTCAGATACTGCTCATAGACCTGCTGCGACTCCTGGCCCCGGCCCAGCAGCTGCAGGCTATGGGCATAGGCCAGCTGATGTTTTGGCTCCAGCTGCTGGGAGGAGGCCAGTTGCCGGTACTGGGCTACAGCTTCCTTGGCCTGACCCGATACGGCATAGGCATGGGCCAGCATGATCTTGAGATCCTGATCTTCTCCTCGCTTTCTTAGGGCCTGCTGTATATAGGGGATGGCCTTTTCATAGGCCCCTGAGCCGTAGAGCATTTTGCCCTTTTGGGCGGCCGGTTTGAGCTGAAAGAAGAAGTTATCATACTGGGCCACACTTTCTCCAAGGGGGAGCAGCGCCAGCATTCCGCCTATCAGCCAGGCATAAAGGGGGTATTTGAGCGAGACTGCCATCAGAAATACCGGGGAGAACGAACAGCGGACCGATCAAAAATAAAGGAATACTGCAGGCTGATCTCGTGGGTATCACTTCCATAGCCCTGCTGCTCCCGAAGGGGCATATCCCAGGAATAGCCCAGGCGCCACTGTGCATTGAGCTGCAGTTGTACCAGGCCGGCCAGCTGCTGTGTGCTACGGTAGGAGGCGCCCAGCCAGAGGGCATTTCGGAATAATACGTTCAGGTTGGCATCGGCATAGGCAGCGCCCCGCTCGGGCACACTCAGGAGCACATTGGGCTTAAGCACCACATCGGCCCCAAGGGGAATGGCCCGGCCGGCATGAAAAACATACTGCCGCAGGTGCCGGCTAAAGATGGAGCGCTCCTGATCGGGCCGGGTGGCCGGCAGAATCTCCGGCACCGAAAGGCCGATGTTCATCAGCGGCGATTCATAATAGAGGCCCGTACCCAGTGTAACAACCCACTGCGATTCCTGCAGGGCAAAAACGGCATCATCATCATGGTAAATGAGCAGGTTGCGGTAGCCCGGCGTATAGCGGTTGATGTTGGCGCTAAGGCCGCTGGAGATATGGCCCTTGCCTACCGGCAGCCGGTAGCCCAGTGCAGGCGAAAGCTGCATACGCCGACCGCTGCCCACACTTTCGTGCTGCAGGCGCAGGCCGGCTACCAGGCGGGAGCCCGGCAGGGGGGTATGGGCCGACAGGATCTGGTTGGTTGGGGCGCCATCGGCACTGATCCACTGCATGCGGCCATGCAGGCTTAGGGTAAGGGCATCGGCACTGCCCGCATAGGCGGGGTTGATGGCGGTAGCATCGTGCATGTACTGCGAATACAGCGGATGCACCTGTGCCTGCAGGCTGCCAGCAGCCCCCATGCACAAGCCCATCACTATGCCGATGATATACCTGTTTAACACCACCTTAATTTTTGAGCACGATATAGCCTTTGAGCAGCGGTGCTGCCGGGCCGGTACTGATCTTATAGAAATAGGTGCCCTCGGGCAGCTGGTTGCCGCCCGGGCGTATGCCGCGGTTGGCCAGGCCTGAGAAACATTTGTCCTGATTATCATAGCCCCACATCTCAAACACCAGGGTACCGTAGCGGTCATAGAGCTGCACCCGGTTTTCGGGGTAGCGCTCAATGTGCTCGATCATCCAGAAGTCATTTTTGCCATCGGCATTGGGCGATACCCCCTGGTAAACCACCAGCTGGGCAGCCGGCATGCGTACATCCAGCACAATAAGGGCTTCGGCACAGAGGCTGGCCTCGGGTACCTCATCGCATACGGTATAGCGCAGCGAGTCAAGGCCCAAATAATGGGCGGGGGGTGTATAGCTGAGCATTCCATTTACGCCCAGGGTAGCCGTGCCGCCTGCGGCTGTGGTCAGCTGCAGGGGGCGGGCCCGTAGCCCATCGCCATCGGGGTCGGTATCGTTTTGCAGCACCGATAGCGAGGCCGCATAGGGGCTGGCCGTTACCAGCAGCGTATCGTTGCGGGCTATGGGAGCACGGTTTACCCGGATGCGCGCCGCAGCAGAAAAGACCTCACCGCAGTAGCCGTCCGTCACCACAGCCCGAAACCAGCTGGTGCTGCTAAGGTCCTGGTAAGGCTGGGTAGCCGTGGTATTGGCCAGGGGTTGTATGTTGGTGGCAAAGTTATCGGAGCTGCGCTCCCAGCGAATGATCTGCCCGCTATAGTCCAGTAACTGAAGGCTGCCGGCATTATCGCCCTCCAGCACCACAGCATCTTCTACCACACGGCCGGCCTCAAGGGGCGGACGCACACTAATGGTAGCCGGCTGGCTGTAGACTACGGCACAGTTTCCGTTTTGTACCACCGCCCGGTAGGTAGTGGTAGCAGTCAGATTCTGATACGTCAGGCTGCTGCCTGTATGTTCAAGCGTAGTTAGGGTAGCGAAATTATCGGTGCTGCTTTCCCAGCGCAGTACCTGGCCCAGCTGGCTTTGCAGGCTGAGGGTGCCGCTGTTGGCCCCCGGGCACACTGTGGCTGCTCCGGCCAGGCTGCCCCCCTGCGAGGCGGGCGTAACCGTTACCTTAAGGGGTTGGCTATAGACCGGGGCACAGCTTCCGTTTTGCACAAGGGCCCGGTACCAGCGATCGGCCGTTAGATTTGTATAGGTATAGCTGGCTGCCGTATGGGCAATGGGCTGTACCTGGCTGCTAAAAATTATCGGTAGAGCTCTCCCAGCGCACAATAGT